>NZ_CAKZLP010000073.1 GCF_937127095.1 uncultured Amphritea sp.
CTTGCCGGGCACCGCATGCAGGCAATTAAGCCTATAGGATTAAGGCCGGGCATTATACGCACAGTTTTCACCCTCAGCAAGCATTTATACAGCCGGATAATAACCGCTGGTTAACAGCGAAATCAAAAAGACATACACTGTGGCAACTGTCCCTGATGTGAGCCTCTCCTGCTATGCCTTACCTTCGTCTGGCCATACCCTCTCCGCTACGCCGGCTGTTCGATTACCTGCCACCGCAAGCGTGCGAACCCGCGACACTGATACCCGGCGTGCGGGTACAGGTTCCGTTTGGACGCAGAGAGGTTACCGGCATTCTGATCGAAGTTTCAGAGAGCACAGAGGTTCCACTGGATAAACTGAAACCCGCAATCGCAGTGCTCGACACGACACCACCGATGCCGGCAACCATTTTAAAGCTGGCCCGCTGGGCCGGTAACTACTACCAGCACCCACTCGGTGATGCGCTAAGCCAGGCGCTGCCGGTTCTGCTGCGTAAGGGCGAGCCCTGTGAGTATGCCCACCAGCACCTGTGGCGGGCAACCGCTGACGCCGATATCGCGCAATTGGGCAAAACCGCTGCACGCCAGCGGGAACTGTTGTTACTGCTTCAGGAACACCCCAGAGGCATCAGTGAAGATGCAATACGCGCAGAGGGCGGGCAAACCTCGCTGTTGAAAAAACTGATCGAGAAAGACCTCGCCGAATCCTTTATTCACAAACCCAACGCGGATCATCACAGCGACCAGCCTCTCCATGAAGTACCGCTGACACTCAACAACGAGCAACAACAGGCGGTCTCTGCAATAACCGCAGCGAAGGGCTTCAAACCCTTTTTACTACAGGGAGTCACCGGCTCCGGAAAAACTGAAGTCTATCTCCAGGCCATAGAGCATTTTATTCGCCAGGGTAAGCAGGCCCTGATACTGGTGCCAGAGATAGGCCTGACGCCGCAGACCGTTGCCCGTTTCAAAGCGCGTTTCAATCTGCCGGTCATGGTACTGCACTCAAATCTGACCGACCGTCAGCGACTCGATGTCTGGCTACAAGCCAGGGAGGGGGTTGCCCGCATTATTATCGGCACCCGCTCAGCCATCTTCACGCCATTGCTAAATCCCGGCATCATCTTTATCGATGAAGAACACGACACCTCCTTTAAGCAGCAGGACGGGTTTCGTTATAACGCCCGCGACCTCGCGATTATGCGCGGCAACTTTGAGCAGATCCCGGTAGTACTGGGTACCGCGACCCCCGCCATCGAAAGCCTGTACAACGCTCAACAGGGGCGTTATCAGTGGTTGAAACTGAATCAGCGTGCCGGCAATGCCCTTCCACCCAGATTTGAACTGCTAGACATTCGCCAGCTGCCCCTCGAGGACGGCTTATCCACGCCGCTAATCCAACAGATCAAAAGTCATCTGCAGCAAGGCACTCAGGTGCTGATATTTCTTAACCGCAGAGGCTTTGCCCCGACACTGATGTGCCACGATTGCGGCTGGCTGGCCGATTGCCGCCGCTGCGATGCGCATATGACCCTGCACCGCAAACCGTATCATCTGCACTGCCACCACTGTGATAGCCAGCGCCCCGTGCCGGTCAACTGTGATCACTGCGGCAGCACAGAACTCAAACCGGTCGGTGCAGGCACTGAACGCACCGAAGAGGCGTTACAGAAGCTGTTTCCCGAGTTTCCGGTTATCCGGGTCGACCGGGACACCACCCAGCGTAAAAACGCCATGCAACAGATTATGGACCGGGTACATCAGGGACTACCCTGCATCCTCATCGGCACGCAGATGCTGGCAAAAGGACACCACTTCCCTAAAGTCACACTGGTGGCCATTCTGAATGCCGACAGCGGCCTGTTCAGCGCAGACTTCAGAGGTATGGAGCGCACCGCTCAGCTGATTCTTCAGGTGGCCGGACGGGCTGGCAGATCCGATCATCCGGGCAAAGTGGTGATGCAGACTCACCATGCCGACCACCCGACGATCACCAGCCTGGTCAGCGAAGGTTATCAGGCATTTGCCGAACAGGAACTCAGCCAGCGGATCGCCGCACAGCTTCCTCCTTCGATGTATTGTGCGATGTTCAGGGCTGAAGCCAGCCATCAGGGGATGGCAGAGCGCTTCCTGCGCAAACTCAGAACGCTGCTGGAGGAGGATATTCTCCAGCCTCAGGGGGTGCAATGGATCGGACCACTGCCCTCGCCGATGGAGAAACGTGCCGGTCTGTTTCGCGCTCAGCTGGTACTACAGAGTCGTGATCGCAAAGCTCTGCATCAGCAACTGCAAAGCCTTATCAGTACAGTCGAAAGCGACCCGGATGCGCGTAAAGTGCGCTGGTCGGTGGATGTCGATCCGGTGGATATGTTTTAGCCAGAAATAACCGCCACGGGGGTTAACAAAGGTCGGTCGAAAAGGGATAATACGCGGTCTTTTCTACAGACAACTGCGTAGTCGGCTGAATTTATATAATTTTTTTTTATACTTTCACCCGCGATAAACCTGCGTACTTGAGTCTGGCCCCTGAATTTAACCCGGTATCTTTTGAGCATGAAACAACATATTGCGGACCTGATTAGTACTGCCCTGACCTCGCTGATCGATGACGGCATATTGCCTGCCGACACCCAGCCTACAATCATGGTAGAAAACACCCGCGACAAGTCTCACGGAGACTTTGCCTCAAACATTGCTCTGACACTGGCTAAAGCCGCTAAAACCAACCCCCGCGAGCTATCACAAAAGATCTGCAACGCGCTGCCCGCCTCTGATAATGTCGACAAAACAGAGATCGCCGGCCCCGGTTTTATTAACTTCTTTGTCAGCGATGCCTCTACCGGCAACCTGATCAGAACCATTTTGCAGCAAAAGAATAACTACGGTCGCAACAACGACGGGGCTGGCAAAAAGGTGCAGATTGAATTCGTCTCTGCCAACCCGACCGGACCTCTGCATATTGGTCACGGTCGCGGTGCAGCGGTCGGTGACTGCCTCAGCCGTCTGATGGAAGCAACCGGCTGGGATGTCACCCGCGAGTTTTATTACAACGATGCAGGGGCGCAGATCAACAATCTGGCACTCTCCGTTCAGGCCCGCTGTAAAGGGCTAACGCCGGAAGATCCGAGCTGGCCTGCCGATGGCTATCGTGGCGATTATATTACTGAGCTGGCGGAAAGCTTTATGCAGGGCGACACCGTCGTCTCAGCAGATCAGCGCTTCACCGGCACCAAAGATGCCGACGATCTTGAAGCGATACGCCACTTTGCGGTCGCCTACCTGCGCCATGAACAGGATCTTGACCTGAAAGCCTTTGGTGTCGATTTCGATATCTATTTCCTCGAATCATCTTTGTACACCGAAGGCAAAGTGGAAGAGGCGGTAGAAGCGCTGATCAAAAATGGCTACACCTACGAAGAGGGTGGCGCACTGTGGCTGCGCACCACCGATTTTGGTGATGACAAAGACAGGGTAATGCGCAAGACCGATGGCGGCTACACCTACTTTGTGCCCGATGTTGCTTACCATATGAACAAGTGGGAGCGCGGCTTCGACACTGTCATCAATGAGCAAGGCGCCGATCACCACAGCACCATCACCCGTGTCCGCGCGGGCCTGCAGGCACTCAACGCCGGCATCCCTAAAGGCTGGCCGGACTATGTACTGCACCAGATGGCGACCGTTATGCGCGGTGGTGAAGAGGTTAAGATTTCCAAGCGGGCGGGCAGCTACCTGACCCTGCGCGATCTGATCGATGAAGTGGGCCGCGATGCTACCCGCTTCTTCCTCGCAGCCCGCAAATCCGACAGCCATCTGAACTTTGATATCGATCTGGCGCGTTCGGAGTCAGCTGACAACCCGGTTTACTATATTCAGTATGCCCACGCCCGGGTCTGCTCCATCTTCCGCAAACTGGCAGAGAACAACCTGCAATGGGATGAAGCAACCGGCCAGAATGCCCTGAGCCGACTGGAACTGGAATCAGAGAAGCATCTGACTATCAAACTGGGACGCTATCCGGAAGTGGTGAAGCGTGCCGCTGATGTACGTGAACCTCACCTGATCGCCACCTACCTGTATGAACTGGCCAGCGATTTCCACACCTATTACAACTCAGAGAAAACCCTGGTTGATGATACCGATCTGCGCAACGCCCGCCTGACACTGGCGGAAGCGGTGCGACAGGTGCTGGCTAATGGCCTGGATCTCATGGGTGTTACCGCTCCAGAGCTGATGTAAGAAGGCAAAACAGATGGCGCGCAAAGATTACGCAAAGAAACGCAACAGTGGAACGGCAGCCAGCCGCATGACCCGCAGCAACACGCGGGCTAGCGCACCGGTTAAAAAACCGTTCCCACTGATACGCTCTGTTATCAGCGTGATCATCCTCGTCGGCTTTGGTTTCACCTTGTGGCAACTAACCACGGTGAAACCAGACAACAGCGCCAGCGACAAAACAACGCCAGCGGCGAACCCACCTGCTGCAAAAGAGAGCACCAAATCTGCCGCAAAGCCGGTAGCTAAAGCGACAACAAAACCTGAGCCTGCAGCAGCAAAAGCGGTCAAACCGGACGCTAAGGCAGAAACCAGGGCCACAGTTAAATCTGCCATACCGGTCGAGGAGCAGTCTGAGCGTTTTGATTTCTATCAGATTCTGCCTGAAAGCGAAGTCGATACGGCCAATGTTGAGCCCTACAAATCGACTCCCAAGGATGCAAAATCGGAACATACCTATGTTATCCAGGCAGGCTCTTTCAAAAGTCAGCCGGATGCGGAACAGTTGCGGGCACGCCTGATTCTGGAAGGCTTGCCCAATGTCAAAACCAACCGGGTAACCAACGCCAATGGCAGCATCTGGTATCAGGTACTCTGCGGACCGTTCGACAACCGCTCAATGCTCAGCAAGGCAGAAGACCGCCTGGTCAGGATGAGAATCCAGCCATTAGTCCGGCAGATCGACTAAATCCTTGCGTCATCGGATCTTCATAACCTTGAAATAACCCACTGCGATCCCATATCTATACTCATTGAAAATTGAGTACACCTATTCGGGAAAACACACCCATGACCACAATTGTTTCAGTACGTCGCGGCGACCAGGTGGTTGTCGGCGGTGACGGCCAGGTTTCTCTTGGTAACACCGTAATGAAAGGCACTGCCCGCAAAGTCCGCCGTCTGGCAAAACACGATGTTATCACCGG
>NZ_CAKZLP010000074.1 GCF_937127095.1 uncultured Amphritea sp.
TCACATGCTGACAGAGGCGCAACAGCAAAAGATCCGGCAGATTGAGCGGCGGGCCCTGCATCATTTTATTGATGACCTGTTGAGCATTTGTGCTGAAACCGATCGGCAGAGCGATAAGTTTACTTTTCTCAAACAGAAAGTCACACATTAATGTGTCAGCAGAAAGGTAGCAGTGTGATCGATTCCCGTAACTCAGAAATACAATTGTCGAGTGCCTTTATTAAGTGTGTACTACAAGTGGTTGTTCAGATATGAGGTTAAGCGATCAACGTCCGTTTCTGTCATGTAAAGCCCACGCTTGGTTCTTCGCCAGATGATGTCTTCAACGGTTAAGGCCCATTCGTGATCAATCAGGTAACGTATTTCTGCTTCATACAGACCGGCCCCAAAGTCTTTTCCCATCTTGCTAAGGCAGTCGATATCTTTTAGCAGACGGTAGGCTAGGGTGCCGTAAGTTCGAACATATCGCCTGATTATCTGATTCGGCAGCCATGGGTATCGGCGTGTCAGCTCGTTTTGCAATGCTGGCTGACTCTCAAAGTCACCTCCGGGCAGACAGGTATCAGCCGTCCACTTTGGCCCACTGTCAGGAAAGTGCTCACATAGTTTATCGACAGCCGCCTCGGACAATTTTCGATAGGTTGTGATCTTGCCACCAAAGATCGAGATTAACGGTGCCTGGTTGCCGGGGGCGTCAACTTCAAAGGTATAATCACGGGTCACTGCCTGGGCCGCCCCGGCGTTGTCATCGAGTAACGGGCGCACCCCTGAGTAGGTTCTTACGACATCGGTTGCGCTAATCTGAGTGCGGAAATGCTGATTGGTGATCTCAACTAAGTATTCTATTTCACCCTGATCGATTGTCACTTCGGCAGGGTCGCCAAAGTACTCCTGGTCGGTGGTGCCGATCAACGAGAAGCTCTCTTCGTAGGGGATAACAAACACTATACGGCCGTCTTCATTCTGGAGTATGTAGGCCTCAGGTTCGTTATGAATACGGGGAACAATGATGTGACTGCCTTTCACTAATCTGATGTTCTTAGGCGGCTTTGAATTCATTACATCTTCAAACAGGCTTGAAACCCAGGGACCTGCAGCGTTAACGATAGAGCGGGATTTGAGAGCCTCAGTGTGGCCGGTGAGCGTATCCCGTAGTGTGACGCTCCAGAGCTGATCTGTACGCCTGGCGCTGATGCATCGGGTGCGGGTTTTAATCGTTGCGCCTTTATTCCGGGCCGCTAAGGCGTTCAAAACGACCAAACGGGCATCATCTACCCAGCCATCAGAATATTCAAAACCACGGGGCATGCTTGACTTGAGTACGCTCTCAGCACCAAAGATCAAGCTCTTTGATGCAGGCAGTGTGGCTCGTTTGGCCAGATTGTCGTAAAGGAAAAGGCCTGCGCGAATCATCCATGCCGGACGCAGGTGTGGCCGGTGAGGAAGCCGAAAACGCAACGGCCAGATAATGTGGGGGGCGTTTTTTAGTAACACTTCGCGTTCAGCCAGCGCCTCTCTGACTAATCTGAACTCGTAGTATTCCAGGTATCGGAGTCCACCATGGATGAGTTTGCTGCTGTTTGATGAGGTTGCTGATCCCAGATCGCTCATTTCGCACAGGGCAACTGACAGGCCGCGACCGGCCGCATCTGCCGCAATACCTGCCCCGTTAATGCCGCCACCGATAACAAGGAGGTCATAAACATCATGCGTAAGACGCATCTCTGGTTCTCCTCTGCAAATACCCGTTAAGACCATGGTGTCGGTTATTCATCTATTATGGTTGGTTTCTGACTACTATAATGTTCCTATTTCAAAAATATCAATCTAAGCGAACAATACTGAGCAAAAGATCCTAGATGAGCTTTTTGTGTTATAGATGCAAAAGAGTGTCTTTGTTCGATATTGAAGGTCAGTGTTGTTTATTTGTTATAGCGCATGCATTTTCGAATATTTAGGAACATACAGAATAACAATATAGGGAATGTTCATGTCTGGGTATCTCTTGTCCATCGACCAGGGCACAACAAGTTCACGAGCGGTTCTTTTCACGACTGAAGGGCGAATACACGCGCTGGCTCAGGAGGAGTTCTCGCAGAAGTTTCCACACGATGGTTGGGTTGAGCACAATCCTGATGATTTGTGGGGCACGGTTCTGACGACCTGCCGCAAAGTATTATCGGAGAACGGGGTATCAGCTGACGAAATCATCGCGATCGGTATTGCCAACCAGCGAGAAACAACCCTGGTATGGGACCGCCATACCGGGCTGCCGATCTACAATGCCATTGTCTGGCAAGACCGTCGCACCTCTGAGTATTGTGAAATGCTCTCAGCGCAAGGTGTTGAAACGTTAATCAGCTCGAAAACCGGATTGCTGATCGATCCCTATTTCTCTGCCACTAAAATCTGCTGGTTGCTTGAAGAGATCCCCGGCGCCAGGGAGAAAGCCGAGCGGGGTGATCTGGTCTTTGGTACTGTCGATACCTACCTGCTTTGGCAGCTCACCGGAGGCGCGGTGCATCGTACAGATGCTACTAACGCTTCACGCACCCTGCTATTTAATATCCATACGCAGGAGTGGGATCCCGAGCTTCTCGAACTGTTCGATATCCCCGCGTCTATGCTGCCTGAAGTGATGGATTCGTCCGCTCATTTCGGTGTGACTGACAAACACCTTCTGGGGGCTGAGATCCCCATTCTTGGTGTTGCAGGCGACCAGCAGGCGGCACTCTTCGGTCAGACCTGTTTCGCTAAGGGAATGGCTAAGAGCACCTATGGTACCGGTTGTTTTCTGATGCTGAATACCGGTGATAACGCACTGGTCTCGACAAACCGCTTGCTGACAACCGTTGCTTATCGCCTGAACGGCAAAACCACCTATGCATTGGAGGGGAGTATTTTCATCGCGGGTGCGACGATTCAGTGGCTTCGTGATGGTTTGCAACTGATCAAAGGGGCCGCAGATGCTGAGCCGCTGGCCCGCCAGACACCGCTTGATCATGGTGTTTATATGGTCCCTGCCTTTACTGGACTAGGTGCGCCGTATTGGGACCCGAATGCCCGGGGCGCTATTTTGGGTCTCACACGGGATACCGGCATCAAGGAGATTGTTACCGCAGGGTTGCAATCGGTTTGTTATCAAACCAAAGATCTGCAAAGAGCGATGGAAAGTGATGGTGTCAGGCCAACCACATTGCGTGTTGATGGCGGCATGGTGGTTAATAATTGGGTGCTGAATTTTCTCTCAGATATTCTGGGTGCAACGGTCGACCGGCCCGAGATTATTGAGACTACCGCCTTAGGGGCTGCTTACTTAGCTGGTTTGCAGGCTGGGGTGTTTGAATCGTTAGAGGCGCTGCAGTCGATGTGGCATTGTGAAAAACGCTTTGAGCCGACCATGAGCAAGTCGCGTCGTGATGAGCTCTATGCCGGATGGCAGGACGCGGTAAGGCGTGTTCAGGGAAAGGCCGGTCCTGAGTAAATGACTGTGCACTCTTATTTCATGAAGGCAGACTTACTCCAGGCTTGAAGCAGCTGATCGACGTGAGCGATATTTGCTAAAGAAAACACTATTGCTAACTTACCAGAGCGACTCTGCATTGGTTGTAAAGCCCGGCCTTTATAGCCGGGCGTGTCGTTTCAGATCAGCTTCGACAGGAAGGTGGTTTCCTTTGATGTTGAGATGCCATTGTCGGTGAAGACAAATGCCAGTTTCGCGTTCGCCTCCTCCACATTACTACCGCAGATACGGTAGGGTAACCAGGCTGAGTTGCTGTCGCTGAGTTTGATGACTTCAGGGCCGTAGAGCATAAACTGTGGGGTTGCGGAGAGGGAAACCTGAATCCGCTCCTGACCACGGGCAAAGCCTTCCACTTTGACGCGATAGTTGTTGCACACGGTATTCTGATCCAGCTGGGTAAACAGTTCTGTTCGGTCACGGCGCACCTCTACCAATAAGCTTTTGGTATTGGTAAAGCCATAGGCGACCGCTGAGATCGCGCAGAGGGATACCGCCGCATAGCCCGCCAGTTTTCCACGCAGGAAGGGGGATTGTTTGCCCTCCAGCTGGCGTTCGGATGCAAACCGTATCAATCCTCTTGGGCGGTTAATCTTATCCATGACGTTATCGCAGGCGTCGATGCAGGCGGCGCAGTCGATACAGGCCGCCTGCAAGCCATTTCGAATATCGATGCCGGTGGGGCAGACCTGTACACAGATACCGCAATCAACGCAGTCGCCGCTATTTTCATCCGTGCTGTTTTTATTTGAATGACGACGGTTTGCCCGGGGTTCACCGCGTTTAGCGTCGTAGCTGACTGTCAGAGTGTTGTCGTCAAACATAACGCTCTGGAAACGTGAGTAGGGACAGGCATGCAGACAGATTTTTTCCCGCACCAGACCGGCGTTGGCATAGGTCAGCGCCGCCATAATAGTCAGCCAGCCAAACAGCGCGGATGACATCTGCAGATTGATCATATCGGCAGCGATCTCGCGGATAGGGACAAAGTATCCGGTGAAGGTTGCCGCGGTGAGTATTGACAAAGAGATCCAGAGAATATGTTTCAGTACCCGGCGTAACAGACGCTTACCGCGCAGTGGCAGATGGTCAGTTTTAGCCCGTTCACTGGCACGCCCTTCGGTCAGCTGTTCGATGCGGATAAACAGCCAGGTCCAGACGCTCTGTGGACAGGCAAAGCCGCACCAGACCCGTCCCCAGGCCACCGCCATAAAAAACAGCAGCGTCGCGCCTGCAATCATTAATCCTGCCAGTAAGGGCAGATCATGCCAGGACAACGCGCTGCCAAAGAGGGTGATACGGCGGTGCTCAAAAGAGAAAAACAGAAACGGCTGACCATCGATCTGTACCCAGGCAAGACCGAAAAACAGTGCGATCATGGGCCAGGTGGTCAGCCGTCTGAGGTTTTGAAAACGCCCCTCGGTGAGGCGCACGTGAAACTTACCATCGGTTGCAAAGGGAGGCGTTGGGTCTTGTATAACAGGAATTTTTTGCATGGCGACAATCTACTAAATTTTGTGATTGCGCTAGATTACGGTTGTAATTTGTATAGGAGCAGGTATAAAAAAATTATAGTTAATAGGTACAGTTAGGCGGTAAGGCACAATGACATCAGATTATCTCTATCAACAGCTTGAGAGCTGGCTCTTAAAAGGGATTGAAGAACAGCGCTGGCTGATGGGGGATCGGTTGCCCTCGATCCGGGCGCTGTGCAAACAACATGGGCTGTCGAAAGCGACTGTCCAGCACTCCCTGCAGCGCCTTGAAGCGCAGGGCTTGCTGGAAGCCCGGCCTAAAGCGGGTTACTTTGTTGCGCTGCATGCTAAAACCGTAAAGGAGCCGATCAGCCGTTCACGTATCGAGGCGCCCAGGCCGGTAACGGTGAGTGAGCTGTTGCTGGATATTATGCGCCGCAGTGCAGCCTTTGATCTGCTACCGGATCTGCACGCGGGGGAGCTGCCCGCGGGCATTGTCACCCTGAACAGGTCGGTCGCCAGAGCGCTGCGTCGGCAACGGGGCGATGATTACCAGTATTACGATATTCCTGCGGGGGATGCTGGCTTGCGGGAACAGCTATCCCTGCATTTGCTACGCCGTGGCTGGCAGGCGGATATTGATGAGTTGTGTATCACCTCCGGCTGTCAGCATGCGCTGTTCCTGGCGTTGATGGCGACCTGCGAAAAGGGCGATATTGTTGCGGTTGAGTCGCCGGGGTTTTACGGTGTGCTGCAGCTGCTTGAACAGCTAGGTTTACAAGTTGTTGAGGTGCCGACATCCATCTCTACAGGGATGGATATAGAGGCGCTGCAAGAGGTGCTCAAACGCTGGAAAGTTAAAGCCTGTATAGTCTCACCGGCCTTTTCAACCCCGGGAGGGGCGCTGATGCCGACAGACGCCCGGCAGCAGTTGTTAGCTCTGGCGGAACAATATGATCTGGCCATTATTGAAGATGATATCTATGCCGATACAGCTTTGGGAGTGGTGCCCGATCCGCTGAAAGCGCTGGATCAATATAACCGGGTGATCCTCTGTAGCTCATTTTCAAAATCGTTATCCCGGGACCTGCGGCTGGGGTGGATCTCAGGAGCGCGATGGCACGAACGGATTATCAAACTTAAACTGGTGACCCAACTGAGCAGTAGTCGCTATCTGCAACAAGGGGTCGCTGAGTTTATCGCCGATGGCAGTTTTGCGGCCCATCTGCGCCGCCAGCGCCATGAGTTGCGTGAACGACGTGACCGGCTGATTGCGCACCTGCGAGCCTGGCCCGGGGATTTGAGAATCAGCCTGCCGCAGGGTGGCTTAGCGGTGTGGGTAGAGTTGCCTGAAGGGGTGGATACCTTAGAGGCTTATCCCGAAGCGCTCGATCGTGGGGTGGTGATTACCCCCGGGCCGTTGTTCTCGGTATCGGGACAATTTCGCAACTGTATGCGCCTCAGTTTTTCCCATCCCTGGGATAAGCGCCGGGTTGAGGCGCTGAATATTTTGTCCGCTGTGTTGGTGCCGCAGGGTTAATCTGTCTCGATTAAAAATTAAAATATTGAGCCTGTGCCTGATTTACACCTCAGTATATTCTGGGCGGCTAAAGTAGCTGAACGAGTACTGATGTTGTGTACAGATATGATGAATATGACCGGGCGTTGGTACAGGCGCGGGTAGAGCAGTTCCGTGATCAGGTTGCACGCCGGCTATCGGGCGATCTGAGTGAAGAGGAGTTTTTGCCGCTGCGGTTGCAAAACGGACTCTACCTGCAAAAGCATGCCTATATGCTCCGGGTGGCGAACCCTTATGGCACCCTCTCTGCCGATCAGTTGCGGGTGCTGGCTAAAATAGCCACTGACTTTGATCGCGGTTATGGCCATTTCACTACCCGCCAGAATATTCAGTTTAACTGGATTGAGCTGGAACAGGTGCCGGACATCCTGCAGTTGTTGGCCGATCATGATATGCATGCGATCCAGACCTCCGGTAACTGCGTACGCAATATCACCACTGAAGCGTTTGCCGGAGTGGCCGGTGACGAGGTGATAGACCCCCGCCCTCTGGCTGAAATCCTCAGACAGTGGTCGACGGTAAATCCTGAGTTTCTCTTTCTGCCGCGCAAATTTAAGATCGCTATCTCATCCTCAGCATCTGATCGTGCCGCAGTGCGCGCCCATGATATTGGTCTCTATCTCTATCGGGGTGACAGGGGTGAGATGCTGTTGGATGTTATGGCCGGGGGTGGGCTTGGCAGAACGCCGATCCTCAATGAGCGGGTGAAACAAGCTCTGCCATGGCAACATATACTCACCTACACCGAAGCGGTTCTGCGTGTTTATAACCGTTATGGCCGCCGGGATAACAAGTATAAGGCGCGTATCAAAATTCTGGTTAAAACGCTGGGCGTGGATGCGTTTGCCCAGGAGGTTGAGCGTGAGTGGGCGCTGATTAAAGACAGTGACGCCGTGCTGACCGAGAGAGAGTATCAGCGGGTAGCTGCCGGTTTTGCACCACCGGTTTACGAGCGACTCGATCTGATTGATCCTGAATATGGTGCCTGGCTGGCCCGTGATCCGCAGTTTGGCTTATGGGTACAGCGCAATACGCAGCCGCATAAAGTGACTGGTTATGCCTCGGTGATACTGTCAACCAAGCCGGGTGCCAGCGCGCCTCCCGGGGATGTTACCGGCGAGCAGATGAACGCTGTGGCGGATCTGGCGGAACGCTATGGTTTCGGTGAGATCCGGGTGTCCCATGAGCAGAATCTGGTGCTGCCGGATATCCGTAAACAGGATCTCTATCCGTTGTGGAAAAAACTGACAGAGATTAATCTGGCGAAGCCCAATGTGGGATTGCTGACCGATGTGATTGCCTGCCCCGGTGGTGATTACTGTGCGTTGGCGAACACCCGTTCACTGCCGGTCACCCGTGCCATTCAGGAACGTTTTGATAATATCGATTTCCTCCATGATCTGGGTGATCTGACGCTGAATATCTCCGGTTGTGTCAACGCCTGTGGTCATCACCATATCGGCAATATCGGTATCCTCGGGGTGGATAAAAGTGGTGAGGAGTTTTTCCAGATCACCATTGGCGGCGCTCAGGGAAAGAACAGTTCGCTGGGTAAAGTGATCGGACGTGCTTTCCGGACGGAAGAGGTGCCGGAAGCGATAAACCGCTTGTTGCAGACCTATCTGGACTACCGTGAATTGGACGAGCCGTTTATCGAAACGGTCAACCGCATCGGTCTTGACCCCTTTAAAGAGCGGGTTTATCAGACGCCAACCGCTACTGCACAGGTAACCCCTGAGGAGGCCTCCGTATGAAAAACATTATTACGACGGTGAACGGAGTCTCTACGGTTGTGCATGATGACCCCTGGTCGATGCCGGGTGAAGATGACAGCGGTAATCGCGATTATCAGATCGTGTCACTGGAGCGTCTGCTGGTGTTAGCTGAATCAGGTGAAAGCTTGCAGAAGCTGTATGGCGTGGTGCTGCATCCGGATGATGATCCTGGCGTGCTGCAGCCCTGGCTCGATTCTCTGCCGCTGATAGCGCTTCAGTTTCCCCGCTTCAGTGATGGTCGGGCCTATAGTCAGGCCTATCTGCTGCGTGCCCGACATGGTTTCGAGGGAGAGCTGCGTGCCGTGGGTGATGTGTTACGAGATCAGTTAGCGGCGATGCGTCACTGTGGCTTCAGCTCCTTTGCTGTTCGTGAAGATAAGTCAGCAGAGGAGGCGCTAAAAGGTTTGGAAGTGTTTGATCTGATCTATGCCCGTTCGGTATCTACACCCCAGCCGCTGTTCCGGCGTAGATAAGCTGCGTCTTCCGGATCTCTTCGGGTTGTCAGTCAGTAGAATTCCTGGTTGACAGCCTATCGAATTCACCGTTCTGTTTATCCTCCCGAACCTCACTAAAATTGATGAAAATATGCCCGACAATGGAGCGCAATGCTGCACTGCAATAGGGCATAACCGGCCATTACCTGACAATGCTCGACATTGTCAGACCATAGTGGGTGTTTCCTTTATTCTACATCTCCACCTAACTATATGTTTTTATTGGTTTATTAATTTTGGCCCGGAAAATGCTTTGATCTGGATCAATACTAATTTATCGGAGCCGGAGTATGGGTGCGTCTATATCACTTGATTTCATCACACATAAATTCAGTGCTTCAGCAGAACCTACGCTGAAAGATATTGAAAATCGAATTGAACCTGGTGAGCTGGTGGCGCTGATTGGTCGCAGTGGTTGTGGCAAGTCGACGCTGCTGCACATGATGGCGGGTTTGCTTATTCCCTCTGATGGTTGTGTCCGCATCAATAGTCATCTGGTGACTAAACCCAGCGCTAAGTGGAACATGATGTTTCAGAAAGCCTCCCTCTATCCCTGGATGAACGTTAAAGAGAATGCTGCGCTGGGTCTGCTGTTTGATGGTATGCCGAAAGCTGAGGCCGGTGAGCGGGTGGATGCGTTGCTGGATATGGTTGGGCTGCACGATAAGAAAGACGTCAATGTACAGAGCCTTTCCGGTGGGCAGCAGCAGCGGGTTGCGCTGGCGCGTTCGCTGGCAACCGAACCGGAAGTGTTGCTTCTGGATGAGCCTTTTTCCGCGCTGGATGCCTTTACCCGCACACAGCTTCAGGAAGAGGTGCCCAATATCTGCCGTGAACGCGGTATCACCATGGTGATAGTCACCCACGATATTGATGAAGCGATTGCGATGGCCGACCGGGTGTTAATCATGTCCCAGAACCCGGGGCGGATTGTCGGTGAGCTGGTAGTAGACCTGCCCTGGCCGCGTCGTCATATGGATTCTGGTTTTCAGACGATGCGTGACGAATTGATGCAACAGTTTAAAGGGACCGATACCGGATTGGCAGGCCGCAATGCGGCTGATCCCGATCAGTCTGAGATTTCTCAATCAGCCGCCTGATAGCTACCCAATTTTAAGAGGATTTTATAATGAAAAAGTACAATTCTAAGCACGATGCTAAGCAGGATGAAATGTCAGCCGCTGATCTGGAGTATTTGCAGAAGCATGAGATGAGCCGCCGTGATTTCATGATGGATAGTCTTGCCATGGGTGGTCTTGCAGCGATGTTCGGGCTTTCGGCCAGTATGCCTGCCTGGGGTAGTATCCAGCCGCCGGAAGACGAGGTTGTGCGGATCGGTTATCTGCCGATTACCGATGCCACTGTGCTGCTGGTTGCTCATGCAAAAGGGTTCTTCGCTGAAGAGGGGCTTAAATCAGAAAAGCCAACCCTGATTCGTGGCTGGTCGCCGCTTGTTGAAGGGTTTGCGGCGGGTAAATTTAACCTGGTTCACTTCCTTAAGCCTATTCCAATCTGGATGCGCTATAACAACGGCTTCCCCGTCAAAATTATGTCCTGGGCTCATCTGAATGGTTCAGGTGTGGTGGTGGGTAAGCATGTTAAAGCGGAGAGCTTTGCGGATCTGGGTGGCAAACAGGTTGCTGTGCCTTACTGGTACTCCATGCACAATATCGTGCTGCAGATGGCGCTGCGTCATGTAGGACTGAAGCCGGTGATTAAGTCCCAGGGTGAACCTATCGCGGCTGATGAAGTGAATCTGCAGATTATGCCGCCACCGGATATGCCACCTTCACTGGCGGCGAAAAAGATCGACGCATTTATTGTGGCTGAGCCCTTTAATGCTGCGGGTGAATTGTTGGCTGGTGGCAAGATGTTGCGCTTTACCGGTGATATCTGGCGTAACCATCCCTGCTGTGTTGTGTGTATGAATGAGGACCAGGTGAATGCCAAGCCTGAATGGACTCAGAAGGTCATGAACGCCATTGTAAAAGCACAGATCTACGCGCAGCAAAACAAGAAAGAGGTGGCTCACCTGCTGTCTAAAGATGGCGAACGCTATCTGCCAATGAAGGCGAATGTGGTTGAACGTGCAATGACGCTGTATGACGATGACACCTATGCATCTCCAGATGCGATTCAGCATCCTGAGTGGAATAGCGGCCGGATCGACTTCCAGCCATGGCCATTCCCTTCAGCGACTAAGCTGATTGTAAATGAGTTGAAAAACACCCTGGTGAGTGGTGATACCACCTTCCTGAACGAGCTGGACGCAGATTTTGTGGCTGAGGATCTGGTTGATTATCGCTTTGTTAAAGCGGCGATGGAGAAGCATAAAGGCTGGGAAAATGCGCCTGGTTTTAATGCGGAGAACCCATTTGAGCGAGAAGAGGTGATTGCGATATGAACACCAGTAATACTCAAACGATGACAGTTACCAGTGTTATGCCGAATATGTCACAGGTGTTTGGCTGGCTAAAGTCGCTGCAATACCCGGCTATGGGCATTACCGGTCTGCTGCTGCTGTGGTGGTTCGGTGGTTTCATGATTGAAAATGATCCGGATCTGAGTGCGTTTGCGGCATTCGCCCCCGCACCGACGTTTAGTGCGCTGGTGGATCTGATCGCCAGTGGTGAAGTCTGGCAGCCTATCGGCTCCAGCCTTTATCGCATTCTGTCCGGGCTGGTCTGGGGTATCGCAATCGGTGTGCCGGTTGGCGTGACGGTCGGGTACTTTGGTCTGGCACTGAAAGTGGCTAACGTGCCGTTTCAGTTTCTGCGCATGATCAGCCCGCTGGCGTGGATGCCGATTGCAGTACTGGCTTTTCAAAGCTGGGATTCAGCGATCATCTTTCTGATTGTAATGGCGACGGTATGGCCGATCATCTTCTCTACCGCTCACGGTGTGCGTCGCATCGATCCGAACTGGTTTAAGGTGGCACGCAATCTGGGGGCGTCCGGTTTTCAGATGTTGCGGCGGATCATTCTGCCAGCGATTATGACCGATGTTATGGCGGGTATTCGTTTGGCGGTCGGTGTTGCCTGGGTGGTTCTGGTTCCGGCGGAATATCTGGGAGTCACCAGTGGACTTGGGTATGCGATCAACGACGCTCGAGACACCCTGTCGTATGACAGTCTGGCAGCCGTGGTTATCGTGATCGGCGTCATCGGCTATGGTCTGGATACTATCTGCAGCGTGCTGATTAAGCGGTTTAACTGGCATATGGAGTGATGGTTTGAGCATTGATCGTTCGGTGCTAAAGCGATGCCGGTTTGTGTTGTCGGCCGCGTTAAATGTTTACGGTAGCTGTTTAAACCGTTCTGAATATACCTGTTGCGATGCAACAGGTATTTCTGCTTGTAGAGGTTAGAGCCTATGGGATATCCAACAGACGTTCATCTGCATAAAAATGTCGAGAGTGATGCCGGTGCAGGCGCATCTGATCTAACGGTGTTGCATGAGTCAGCGAAGCTTATCGGCCAGGCGGCGACACCTGAGATAGCGATCTCCGGCACCTTGCGGCTGATGTCGCAGATGCTCGGTTTGAATCGTGGGCGTGTGTTGCTGCCGTCGACTGCCAGTGAAACGCTGCAGATCCGTTACAGTTATGGCTTGCGTGATGAAGAGCGTCGCCAGGGGGTCTACAAAGTGGGTGAAGGTATCACTGGCAGTGTGATGAAAAGTGGTCAGCCTGCGGTGATTCAGAATATTGATGAGGAACAGAACTATCTGTTCCGGGCGGTTGATCGGGAAACTCTGCCGGACGGTGTGGTTGCCTATATTGCGGTACCGATTATGGATGGTAATTCGCCTATTGGTGTGCTGGCGGCACACCGGCTGCGAATGCGACCACGGGCAATCGATGCTGACTTGATGATTCTGCGGATTCTGGCAACCTTTATCGCGCAGATTATCAGTATCAGCAATCTGATTGAGGAGCGCACCAGTTATCTGCAGGAAGAAAACCGTGAACTGAAGGATGCCCTGCAGCATCAGACGGGTGAAAACAACCACGGTATACTGGGTGAAAGTCAGGCGGTTCGTGATGCATTGAGGCAGATCAGCCGGGTTGCGGATACCGTTGTGACGGTGTTGCTGACCGGCGAGTCGGGTACCGGTAAAGAGCGTTTTTCTCAGGTGCTACACCTGAATAGTTCGCGCCGGGATCAGCCCTTTGTGGCGATAAACTGTGCGGCGATTCCTGAGCAGTTGCTGGAATCAGAGCTGTTTGGGCATGAGCGGGGCGCGTTTACCGGCGCATCCGCCAGTAAAAAAGGTAAAATTGAGTTAGCCAGTGGCGGGACGCTGTTTCTCGATGAGATTGGCGACCTGAATATGGAACTACAGTCCAAACTGCTGCGCATCCTTGAAGGTCAGGTGATCCAGCGGGTGGGTGGCGTAAAGGATATTCCCGTTGATGTACGCATTATTACGGCAACCCATAAAAACCTTCAGGAGGCGGTGAATCAGGGTAAGTTCCGCCTCGATCTGTTCTATCGTCTGAATGTGTTCCCGATCCATCTGCCGCCACTACGAGAGCGGGCGGGGGATGTGAGAATCCTGGCAAGTCATTTTCTGCTCAGTGCTAACCGGGAGTATGGTCGTTATACGGTATTTGGCAAAGGGGTGATGGAGCGTCTGGAAACCTATAACTGGCCCGGTAATATCCGTCAGTTGGAAAATGTGGTTAAGCGTTCGGTGCTGATCTGTCTGGATGGCACCATCACGATCAATGATATAGAGACTATCCTGCGTCAGGAATCCGCGATTAACGAACACCTTGAAGCGGGTCAGCCTTCCGAGATGTTCTCAGCAAGGTCCTCTGTACCGGTGGAGAGTCCACCCGCGGTTGCGTCGTTCCCGCCTCAGTCATCTTTTAGCAGCGCATCGCAGGGTGCTTCAATGAATCGTCCCTATAGCTGGGTGCGTAAAGATGAAGCCGAGGCGATTGCGGAAGCGCTGAAGCACACCGGTGGAAATAAAACCCGTGCGGCCGCTATTCTGGGCATGTCACCACGCCAGTTTCGCTATCGCCTGGAAAAACTCGGTTTGCCGATGAACCTCAGTCGTGAAGCCTGAGAACTTTATAATAAGCGCTGTCTTTAAACGCTTTAGATTATGAGCTTTGTTATGAGTGCTTTGTTGGCCTTTGAATGATTCTTTCTCAACTAGCCTGCTCGGTGAATAGCTTCTGTTCGCTGAGTTTGGCTGCATCTATAAAGAGCCTGGAAGTCGCCTTCTTAACTGTATCTGAGGAATGGTCATCTAGCAGCGCTGGTTAACTACTAACAGACCTTATGGATTGTCATTGTCTATCAATGTCAGGGGTAAAGGCTGTGCTGCCGTGGTTGCTTCCTGTTTCCCTATCTGAACTATCTTAACGTGTTTATGCGGCATGACGGTTTCCATGCCTGTTAACAGGGTGTATTCGCGGTATTAAATCCTACAGAAGACCCCGGACTCAGGTTCGGGGTTTTCTGTTTTCAGCATTCCTGGAAATGGCTTTACCGGCCTTCTGTTTATGTCTGACATTGTCAGACAATGCCTCAATTACATTTATTGACAATGTCGGGCTTATGTTAGCCTGAATAACTGTTTTCAGTATTAAGTTGTTGATTTTAATCAGTTAATTTTGTTTGGCATCGTTCCTGCTTTGTATAGATAAACATCTGGCATGTTTATAAAGAAATATACAGTTCTGCTCAACCTTCTGGAGAAAAACAATGACTACCGCTACTGCACCACAAACTGTTACCGCCCACCTGCGTCCGATTGATCGCGATGGCCTGATGGCATTTGCAGAGAAAGGTCGTAACAACCCGGGTACCCGTGGAACTAACAAAGTACATACCATCACCGATGGTCAGTACCGTACCGTCAGCCATATCAACCATCACGAAGTGGTTGTTGATGAGCCGCTGCATCTGTTTGGTGAAGATACTGCGCCAGCTCCGGGTGAGATCGTATTGTCTGGTCTGGGTGGCTGTCTGTGCGTAGGTATCACTGCAGTTGCAACCTGGAAACAGGTGAAACTGAGCAAACTGGAAATCTTCATGGAAGGTGATATCGGTAACCCGGCTGCATGGGGTGCCGGTGGTGCTGAGATGAAGCCTGAAGATATGGGTTTTCAGGATATCCGTGTGAAAGTTCTGATCGAAGGAGATGCGACCCGCGAAGAGCTGGATGAGATTGTTAAACACGCTAACTTCTTTTCTCCGGTTGCCAACACTATGCGTAATCCGGTCGCTTTCAGCATCAGCCTGATGGACTAATTGAATCATCCACTGACTTGAGAGGTAAGCCATGAATAGCGTAGCAGTTTCTTCTATTACAGCCCCCTGGACCGACGATGCCAAGGTGCTCGCTGATGTCGGTTTGATTGCACGGGAACAATTAGCACCTGCAGCCAGACGCATCGATGAGGGTTACTACCCGCTGGATATCATGGCAAGCCTCGGTCAGGCAGGCGCCTATGCGGGTCATCTTGATCAGCACGGCTCCCGTTACGGCCTGGCGATCTCTGCGATGAGTGAGATCAGCCGTCATTGTGGTGCCACCGGTTTTATGACCTGGGCTCACGATGTTTGTGGTCTGTATATGGAACAATCCGGTAACCCGGCTTTGTTAGCGCGATTGCAGGATCACACCGCCGGACTGACGTTCGGTGGCACCGGGCTGTCTAATCCGATGAAAGCCCTGACCGGCATTGAGAAGATGGCGCTCAAAGCTAAAAAAGTGCCGGGTGGTTACAGTGTTACTGGAACCCTGCCCTGGGTGAGTCACATCGCTCCGGGTCAGTACTGTGGTGCAATAGCCGCAGTGGATCGGGACGACGGCAGCCGTTCCCACGAAATTATGTTCCTGCTGGATCTGGATGAGCGTGTTCAGCTGCGTGCTTGTCCTGAGTTTTCTGGTATGGAAGGTACCAGCACCTGGGCGGTGCCGCTGGTCGACTACTTTGTCAGCGAGGATCAGATGATTGCTGATCCGGCCCGCCCCTATATTCAACGTATCCGTGGCGCATTCGTCCTGTTACAGGTCGGTATCGCGGCGGGTGTGATCCAGGGATCTATTGACTCTATCCGTGAGGCAGAGCCAACCCTGGGGCATGTTAACCAGTATCTGCATAACCGTCCCGATGAGCTGCAAGCTGAGTTTGACGAACTGGCAGGCCGGGCGATGGTGCTGGCAGAAACGCCTTTCGATGGCAGCAAGGATTTCTTTCTGGATGTATTGGATGTCCGTTGTCAGGGCGCTGAGTTAAGTCTTAAAGCATCTCAATCAGCACTGCTGCACCAGGGCGCTAAAGGGTATCTGATGAACTCTGCGCCTCAGCGTCGTATTCGTGAGGCTCATTTTGTCGCCATCGTTACCCCGGCGATCAAGCATCTGCGCTGGGAGATGGCAAAACTGATGCGCGAAGAGGTGCCAGCATGAGTAATGACGTTCAAGAGTGGCGGCAGTATCTCTGCCGCGCCTGCGGCCTGATCTATGATGAAGAGAAGGGCGATCCGGACAGTGGTTTAGCTCCAGGAACCCGTTTCGAAGATATTCCGGATGATTGGGAATGCCCACTGTGCGGTGTCACCAAAACCGACTTTGAACTGTTCGAGAAGCCGCTGGTTATTGCGGTTGAACAGACTGCTAATTTCAGTACAGAGCCCGGTATCGTTGTTGTTGGTGCAGGTCTGGCAGGCTGGGCAGCGGTAGACGCGATTCGTCAGCTGGATCAGCAGGTGCCGGTTACGCTGGTCAGTGCCTGTAGTGGTGATCTGTATCATAAGCCTGAACTGTCTGTTGCGATCAGCCGTGGACTGGATAAGGCTGCATTGATTCAGGAAACCGGTGTTGCAGCGGTAAAACGTCTGGGCGTGCAGCTGATGGCGGAAACCTTTGTGGTGGGTGTTACGCCAGAATTACATCAGCTTCGCACCACCCGGGGATCATTGACCTACACCAAACTGGTATTAGCTCAGGGAGCCAAACCGGTATTGCCCGATCAGCTGCCGCCAGACCTGTGCTGGCGAGTGAATGATCTGGCTTGCTGGTCGGGTATGCAACAGGCGCTGGCTAAAGGGCCGCAGAGCATCGCAATTGTCGGTGCGGGTATGATCGGTTGTGAGATTGCTGAAGACTTTGTCCGTGCCGGACATCAGGTCACATTGCTGGATCGCAACACATCTCCACTGGCGGGTTTACTGCCCCTGCAGGCGTCTAAACGTCTGGCTGACAGTCTCTCTGGCCTGGGTGTCACTTACATCGGCAACGATGAGATTAGTGGTATCACTGCGCTGGACAATGACCAGAAACAGATTCAGTTCAAAAGTGGCACTACCCTTGAGTTCGATCAGGTTCTGGCGGCGACCGGGTTAATCACCGATGACCGTATCGCCCGTCACGCGGGTCTGGATTTTGACCGGGGTATTACGGTTGATGCAGACACCCTGCAAACCAGTCAGGCCGATATCTATGCGTTGGGAGATTGCATCAATATTGAGGGCACTCCCTGTCGTTTTATCGAACCGATTAAGCATCAGGCGAAAACGATTGCCCATGCAGTACTTGATCTCGAAGCCTGTGTTTATCAACACAGCGCACCGGTGGTACGCCTGAAAACCCGGTCACTGCCGGTGGTGATGAATGGCCTGCCATTAGCTGGGGTTGACTGGACCCTGGTCTATGAAGATGCGGATGAGCTGATTATGGAACAACGCCTCGACAAGCAGGTTATTGCACAGCTGAAAGTCGGGGCCAGTGCGCATAATCGGGCTGCATAATATTTTAACAATAATGTTTAAACAACCGGGCTGTGATTAACAGCCCAACCCAAAACACAACAAACACTTACACAGATCTATGTAATTTGATCGCTATTGAAGGAAGACATCATGATTAGTAATCGCGACGAAGTAACCCAACTGATTTTGTCCGCCAAAGTGCGTAAGGGTATTAAATGGAGCGCTGTGGCCGAACTGATTGGTTTGTCCAAAGAGTGGACGACTGCTGCATGTCTGGGGCAGATGACCTTTAACAAAGAGCAGGCAGAGAAGGTGGGTGACCTGTTTGAACTGTCTGATGAAGCCACTGCCTGGCTGCAGGTAGCACCGTATAAAGGGTCACTGCCAACTGCAGTACCCACTGATCCACTGCTGTATCGCTGGTATGAGATTGTGAGTGTCTACGGCAGCACGATCAAAGAGCTGATTCACGAAGAGTTTGGCGACGGCATCATGAGTGCGATCGATTTCTCTATGGATATTAACCGTGAAGAAGACCCTAAGGGTGATCGTGTAAACGTTGTGCTTTCAGGTAAGTTCCTGCCATACAAAACTTACTGATACACTGAGAGCCGGTATCCGCATTGTGGATATCGGCTCTTTTAACTCTCTGCGCGGTCAGGATCTACATGATTACGGAAATATTGCTGGGTATGGGTGTCGGTTTAGCACTGGGTCTAACAGGCAGTGGTGGTGTGCTGGCAGTGCCGGCGTTAATGCTTGGGTTGGGTTTTACCTTGCCTGAAGCGATGCCGGTGTCACTTATTTCAGTGGGCATCTCCTCTCTGTTGGGCAGCCTTGATGGCTTGCGGCAGGGGTTGGTGCGTTATCGTGCCGCGATTGTGATGGCGATATCTGGCACCCTGATTGCGCCGCTGGGTATCGCTGCATCCCATGTTTTGCCTGCCGATATTCTCACCTCTATCTTTAGTATTTTGCTCTTGATGGTGGCCATTAAAATGGCGCGGCAGGCGTTACAGCACTACCGGGAGCAGCAGGGTGGAGTTGCCCATCCACTGGAATTCAACTGTATGCTGCGTCCGGATACCGGCCGTTTTGAGTGGAACCCCAAATGCTTTTTTACCCTGTCCTCGATTGGCGGTTTATCCGGCTTTAGCAGTGGTCTGCTCGGGGTTGGCGGTGGTTTTCTGATTGTGCCGGGTATTCGCCAGTTCAGTAACCTGAATATGCACAGCATCGTTGCTACCTCGCTGGCGGTCATCACGCTTATCTCCACCGGCACCGTGATCGCTGCACTGTTTCATGGTGCCCAGATCACCCCGCAGGCCTGGTGGTTTATCGGTGCTACCTGTGTAGGCATGGTCGCCGGGCGGAAGAGCGCGCCGCTGTTATCCGGCCAGTTACTAACCCTCGGTTTTGCCCTGTTAACCAGCGTGGTGTCGATGGCGTTATTGTACAAATATATGCTGCCAAACTTCTGGAGTTAACCTATGAAACCTGTCGTCGAAACTTTCTTTGATAGTGTCACTTCAACCTTCAGTTATGTTCTGCATACCGGTATCGGCAGTCCCTGTGCAGTGATCGACTCAGTGCTCTGCTATAAGTCAAACTCCGGTAAAACCGATACCGAGGCGGCAGATAAAATTCTCGCTTTTATCGATAGGATGATGCTCAAGGTAGAGTGGATTCTTGAAACCCATATCCATGCAGATCATCTCTCGGCGGCATCCTATATCCGCAGTAAAGCAGGGGGGTTGGTGGCCGTCAGTAAGCAGGTGACCGAAGTCGTCAACACCTTCTCTAAACTGTTCAATGTTGAAGAGTCTGAATATGAGCTGTTATCGCGCTTTGATTATCTGTTTGAACGGGATGAGACTTTCACTATCGGTCCACTGAACTGCAAGGCACTATTTTCCCCCGGACATACCCCTGCCTGCACCGCTTACGTGGTTGAAGAGCAGGTGATTTTTGTCGGTGATACCCTGTTTATGCCGGATGTGGGCACCGCCCGCTGTGATTTCCCCGGAGGCTCCGCGGAAAAACTCTATGCCTCCATTCGCCGGATTTTAGCCTATCCGGATGAGACGCTGTTGCTGATGTGCCATGATTATCCACCCACTGCACGAGCATACGCCTCGGTGACAACGGTAGCTGAACAGCGGGAACACAACATCCATATCAATGACGGCGTGAGTGAAACGGATTTTATCGAACAGCGTCGCAGTCGCGATAAAACACTCGACTCTCCGCGGCTGCTGTTTCCTTCTGTGCAGGTTAATATTCGTGCGGGAGAGCTGCCGAAACCGGAAAGCAACGGTCTGCGATACTTAAAGATACCCCTGAATTTTTTATAACCGGTTGGTTGTCTATCGCTAGCACCTGAACATAAAAGATCTGGCGAACGCTATTTATCATAGATATTTCTGAGCTCCGATGGGCTCATGTTGGAGCGGTAGGGGTGGAGTAGAGCGATGTTTCTGTTGCGTTAAGCGGCTGGTTTATCTGCAGCGGATATCGGGCATTCTGATTGGCTGAGTCAGAGGCCCTGGAGATATCCAGGGCCTCTGGTGCTTTTAATCAGGCAGTTTATTGCTGATTGGCGGCCTGATATTTATCGATCAGGGCATTGGCTTTGTCCAGCAGCATCTGAGAATCATAGCCATCGGCTTTCATCTGTTTCAGCCAGTCTGCGGTTACGAATGCCAGCTTCTCTTTCCAGACGGCAATTTCAGCATCGGGTAGCTGGTACAGTTCGTTGCCCTGATCAATAGCGGCCTGTCGGCCGGTTTTCTCATAGGTATCGAATGCCTGACCAATAAAGCCAGCCAGCTCAACGCCGGAGTTGTTATCGATCACTTTTTGCAGGTCAGCTGGCAGGCTGTCATAGGCTTTTTTATTCATGCTGAAGATAAAGCTATTAGCATAGAGACCGCGCTTTCCCAGTATCTCCGTATGGTGCTTAACCAGCTGATGTATCTTCAGTGGTTTGACCACTTCGAAAGGCAGTACCGCTACATCGATGACTCCCTTCGACAAAGCGCTGGGCATCTGCGGTACGGGCATGAAAACGGTGTTGGCACCTAAGGCTTCAAATGCGGTTGCCATCACTTTGTTGGGTGCCCGTACGGTCAGGCCTTGCATATCTTCAGCCGTATGAATGGCTTTATCACGGGAGTTGAGTGAACCCGGTGCATGCACATGCATCGCCAGCAGATGCACATCCTTGAACTCGTCAGCCATCTCCTGTTCGGCGTAATCCTGTATGGCCATACTCACCGATTTGGCATCTGCTGCCATAAAGGGGAGTTCAAACACGGTTGATTTAGGGAAACGGCCCGGTGTGTATCCGGTGACTGTCCAGCTGATATCAACGATACCTTTACGTACCTGATCAAATAACTGAGGCGGTTTGCCTCCCAGTTGCATCGATGGATAGATATCAATTTTTATCCGCCCATCGGATTCCTTCATCACTTTATCTGCCCAGGGAACCAGGAAGTTCGTATGTGCGTTTGATGGCGGTGGTAGCATATGGTGCAGCTTAAAGGTGAATTCCGGTTCAGCGGCGCTGGCGCTACCTGCCCCGAGTAATAAAGCACAAACAGCAATAGAACGTTTTATGGTTGTTTTTAGTTTCATGTAGGTACCTTTAAAGGTTATTTATTGTTATTGGATGCAGCACAGTTTTTTTTGTAATACGTATCAGCTAGCCAGTAGCCCGATGTTTATATATCCAGCACTAATCGCGCGCTTTTGGCGCGGGAGCAGCAAGGCGCGAACTCTTCGTTTTTAGCGTGCTCTTCGGGTGTCATATAGACGTCTCTGTGATCTGGCTCACCGGATAGCAGCCGGGTCGAACATGAACCGCAAACACCCTCTTCACAGGCAAAAGAGATATCGATATCCAGGTCCAGCAAGACTTCCAGCGCACTCTTATCCGCCGGAATCTGAATCACTTCGCCACTACTGGCAAGCTGAATCTCAAACGCACTATCCGCTTCAGTTGAGCCGCTAGCTGCAGCAAAGTATTCACGGTGTAACCGGGACTCATCCCAACCCTGTGCGGCTGCAGTTTGTAGCACTGCATCCATAAAAGGGTTTGGGCCACAGGTGTAGAGGTGAGTGCCTTGATCCGGATCGGCAAGCAGTGCCTGCAGATCCACATGGCCCTCTGTCTGGCTGAAATGGAATGTCGCCCGGTCAGCAAATTCAGAGGATTTGATGCGCTCAACAAAAGCCGCATGAGCAGGGGATCTGGCGCAGTAATGCAGCGAAAAGCTCGCATTGGTGTGTGCCAGACGCTCTGCCATGCACAGCAGCGGGGTGATACCGATGCCACCGGCTATCAGCAGATGGTGGCTTGCACTGTGCTCCAGCGGAAACAGATTGCGCGGCTCACTGATGGTTAAGCGGTCGCCCACATTGACTGACTCATGCAGGGTGAGCGAACCGCCCCGTGAATCGGGATCGTTAAGAACCCCAATTTCATAACAGTGGTGGTCATGGGGGGGATTGCACAACGAATATTGTCGCACCAGCCCATTGGGCAGGTGCAGATCGACATGTGCCCCGGCGCTAAACGCCGGCAGTGGTGCATTATCGGTACGCGCCAGGCGAAACAGATGGATAGCATCGGTTTCCCGAGTCTTGGCGGTCACTTCGACTTCAAACATAGTTTACTCTCCGGGCCTTCATCAGGTGATCAGTTGAACTGGTATCAGGCTAATGAAGACTCAGTAGCAGCAGGGTTTTCCTCTTTAATAAGCTTGTCGATAATGCGTCGGGCGTGCACGCCGCCAGCATCAATATCCAGCTTCAGCAGTCGCATCTCCGGATTCGCCAGCAGGTTTTTCTGTTGCAGTTCCAGCATCTCAAGATCTTCAGAGAAGATACCCCCCTGGCCTTCACGAATCGCATCAGTCAGCGCTGCATCATCCGCATTAAAGTTACGCGCCATCCCCCAGAAGTACCAGTGACTGGTTTCTGTTTCCGGCGTAATGAAGTCGACAACAATACTATTGACCCGCTTGTCAGCAGGGGCTTCGCGGCCACCGTTGCCGGCCAGAGCCACACCCACGTCAATCAGCACATGGCTTGGCGGGGTGAACTGACAGATCTGCCAGCGATCTACCGGCTGATCATCGGGCAAACCTTTGGTGCGCAGGTTCGCCTGCCAGAAGGGAGGCGCGGTAACATTATCCATGAAACGGCTGGTATGAACTTCGTTGCCCATTTTTTCAGTTTTGACCGGCGCTTCATCGATCTCTTTCTGGCCGATACTGGTGGAGTGAACATAGGTTTCGTGGGTCAGATCCATCAGATTGTCGATCATCAGTTTGTAATCGCACTGAATGTGGAACAGACCTCCACCGTAGGCCCAGTCAGGGCTGTCAGCCCACTCCAGGTGATGAATCTCATCAGCATTGGCTTTTTCGGCATCGCCGGGCCAGACCCAGATAAAGCCGTAGCGTTCCTCGACCGGATAGCTTTTCATACAGGGGAATCCACCCACCCGTTGCTTAGGCATTGAGACGGTTTTACCGTCCCGATCAACTCTCAGACCATGATAACCACACACCAGACCTCCCTCTTCGGTATAGCCCAGAGAGAGTGGTGCACCACGATGGGGGCAGAAGTCTTTTACTGCAGCCACTTTGCCATCGCCATCTCTAAAAAATGCGATCTGTTCGCCACAGATTTTGCGACCGAGGGGTTTTTCAGCAATTTCATCAGGGGTGCAGGCGACATACCAGCAGTTTTTAGGAAACATAGAAAGGACTCCAAAATAGCGTCATTTGTTTTTATGGATACAATAATAGGCAAGTTAAGGGTTTTAGTGCAATAAAAAACTATATTTTGGATACAAAAATTGGTTTTTGAATAGTGGACGTAGTCTTTTTCTGCATCGAAAGGCCTGAATAATCAATATAGAGAGGCAAATAGTTCATCTGAAAAAAAGCTGATGCGAAACAGAAAAAAGAGGGGCTGAAGGGGCTAAATAGTTGATACGCAGCACGCAGCACTCAGCCGTATCGGTAAGGGCTATGATCTTATCTTTATGGTTATTGCCTGAACTCAGCAAAGGCCTGCCATAACATCTTTGAAACCGGCCCTAAACTGCTTTTCTGGTTGCGCAATAGTCTGACCTCGCCGCTGATGGCGTATTCCATATCCTCAGGTTGCAATGCCACCAGCGTGCCACTGGCAAGCTCGTCCCTGATCATATGTTCAGGTATAAATCCCCACCCCAGCCCCGCTAGTAACAGCTGTTTTAAGGTGTTGGCACTCTGGGTTTTCCAGGTTCGAACACCTTTAAGTAAAATCAAATTCTCAGAATCAAATTCGAATGCGCTTTTCTCGATCACCAGGTGAACTTGGGATCTCAGTTGCCCGGTATTATTGACGACGGCACCCCCAAATAGCTCAGGCGAAGCGGCCAGTAGAATGGTGAACTCACCGATAGGCAGGGTATCAAGATCCCCTGCTGCATAGAGCGTTGGCCACCAGGGACTGATCGCCAGGTCCGCCTGGTCTTTATGCAGCAGCTCTAAGGCACCAAAACGGGTTTTTTCCATAATCTGAAACTCAGTATCCGGGTAGAGGCTATGACACCGTTTTAATACGTCCAGCATCATTGAAGTTGGACAGGCGAGATCATAGGCAAAGCGTATCAGCGACTCGTTACCGTCTGCCAGATGCTGACCAAGTGAACTGAGCTGCTGTGCATTCAATAACAGTTCCTGAGCTTTGCTGTAAAATAATCGCCCTTCCTGCGTCAGACTCAGGCGGTAGCTGTCGCGGTTAAGTATCCTGAAACCATACTCCTCTTCCAGTTTCTTTATGGCCATCGAGAGCGCTGGCTGAGTTTTGTGCAGACTGTCAGCGGCTCGTTTAAGCGTGCCATACTCGACAATACGGCTGAGGGTGAGCAGTTGTTCTAATGTCATATAAATATAATTTAACTTGTTGGCAATATTATATGAATATAATTTAAACAGTTTTTGCCTTATCTTACACGTACTCAGTTTTTATCAGCTAAGTTTTATGCGTTAACACTCCCGGTCGCGAAGCGTTTATACACCAGCGCTTTTTCAGCTCTGGCGATATTCGTGATTCGGTTTCTCTCAGGTCGTTCTCGCCTGATATATCCAATTTTTGCAGAGGTTTACCATGCCTGTTTTTCCCCGGTTATTCCCGCTAGTGTGCCTGGCAGTGCTGCTTGGACTAGCAGGTTGCAGCGACAATAATGAAGCAGCTGTTGTGCCGGACGTCGTGCGCCCGGCTAAAATTTTTCAGGTGACGGATAATGCGCTGGCAACGATGCGCAACTTTCCCGCTGAAGTGGAGGCTAATGCCGATTCAAAACTGGCTTTCCGGGTGGGTGGTCAAGTGACTGAGTTTCCTATCAGGCCTGGTAACGAAGTGGAAAAAGGACAGCTACTGGCACGTCTGGACCCGACCGACTTTAAGTTAACCCTGGATGATCGTCAGGCGCGCTATGAGCTGGCGAAATCTCAGTTCGAGCGTTCACAGACAATGCTTGAACGTAAACTGATATCGGAATCCAGTTTTGATCAGGCTAAATCTGAACTACAGATCGCATTAGCATCGCTGAATGTGGCCAAAGCCGAGTTGGAGTATACCTACCTGCGCGCCCCTTTTTCCGGAAGTGTGGCAAAAGTGATGGTGGAGAAACACGAAAACATACAGGCTAAACAAACGATTCTGGTACTGCAGACCCGGGATCAGGTGGATGTCTCCATTCAGATGCCTGAAAACATAATCTCGCGGATCAAAAAAGATACTGGCTATCAGCCAACGGTGACCTTTGATTCACACCCGGATAAGGCGTTTCCGGTGACAGTCAAGGAGTGGGATACCCAGCCAGATTCATCCACCCTGACCTATAAGGTGGTATTTTCGTTGTCGACTCCCGGCTCATTTAATGTGCTCCCAGGCATGGGGGCGAATATTCGTATTGACCTCTCTAAAGTAACGGAGATGAACGATGCCACCCTAATGCTGCCGCTGGGCGCGGTGTTTGCCGCTGAAGATGCACCATTATCCGCAGCGATAAGTTATGTCTGGAAAGTTGACCCGCAGAGTATGAAAGTACATCGGGCCGAGGTGAAAGTTGGTGAAATAAAAGAGCAGGGTATCGAAATCCTTAGTGGTATTCAGCCCGGTGACCAGGTGGTCTCCGTGGGCGTACATGCCCTGATTGAAGGTCAGAAAATCCGTCCCTGGACGCGGGAAGGGGGGCTGTAATGAAACTGACTGAATATTCGGTTAAACGTCCGGTTACCAGCTGGATGTTTGTGCTGTTGCTGCTGATCGGCGGCGCTGCTTCATACAATGGGTTGGGTCGGCTGGAGGACCCGGAATTTACCATCAAGATGGCGATGGTTACCACTTCATATCCCGGCGCCTCGCCGAAGCAGGTAGAGGAAGAGGTCAGCTATCCGATTGAAAATGCGATTCAACAACTGGCCTATGTCGATTATGTGACGTCCATCTCTTCGGCGGGTATGTCACAGATTATTGTCACAATGAAGAGTACCTATCGCAAAGAGGATCTGCGGCAGATCTGGGATGAGCTGCGCCGCAAGGTTAATGATCTGTCGCAGTCATTTCCTCCGGGGGTGCAGAGTCCCAGAGTCATTGATGAGTTTGGCGATGTCTACGGCGTGCTGCTGGCGGTCAATGGTGACGGTTACTCTTACGAGGAGCTGAAGGATTATGTCGATCAGCTTCGCCGCGAGCTGGTGCTGGTTAAAGGTGTGGGTAAAGTCAGCGTAACCGGTGAGCAGCAAGAGGAGGTCGTGGTTGAGATCTCCCGCAATAAACTGGCTGCGCTGGGTATCCCTGCGTCCCGTATCTATCAGTTGCTGGAAACCCAGAATCAGGTTTCTGATTCGGGCAGTGTGAAGGTTGCCAGTGAGTATATTCGTCTGCATCCGTCCGGTGAGTTTAGTAGTGTAAAAGAGCTGGAGGGGCTGTTGATCTCAAACCCAAGTGCGTCTCAGTTGGTCTATCTGGGGGATGTCGCTACGGTTAGCCGCACCTATGCTGAAGTCCCGCAGAACATTATTAACTACAATAATCATCAGGCACTATTGCTGGGAATCTCGTTCAGTTCCGGTGTTAACGTGGTTGAAGTGGGGCAGTTGATTGATCAGCATATGGCTAAACTGGAGTATATCCGTCCGCTGGGAATGGAGGTTACCAGTGTCTATAACCAGCCTGCTGAAGTCGACAAATCGATGCAGAACTTTATGGTCAGTCTGGCAGAAGCGGTGGCTATCGTCATCGCAGTGCTACTGGTTTTTATGGGCCTGCGAAGCGGTATCCTGATCGGCATGGTGCTGTTGTTAACCGTGCTGGGTAGTTTTATCTTTATGAAGGTTTTCGCTATCGATCTGCAGCGCATCTCTCTGGGAGCGTTGATTATTGCCCTGGGTATGCTGGTCGATAATGCGATTGTGATTACGGAAGGCATTCTCATCGGCCTTAAAAAAGGCCAGACAAAACTTCAGGCAGCGATGGAGATCGCCAGCCAGACAAGTCTGCCATTACTCGGTGCAACGGTGATCGGGATTACCGCATTTGCCCCCATCGGGCTGTCTTCAGATGCCAGCGGTGAGTTTGCCGGTAGTCTGTTTTGGGTGTTACTTATCTCTCTGCTACTAAGTTGGGTGACCGCTATTACGCTGGTGCCCTTTTTTGCTGACCTGATGTTTACCGAAGGGAGTGGGTCCGGCTCCGATGATGAAGCGGATGCTGAACTTTATAAAGGCGCAATATTTACAGGTTATAAGGCGCTGCTAAATCTCTGTATGCGCTTTCGCATCCTCACCGTGATGCTGATGGTCACACTTTTAGTTGCTGCGGTGGTTGGTTTCGGTCAGGTTAAACAGTCTTTTTTTCCCGCGTCTAATACGCCGATGTTCTATCTGGATTACTGGCGCTTTCAGGGCTCAGATATTCGTGAAACACAGCATGACATTGAAACGATCCAAGCCTACCTGCTGCAGCAGGAACTGGTTGAGCAGGTGACCACCACCACCGGTCGGGGGGCTCCGCGTTTTATGCTCACCTATGCTCCGGAAAAATCCTATCCGGCGTATGGACAGTTGATTGTCCGGGTTAAAAATCGGGACTCTTTGCCCGCGGTGATGGCCAGCCTGCGGGACTACATGAGCAATAACTATCCTCAGGCTGAGTTTAAACTGAAACGGATGGAGATTGGGCCATCAACCGATGCCAAAATCGAGGCGCGTTTCTCTGGCCCTGAGCCCGACGTACTTCGTCATCTGGCGAACCAGGCTGAAGCGGTGTTACATGCGGATGCGGGTGCTTTCAATATCCGTAATGACTGGCGTCAGCGGACTAAAGTTATCCGGCCGCAGTTTAATGAAGCGATGGGCCGCCGGGTGGGTATCAGTAAACAGGATCTTGATGAGCTGTTGCTGACAACCTTTACCGGAGAGCGGGTTGGCCTGTATCGTGAGGGAACCCAGCTGCTGCCCATTATTGCCCGCGCGCCCATGGCCGAACGGCTGACCATTGATAGCCTGCCGGAACTGCAGATCTATAGCACAACGGCTGGCGCCTATATCCCTATCACGCAGGTCACACATGGCTTTGATACCGATTGGGAGGATTCGCTGATTATCCGTCGTGACCGTAAACGGACGATTACGGTGATGGCTGATCCTGATGTGCTGGGGGATGAGACTGCCGCGACACTGTTGAGTCGGGTGCAACCGGCTATTGAGGCGATCTCTTTGCCACCAGGTTATACACTGGAGTGGGGCGGTGAGTATGAATCTTCCGCTGATGCCCAGGCGGCCCTGTTTGGTGGCTTACCGCTGGGATACCTGGGAATGTTCATAATCACGGTATTACTGTTTAACTCGGTGCGCGCGCCATTGGTGATCTGGGCGACCGTTCCCCTGGGGATAATTGGTGTATCGTTTGGTTTATTGCTTATGGGAGCGCCTTTTAGTTTTATGGCGCTGCTGGGGCTGTTAAGTCTGTCCGGGATGCTAATCAAAAACGGTATTGTGCTGGTGGACCAGATAAATCTTGAGTTGTCGCAAGGCAAAGATCCCTATCTGGCGGTGTTTCATTCTGCGATAAGTCGGGTGCGGCCGGTATCCATGGCGGCTATTACAACTATTCTGGGGATGATTCCATTGCTGTTCGATGTCTTTTTTGAGTCGATGGCGGTCACCATTATGTTTGGTTTGGGCTTTGCCACGATACTGACGTTGATCGTATTACCGGTGCTCTATACCCTGATCTATGGGATTCGTTATCAACCGCAGGCAACACCGCAGGCTAAATAATGCGTTGGCTGTGACGGTTGGACATAAGCGCTGATACACGCGCTTATGTTCAGCTATTCAGAGGGGCTTATTCAGACGAGCTTATTCAGACGAGCTTATTATGAAGAGCTTAGTCAGCACAGCTATACCGAACGGCTATTTATCGGAAATATCGTCCAGGAAGAGCGAAAACAGCTCTGATTTGGAGTTGATCTCCAGCTTGCTGTAGAGGTTCTTGCAGTGAACTTTAGCGGTGCCGTGGGCGATGCCCAGCAGCTCGGCAATGGCGATTAAGGAGTAACCCCGGATAATCAGTATCGCTATCTCGCTTTCTCTTTCGGTTAACAGGCCGCCGCCGAAGTTTCTGAACACACTGGATATCTGCTCGTGGATGATAGCGCTGGCTTGCTGCGAGGTTACCTGAGTGCTCTCAACGTTCTGCCAGTGCTTTCTGTAGGCGGAGATAACCAGCGGTGATATCGCATGTAGTTGCTGTCGTGTGGCGGTGGTCGCCGGGGTTTCGATAACGGTGAGCGAAATCTGTATCTGTGATTCTTTGTCCAGATTTATGATGAAAGCCGCTTCATCATAACCCCGGTTGCAGTAATGCTCGGTGTAGTATGTACTTTCGAAAAAGTCATCCGGGGCGATCTCTTTGATAAAGTGTAAACCGGTTGGCAGGCCCGCTTTAAAGGCGTTATAGAACGGGTCGATCATATAGAAACCGTTCAGGTATTCATCCATTATTTTGTCAGTTAACAGGGTTGATTCAGGGGCTAGCAGAATCGTAGGACGGCTGTTTTTGTGAAAGTGAATGACGAATACTGATTCACAAGGAGTTGCAGAGTTGATCAGACTGAGCAGGGCATGAGTAAACTCGTCTGTACCACTCGTATCGATCAGATTAGAGGCAAGCAGATATGCATTTTCTAAAGAATCTTCCACTCATACTTCCTTTGGGATTCTGACCTGACGGTGCTTAATAGATAGTGCTCAATAGTATATCTATTGGTGAGTTGTTGTCGAATGGGAATTCTGGCGGGCTGGGAAGGGCGCGAAACAGATCAGCAAGCCTGTTGCAGACTTGCTGATGCAGCTATCAACGGGTCAGAGTGATACGTCCCGGTGTACCTCTTTACCGCCTAACAGGGTTAACAACACTTTAGTGTTTTCTATCGCGTAGGGGGAGATGGTATAGAGATTCTGATTGAGGATAATCAGGTCAGCAAATTTACCGACTGTTAAACTACCGGTGGTTTTTTCTCGCCAGGCTGTCCGTGCCGCATTGATGGTATAGCCTTTGAGTGCAGTGTCGATATCGATCCGGTATTGCGGGTTGTGCGCCGGTGAGTTTTGATTGGCTCCGGAAACCTGCCGGGTCAGTGCTGTCTGCATGATAGCAAAGGGATCAAAGGTACTCACACCCCAGTCACTGCTGAGTGCACAAACCATTCCCTGACGTACCAGCTCACCAATGGGGAAAATCTGACTGCAGCGCTCTTCACCCAGCATCTCCAGGGCGATCTTATCGTTATCCGGGTCTGGTTGTGCCCACAGTGGCTGCACATTGCCGTAAACCCCCAGTTGTTTGAAACGGGGAAAGTCTGAGGCGGTGACCAGCTGTATATGTGCCAGCTGGTGGCGGCTATCCCATGAACCATTCATCTGTTGGGCGTACTCAATACCATTCAATGCTGCGTTAACCGCGCCATCACCGATGGTGTGAACATGCAGCTGGAACTTCTCTTTATCAAAGGCGGCAAAGAACTCATTAATCTGCGGCTGATCAAACATCAGCGCAGCGGTTGAGCCGGTATCACTGCGGGGTTCAAGCAAGGTAGCCGTACCGCTTTCCAGTACGCCGTCCAGGAAGAACTTCGCTGAGTGGAGTTTAACCATCTCATCAGCATAGGTTTCCCGCAGCGAGATAACCTCGCGCAGCTGTTCATCCAGCGGCAGGTGAGCAAATATTTTTGAGGTGGCCGCAACCCGTAACGAGAGCTGGCCACGCTGACGCAGCGTTTGGTAGTTTTCCATCGTTTTACGCGGGGCAACAGCATCCAGAATGCCGGTAATGCCGTGCTGGTTGAATACTTTGCAGTAGTGTTGCATCGCCTCGAAATACTCCTCGTCACTGAACGATGGGGAGAACCGGTTCATCGCCCAGATGGCATCTTCGTAGACATAGCCTTTAGGTGAGCCATCCGGGCAACGGGCATAACTACCGCTGGCAGGCTCCGGGGTCACTGCGGTGACACCGGCACGGCGGAACGCTTCGCTGTTCGCCCAGCCACTGTGATAATCAAACGAGAAAATCAGCGCAGGACGTCCACCGGTCACCGCATCCAGTCGCTCTTTAGTGAGACTATTTTCGTTAAATATAGCCGGGTTAAAACCGATCCCTTTAATCCACTCTTTGTGCGGATTTTCCCTGCAAAACCGCTCAAGCTCATTGAGCAGGTCGTCCATTGTTTTCATCGCATGCAGCGAGACGTAGTGAAAAAAGTCGGCACTGGTGGCCTGAAAGTGTAAGTGTGTATCCTGAAAACCAGGCAGCACCAACTGGCCCTGAGCATCAATTATCTGAGTGTTATCATCGGCTAGCGCCCGAATATCAGCACTGCTGCCGACTGCGATGATTTTATCGCCATAGATTGCCAGCGCTTCGGCTTTCTCATTTATATCATCCATTGTATGGATGTTACCGTTGATGATTATCTTGTCTGCTATGTATGACATTAAATATATCCATTTTTATAGATGTGGACAAAAGGTATAGCTGTGGCTGTCAGAAAGTTAACCTCTGACTATTTATTATGTTTGCAATTATTATTTGAAAATATCTCTCATACATCTGTCACATTAACCCATTTAAATTCGGCAGGAATACCACGTTAGGTATAGAAGGATGGCGGGTAGTTATAAATATTTTCACGACTTAGAAGTCACTATTTTTACAACTAATGAAATAGGGGTATACCGGCTTAAAAGAATCTCTGAAATGATGATTGCATACTAAAAAAGAAAACGTGAGGGTGACATGAAACATTTTAAATCTATTGCAGCTATCGGTTTGAGTCTTTTGTCGGTGTCGGGTCTGGCCCGGGCAGAGCTGGGTGCCAATGTGTCAGTATTGAGTGAATGGCGTAACCGCGGCGTCTCTATGACCAATGAATCGCTCGCCATTCAGGGGGGCATTGACTGGTACAATCAGAGTGGCCTGTTTGCCAGCGTCTGGGCCAGTAATGTTGACTTCTTCGCGAATTCAACTCCCAAGTGCAACACTCGCCTATGCAACCTGACAGAGTTCCTCAAAGACCTTCTGTGGTTGCCTAAAACCGAGACATTTTCTCGGCCTTAAGTTTATTCGGGTTTGTACCTGTTTTACTCGCTCATCACTCACGTGCCGTAAATCGGTTCCTTTCGGAATATATTGGCGTAGCAAACCGTTGAAGTTTTCATTCAAGCCACGCTCCCAGGATGAATACGGATGAGCGAAGTACATATCCGCTTTAAGGCTGTCCGCTATCTTCTCGTGATCAGCGAATTCGCCACCGTTATCAAAGGTGATGGTACGAACATTTTCCTTGTACGGTGTCAGCATCTTGATAATCGCTTGGGTAACAACGTCAGCATGCTTGCTGGCGACACGTTGAACAAGGTAAAGACGACTTTTTCGTTCGGCAAGCGTCACCAGTACCCCCGTGCCTTGTTTACCTAACACGGTATCCGCTTCCCAATCGCCTACGCGCGCTCGTGTATCCACAACAGACGGCCTCGCATCAATAGATACTCGATTAGGAATCGGTGATCGCTTACCGTTCTTACCTCTTCTATATCGCTTATGACCTTGTCGTAAATGCCTGAATAACTGTCCGCCAGAGGCTTTGTCTGCCGCCACATGCTGGTAAATCCATTCATGGCTGACCCGATATCCAATCATCTTACCGACTGCGCTGATCTGTTCAGGACTCCATTCAAGGCTGAGTGCCCACTTAACATATATCACGACATCAGGTGGCACTCTGTACTTGGACGATTGTCGACGCCTATTCTGAGTTAATGTTTCCGCCACGTTCGGCTGATAGCACTGATCGGAGCTGTTACGCTTGATCTCTCTCCCGACCGTAGAACGATGTACGTCGATGCAACGGGCGATGTCTGCTGCGCTAAACCCCTGCGAAATAAGTAACGAAATCTGGTATCGTTTACCTTCGGTCAACTGCTGATAACTCATAGTGATACTTTTTGACTTTGGCGAGAAGAAGCGTACCACTGTCAGCAGTTGGCTTCCTATCGCTGTTCAACCATGAGTGTTGCACTTATTATCTGAAATCGCGCTTTCCTACCGGACACCCTGTAGATGATGGTGCAACAGTTGAACTTGATCTGCTGGCGGGTTATGCCGGTGCGATCAATGACGACATCACCTATGACGCCATCCTCTTCTACTATCAGTATCCGGGTGATGAGGTTGACCAGGATTTTGCTGAGTTGAAGCTGGGGCTTAATTACAATGGTTTTCGCTTAGGTTATGAGCATGCCCCTGACTACATTAACTCAGGTAAGGCGTATCAGTATCTCTACCTGAACTATCAGACAGAGATTGCTGAGAGTGTCGGGCTGGAGCTGCATGTGGGTTCCTCTTTCGGTGAAGTGTTTGATGACCCGACCACGCTGATGCTGGATAAATACAGGGATTATTCGGTGGGTGTAACCAAGAGCTTCAATGGTGTTGATCTGAAGCTGGCCTATGTGAACACGGATATCTCCAGTACCTATGCGGTTGATAATGGTCACATGGCGAATCAGGATGCCGTGGTGTTCTCCGTCTCTAAATCATTCTAATACGATAGTTTTATCAGGGCTGTTGTATAATCCCCTTCTACAATAGCCACTGATGACTTTCTGAGTTTTAACAACTCTAAAAGATAAATATATATTATAAGTTTCAGAGGACGTTATGCGAATAAATAAAAAGATTCTCTCGCTATGCCTGCTGACCGCTTCATGTTCAGTCAGTGCAGCTCAGGTTAATGTTTATAACTGGTTTGGTTATATACCGGATGATTCTCTGCAGGTTTTCAGAGATACGTCGAAAACTGAACTAAGTTATGATGTTTATGAAAGTAATGAAATACTTGAAACTAAACTGCTGTCTGGCGGTTCCCGATATGACCTTGTAGTACCTTCGGCAAACTTTATGGAGCGCCAGGTAAAAACCGGTATTTATCAGAAAATTGATCGATCAAAAATACCCAACTATAACAAGATTGATCCGGTTATTTTAAAGAAAGTCGAAGCCTACGATCCGGGTAATCAATACAGCGTTCCCTATGCCTGGGGCAGTATCGGTGTGGGTTATAACGTGAAAATGATTAAAGAGCGTTTAGGCGAAATCCCTGAGAACACCTTTGATATGGTATTCGACCCGGAAGTGTCAGCCAAACTGAAAGATTGTGGTATCGCGCTGATCGATTCGCCGGCTGAAGCGATGTCGATGGCGTTGCATTATCTGGGGCTGGATCCTAACTCTGAAGACAAAGGTGACCTGAAAAAAGCCGAAGAGATGCTCCGGGCTGTCAGAGGGAACTATAAATATTTCCACAATGGTTCCTACCGCGACGATCTGGCCAATGGCGATATCTGTGTGGCTCTGGGTTACAACGGTATCATCCTGGCGGGTAATGCGATCGCCAAGTCAATCGATCCTGACCGTGAGATCGCTTACTCGATCCCTAACATTGGTTCACTGATCTGGTTTGATGTGATGGCGATTCCGGCTGATGCACCTAACCCTGGTGGGGCCCATGAGTTCATCAACTTTATCCTGGAACCTGAGATCGGCTCATCTATCTCTAATATGGTGAAGTATGCGGTGCCAAACCTCGGTGCGAATGAGTATGTCGAACCGGAGATCTTTAATGATCCGGGTATCTACCCATCAGATGCGGTGAAAGAAACCCTGTTTGCCCTGCAAGCGCATAGTCAGAAGTATGACCGTATCCTCAACCGGGCCTGGACCAATATCAAGACCAACCGGTAATTAAAGCGGCCCTTGTTATGCTTCTGGTGTTGAGGGCCTGATCTTCTCCTTCTTTGTTATTAAGTTTTATTGCGGCAACATTTTACCAGTGACCTGTTCACTGGTTTTTTTTGTCTTGCGCTTATTCAGTCAGTTCATAGTCTATCGGTTTTCTCCGGAGATCAGTCAGGGATTGTCGGGTGATCAGAAGGGCGGTTGTTCCTGTTTCTGCTGTAATAAGAGGGGCTTGCGTTGGCGTTGACCGGGGGGATCTGCGTTTAGTTTATTTTGTATATAGTGATGAGCACGGCATCCGCTCTTCCGGGGTCACTGATCGTTCCGAAAAAAATATAATCATTCAGCCATGAAAACTTTCCCGGTTGCGTATGAAACACGGGTGTTGTTCTCGCGTAGACCTGTTCTGGTAACGGGTCTTCTCCGTTGGCCATACGTTTTTTACCCTCGGCGGAGGGACGCCAGATCCCTTTGTTATCAACGATTATGATCTGTCCACAGTCGGTTTGAATCCTGTAGAGAGCACTGACGAGCTGTGTCTTATCATCCCGCTCGATTGCGAAATCAGCCCCGCCAGGGATAATCTTGCCTTGCATGCCTTTCCCAACGAAAGTACCGCCAACGATGGGATAGTTGATGCGGTTGCCATCGACGCCTTTACCCATCTGCTCTGTTGGTCCGAGCTCTACCAGTAGTTCCATCACTTTGGTTGAGCTGAATTCATTGACGCAGCACTCCGCCGGGTGGGAATTTTCTGAGGTCATACTTGTGTCCTGAAAGGTGCTTAAAGACCTGGCGATCTTTAGCGTTTTAGATGAGATTAATATGGTCTGACGCTATCTTTTCAAATGAGAGTGCTTTGTGGAATACCACGAAGTCCTTAGGCTCTATTCGCTAGCGCGTAGTAAGTAAGCGGTCAGTTAACAGCATCTTGCAATGTCACATTCCAGGGTAGCAGTGCCTCGATGTGATCGATGTTTTTCGCTTTAGGCAGTTGCCCAAAGATATGGCGTAGGTATTGGTAAGG
>NZ_CAKZLP010000075.1 GCF_937127095.1 uncultured Amphritea sp.
TCTCTATAATGTTCCTGCAGGTTGGGCGGCGCCTGAATACTGATAGTCGGATCAAGAATCAACCGGGCCACAGCCAGCGTTTTCAGCATATCCTCATAACTGGGCTCAGGTGCATGGGCCATCGCCGTACCCGGTTTAGCTCTGAAATTCTGAATGATAACTTCCTGGATATGTCCGTACTGCTGATGGATCTCATTAATAGCAACCAGGCTATCAATACGCTCCTGCCAGGTCTCTCCAATACCAATCAGAATGCCGGTGGTAAAAGGCACGTTATGTTTACCGGTGAGCTCCAGCGTGCGTAATCGCTGCAGAGGGACTTTATCCGGACAGGCATAATGAGCTTGTCCTTTCTCCATCAGCCGACGGCTGACATTTTCAAGCATCATCCCCATACTGGCTGACACCGGGCGCAGTTTAATAATATCCTGCTCCGACAAAGTACCGGCGTTTACATGGGGCAACATGCGGGTGTTCTCAATAACCATCAGACACATATCGTAAAGGTAATCGATAATCGTACTGTAGCCTCGATCAGCCAGAAACTTCCTGGCTTCAGGGTAGGTTTTCTCCGGCTTCTCTCCCAGGCTGAAAAGAACCTCCTTACACCCCTGTTTTTCTCCCTGATAGACGACTGCCATCACCTCTTCTGGTGTCATGATGTTAGCCTCAGAAGAGCCAGGAGGTTTTACAAAGGTACAATAGCCGCAGGTGTCGCGACACATATTAGTCAAAGGAACAAATACTTTCCTGGAGTATGTGACGACATCACCCCAGTGAAGGTCACGCAGTGCTGACGCCTGCTGTCTGAGTCGTTCAATCTGGCGACTATCGGCATATTCAAGGTTATACGCTTGCTCAACAGAGATCATCGAAAAGCCTCCTGGGTTATTTTTTTTGTCATCAGGCAACTTAACTACGCCACCAGAAAGTATCTATGATCAATATAGAATAATTTTACCACTTGGTCAAATAAAACAAGCCCCTACATTAACTAATACTTTCAACAACTTAAGCTTACAGCCAACTGAGTCCTGTTCTGCACCCTGAGTTTTTTAAAGATATCGGATACATGCCTTTTAACTGTCGACTCCCGTATCCCCATTTCAAAGGCGATCTCTTTATTCATCAGGCCTACTTTCAAATACCTCAGTACATCGCGTTGTCGGTCAGTCAGATACTCAAGCTTGTCTTTAGTGAAAAAGGTGTTGGTCATCGGGATCTGTTTAACTAAATCACCCGCCGTTTTACTCTTTTCAGTTTCATGATAAGCCTGATATGAGAAGCGCTCTGATTGACTTCTGCGGGTAAGAAAAGCGAAGACTCGGCTGACGATCTCTTCAACAGGCTCCCCATTTTTTATAATGCCTGAAATGTTTAAAAACTTTAGTTTTATATCCAGTTTTTCACTGACTTCATCACAAATAACGATAATGGGATTATCCGTTTTATACAGATAGGACGTAATCATTCCATGATTAGCGGTCAATAAAATGCTTTCATGGACGATGATAAGGTCAAAGGTTTTACAGTGCCGGGCAGTTTTCACAAACTCGCACTCGTTACCTGCATCGGAAAAACCGATGGCATAGTCTCTTTGTCGGAGAACGCTTTTTAACCCCTCTCTTAATAAGGGCCTTGGGTCGATAATAAGAATTGTTTTGAGCTGCATTTTTTACCTTCATTATTATTTTTATAAAGGCGCCCCGACTTATCATGATGGGAAATCATATATCGGAGAAGTTGAGAATCAGATCACATAACAGACCCCTTAGGGTCTGTTATGCAAAAAAGAGTTACCGTCTCAGCTAGGAAACGAAAAAGAAACACCTTCACGCACGCCGCTTGAAGGCCAGCGCTGTGTGATCGTCTTACGCTTGGTGTAAAACCGAACCGCATCAGGGCCGTAGGCATGCAGGTCACCAAACAGTGAACGTTTCCAGCCACCGAAGCTGTGATAAGACACCGGCACGGGCAACGGCACGTTGATGCCGACCATACCCACCTGAATATTGTCAGAGAAGTAACGTGCCGCCTCACCGTCGCGGGTAAAGATACAGGTACCGTTACCGTATTCGTGATCGTTGATCAGTTGCATCGCCTCTTCCATGGTATTCACCCGTACAACCTGCAATACCGGCCCGAAGATCTCTTCCTGATAGCTCTGCATATCGGCCGTCACCGCATCGATCAGCGTCGCGCCGACAAAGAAACCATCAGCAAAACCTTCAACTTCAGGATTACGGCCATCCACGACAATCTTCGCACCATCGGCTTCAGCGCTATCGATATAATCGTTCACTTTCAGCTGATGTGCCCGGGTGATCACCGGACCAAAATCATTCTCACGATTGCTGTAAGCACCAACCTTCAGTGGCGCCATCGCCGCGCGCATCTTCGCCACCAGTGCATCCGCCGCTTCATCACCTACAGCAACGGCTACGGAAAGCGCCATACAGCGCTCGCCTGATGAACCAAACGCAGCGCCCAACAGTTGGTTGACCGCGTTGTCCATATCAGCATCCGGCATGACAATGGCGTGGTTTTTAGCGCCGCCCAGTGCCTGACAACGCTTGCCATTGGCATTCGCGGTGCTATAGATATATTCCGCAATCGGTGTTGACCCGACAAAGCTAACCGCTTTCACACGGGTATCGGTCAGCAAGACGTCTACCGCTTCTTTATCACCGTTCACCACGTTGATAACACCGTTTGGCAGACCGGCTTCCTGCAGCAGCTGGGCGATAAACATGGTTGAGGACGGGTCACGTTCAGAAGGCTTCAGCACAAAGGTGTTACCGCAGACAATCGCCATTGGATACATCCACAGGGGCACCATCGCCGGGAAGTTGAACGGGGTAATACCCGCCACCACACCCAGTGGCTGAAACTCACTCCAGGAATCGATACCGGGGCCAACATTGCGGCTGTGCTCGCCTTTCAGTAATTCTGGCGCACCACAGGCGTATTCAACATTTTCAATACCCCGTTGCAGCTCACCGGCGGCATCATGGGCGATCTTGCCATGCTCTTCGCCGATCAACTGGCAGATCTTATCGGCATGCTCTTCCAGCAACGCTTTAAAACGGTACATCACCTGGGCACGCTTTGCCGGAGGGGTGTTACGCCAGGCTGGAAACGCCTGTTCAGCCGCAGCAATCGCCTCTTCAACGGTGGCCACAGATGCCAGGGCGACCTGTTTGCTCTCTTCACCGGTGGATGGATTATAAACAGGCTGTGTGCGAGCCGCGTCTGTACGCATCTCGCCGTTAATCAAATGACCTAAAGTTTGCATAGTAACCTCATCAGTAGTTATTTTTTTATCGGGGTGTATCACGTTAGCAACGTCGGTTAATCGAGTTCCATGATCGATTCGCCAATAGCATTAATGACGTTATCGATCTCTTCCCGCTCCGTTATAAACGGCAACCCCAACTGGATAGTGTCGCCGCCGTAACGCACATAGAAACCCTTTTCCCAGCATTTCATCGCTATCTGGTACGGACGCAAAGCCGGTTCTCCGGGGGCTGACTCAATCGTAATGCCGCCGGCCAGGCCATAATTACGGATGTCGCTGATGTACTGAGTCCCTTTAAGGCTATGCAGCGCCTGTTCAAACACCGGACTCATCTCTTTCACCCGAGGAATCAGTTTGTCATTTTCCAGAACATCCAGAGATGCCAGCGCCGCAGCACACGCAACTGGATGGCCGGAATAGGTATAGCCATGTGGAATCTCCATCATGTATTCCAGCCCACCGGTCTCCATAAACGTTTGATAGATTTCGGCTTTAGCGATCACCGCGCCCATAGGCACAGCACCATTGGTTAACTGCTTTGCGACATTGATCATATCCGGCACAACACCGAACTCTTCAGCACCGGTATAAGAGCCCATGCGACCGAAACCGGTAATGACCTCATCGAAAATCAGCAATATATCGTGTTGATCACAGATCTGCCGCAGCCGTTGCAAATAACCCTCGGGCGGTGGAATGACACCCGCTGACCCCGCCATCGGCTCGACAATAACCGCGGCAATATTGGATGCATCATGCAGCGCGATCAGCTCAAGAAGCTCATCCGCTTTCTCGACACCCTGCTTCGGTATTCCCCGGGAAAAAGCATTTTCTTTCAATAGGGTATGAGGCAGATGATCAGCATCAACCCCCAGGCCGTAGAGGGTACGGTTAGCGCCGATACCTCCCACACTGAAACCACCGAAATTAACCCCGTGATAACCTTTTGAGCGCCCGATCAGCTTGGTCTTTGTCGCTTGCCCTTTCTTCCGCCAGTAAGCCCGGGCGATCTTCAGGGAGGTATCCGCGCTTTCAGACCCCGACCCGGTAAAGAACACATAATCAAGCCCGTCGGGAGTCAGCGCTTTGATTCGGTTTGCCAGCTCAAACGCTTTAGGATGTCCATACTGAAAAGCAGGTGCGTAATCCAACTGCTGCAGCTGCTTCGATACCGCTTCAGCAATCTCTGGACGACAATGACCTGCACCACAGGTCCATAAACCTGACAAGCCATCGAATACCTGACGACCGCTGGCATCGGTGAGATACGCACCTTTTGCTTCAACAAACATCCGAGGATCATTTTTAAACTGGCGATTCGCGGTATAAGGCATCCAGTAAGCTTCCAGCTGATCACGGGTCATACCCGCGGCTTTGCCAGGATCAAATTCAAACATATCAATCACCTCGTTAAGGTCTTCTTATTATCAGGCTATCGCTCAGACACCATGACGTTCTGTCTGGATGTAAGCGCTTAACTCACCACATCATCTACCCCGTCTGGTAACGGTTAAAGCCAAAAGAATTTACTTTCAGGCAACTAAATACTTACCATTTGGTAAAATTAATGTGTATTTTATAACCATCTAACAACACTCAGTCAATCGATGTTGAGGTGTATATGACAAATAAAAATGTAATAGGCCATATCGCCGGAGCCGATCTCAGGACGATCAAAATCTTTAAAACCGTGGTTAGCTGCGGCGGGTTTTCTGCTGCAGTATCAGAACTCAATATCAGCAGAGCTGCGATCAGTATTGCGATGTCTGACCTTGAACAACGGCTATCGTTGAAACTTTGCAACCGGGGAAGAAGTGGCTTTTCCCTCACCGATGAAGGGGAACAGGTTTACCTTGCCGTCCTTAAGCTTCTCTCCTCTCACCAGGAGTTTCAGCAACGTATCAACACGATCCATTCAGAGCTTAAAGGCGATCTGGCAATCGGCATTACCGACTGCCTGATTACATTGCCCAGGATGTATATTACCGATTCACTTAAGGCGCTGAAGCAGCAGGCCCCTGAGGTGAATATAAATATTGAGATGATTCCGGCTAACCAGGTGATAAAAAACCTGCTCAGTGGCCAGATACAGATAGGGGTTGCGCCGGTCATCAGTAAAAATCTGAATCTACAATATGTTCACCTCTACGATGAAGAATCCTGTCTTTATTGCGGACATGAACATCCCCTGTTTAACACCTCAGACAAACACATCAGTTCGGAACAGATTGCTGAATATGACATGGTTGCGCCCTCGTATCCGCAATCATCAGAGATCAGAAATCATCTGAGTCAGTTTAGTAAGAGTGCTCAGGCATCCGATAGAGAAGGGATCGCTTTCCTCATATTAACCGGTTGTTATATTGGCTATCTGCCCACGCATTTTGCTCAGCGATGGGTGGAAAAAGGTTTACTAAAACCCCTTTTGATTGAACGCTTTAAGTTTGTCACGCCCTATGCTGCCATCGCACGAAAAGACCTGGCGCCCAACCTGATTCTCTCCTGTTTTATGGACCGGTTACATCAGTTAATTGATACACCTTTGGCGCAATAACAGGCGAACAAAAATCATATACACATCTAAAGTAGTGCTCGATGACCGGTTCTATACATAACAGAAAGACATTATAAATCATATACTTAAAAACAATATCGGATTGTTCTAGCCGTCGTATAAATAAATTTGCCATAGGCGTCAATAAAAACTATATTTACCAAACGGTAAATTTTTGACCGCCGTAAAAACACTCTTTACAACACTAAAGTCCATTAAGAACTTTAAAAATAAGAATAAGAGGAAGTCCAATGAAGAACGCATCAGCTGACTCTTCATCCGCCATAAAAGTGGGTGAGTTCTACGAGCTTAAGACCGGCTCTGATGTCTCCGAAAGTGCTCACTACAACGAAGATATTGCCCCCACCCAGGTTAAAGAACGTACCTGGAATGTCTGGAATGTCGCTGCTCTTTGGGTGGGTATGGCGATCTGTGTTCCAACCTACACCCTGGGCGGTGTATTAACTGCTTATTTCGGTTTGTCCGTGATGGAAGCACTGATGGCTATTCTCGTAGCCAATATTATCGTGCTGATTCCACTGACGCTGAATGCCTTTCCCGGTACTAAATTCGGTATCCCCTTTCCGGTACTGCTGCGATCATCTTTTGGCATGGTCGGCTCCAATATTCCCTGTCTGATCCGGGCGATGGTCGCCTGCGGCTGGTTCGGGATTCAGACCATGTTCGGCGGTCTGGCTATCCACATCATGCTGTCGCACCTGATTCCCGGCTGGGAATCTCTCGGCGGTACCGGTGAAGTGATCGGCTTTTTCACCTTTCTGACCATCAACCTCTATATCGTGATTAAAGGGGCCGAGTCGATTAAGGTTCTGGAAACCCTGGCAGCGCCGCTGCTGCTGGCGGTGGGTATTGGTCTGATGATGTGGGCCAGCCCGAAAATCTCCTATGAAGCGTTGCTCTCTATCCCGGCAAGCCGTCCTGAGGGCGCGTCCTTCTGGGGTTATTTCTTTGCGGGTGTCACCGCGATGGTTGGCTTCTGGGCAACCCTGTCCCTGAATATTCCTGACTTCAGTCGCTATGTCCGTTCACAAAAGGATCAGATTGCCGGACAGATTATCGGCCTGCCACTGACGATGTTCTTTTTCTCTGCCCTGGGTGTCGTACTGACAGCAGCATCAACAACCCTGGTCGGGGAAACGATCTCTGACCCGGTCACCCTGATCGGTAAGATTGACAGCCCGGTCTGGGTAGTTATCGCCATGGTGATTATTATCATTGCGACCCTGTCGACCAACACCGCCGCGAATATTGTCTCCCCCACCAATGATTTCCAGAATGTTGCACCGAAGAAGATCAATCAGACCCGTGGCGCACTGCTGACCGGCCTGATCGGTATTTTACTCATGAGCTGGGAGCTGCTGAAAAAGCTCGGAGTGATTGAATCGGATGTCAGTGTTGAGGCGATGTACAGTGGCTGGCTGCTGGGCTATTCATCCCTGTTAGGCCCGATTGCCGGCATCATGATCGTGGATTACTTCGTGATTAAACGGCAACAACTGAGCCTGCCGGATCTGTATAAAACCCACGGGATATACAGCGGTTTTAACATCAATGGCTTTATCGCATTTGCGGTGCCTGTGGCGCTGACCCTCTACTCCCTGATCACCGGACAACTCGGCTGGTTCTATCAGTATGGCTGGTTTACCGGGTCCATCCTGGGTGGTTTAACCTACTGGTTATGCGCTAAAAGCTTTGCAGCAGAAACTGCTAGCCTGGTAACGCAAAACGACTAAATCATTGCCCTCTGCTTACCTGCAGAGGGCTTTTTTTACGCGTTAGCGTTTAAATTTTTAACGGCAGACAGCGGTCTGTCAAACAGTAAAACATTGAGGAGTTGTGCCTATGTCCATTCTTATCCGAAATGGCACTGTCGTTAACGCCGACCAGACGTTTCGTGCAGATATCTATTGTGAAGATGGAAAGATTGTCGCCATCGGAACAGAGCTAGACGTTCCATCCACGGCTGAAATCATTGATGCGGCAGGTCAATATATTATGCCCGGCGGTATCGATCCTCATACCCATATGCAGCTACCTTTTATGGGCACTGTCGCGACCGATGACTTTTTTACCGGCACCGCTGCAGGACTGGCCGGTGGTAATACCACTATCATTGACTTTGTTATCCCAGCACCCCAGGAATCACTCCTGGACGCTTACAAAAAATGGCGTGAGTGGGCTGAAAAATCAGCGGCTGACTATAGTTTTCATGTGGCGATTACCTGGTGGGATGATTCAGTCGCCGCGGATATGGAAACCCTGGTTAAAGAGTATGGAGTTAACAGTTTCAAACACTTTATGGCGTACAAAAATGCCATCATGGCGAATGACGAAACCCTGGTAAAAAGTTTCCGCCGTTGTATGGAACTCGGCGCTATTCCAACGGTACACGCCGAAAATGGCGAGCTGGTATTCCAGCTACAGCAAGAACTGTTGAGCAAAGGCATTACCGGTCCGGAAGGCCATCCGTTATCCCGTCCGCCTATTGTGGAAGGTGAAGCGGCTAATCGTGCGATCCAGATCGCACAGGTCATGGATGTACCGATCTATATCGTACATGTGTCATGTAAAGAATCCCTTGATGCCATCACTCGTGCCCGCAATGAAGGTCAGCGGGTGTATGGGGAATGCCTGGCGGGCCATCTCGCTATCGACGACAGTGTTTACCGCAATGAGAGTTTTGAATTTGCGGCAGCCCATGTCATGAGCCCACCATTCCGTTCCAGTGAGCACCAAAGCGCACTGTGGAAAGGTCTCCAGGGTGGCAACCTGCATACCACCGCCACGGATCACTGTGCATTCTGTGCGGATCAAAAAGCTGCCGGTAAAGATGACTTTTCCAAAATACCTAACGGTACCGCTGGCGTAGAAGATCGTATGGCCGTTCTGTGGCATGAAGGAGTCAACAGCGGTAAACTGACGATGAATGAGTTTGTCTCTGTCACCTCGACCAATGCAGCCAAGATTTTCAACATCTATCCACAGAAAGGCTCCATCTCTATTGGTGCTGATGCGGATATTGTGGTGTGGGATCCGGAGGCCAGCCGAACAATCTCGGCAAAAACGCATCACCAGAATGTCGACTTTAATATCTTTGAAGGGAAAACGGTTAAGGGCATTCCCACACACACGATCAGCCGGGGCAAAGTGGTCTGGGCCAATGGTGAACTTAAGGTTGAGCAGGGCGCTGGACAGTATATCAACCGGCCCGCATTTAATCCGATTTTTGAAGCACTTTCAAAGCAGGCTGAACTAAATGCACCACTGGCAGTGAAACGCCAATAAAGCCTCTTCAGCCAAGACCAAAGAGGAGGAGCCACCGCCTTCTCTTTGGCTTAAATCATCAATACGGGAACAAAAACGCCATGATCGTTTGGTTGAGTATGCTTGCAGCACTGATAGCCGGAAGTATGTTACCCCTCCAGGCAGGGGTGAATGCACAACTTGCCCGTGCCGGTGGAAATGCGCTGTGGGCATCGGGCATCTCTTTTTTCGCAGGCACCCTGACACTGCTGGTGGTATACAGTAGTCTTCGGTTACCCTGGCCTGCGTTGAACGACTTAAAAGAAGCCCCGCTGTGGGCCTGGACTGGCGGCCTGATGGGCGCATTCTTTGTCACCTGCATGGCCTTTTTCGCTCCCAGACTGGGGGCAACAACACTGTTGGCACTGGTGATTACCGGGCAGATCCTGACCTCTCTGGTGTTAGATCACTTTGGTGCTGTCGGCTTTAATGTGCATGAAATTAATCTATGGAGAGTCTTTGGCGTCATCCTGATAGGGACGGGCGTTTTTTTAGTACGAAAATTCTAACGCGGCGATCCTGCCCGATCTTTAATTAACACATCCAGTTCAGCCCACCAGCGCACTCCATTGGAGCAGGCCGCACCATAAATAAGCAGAAAAACAGTTATATTACCAATAATCCTTCGACTCAAGCCCCCTAAGCAGCTATACAATCCACCGATACTCCCTTTTAACCTACGGAAATAAAGGGTTATTTTTACCAAACCCATTTAATTTTACAACTGGTAAAATATTGGCATATTATCTGCAACCCCCTTATTAAAAGCTATCAGGCTCAACATGAGGAAGAAGGATGAGTATACATAAGCCAGGCAGATCATCTGCCGTACAAGTTGGAGAGTTCTACGAGCTAAAGACCGGCTCTGATGTCTCCGAAAGTGCTCACTACAACGAAGATATTGCCCCCACCCAGGTTAAAGAACGCACCTGGAATGTCTGGAATGTCGCTGCCCTTTGGGTGGGTATGGCGATCTGTGTTCCAACCTACACCCTGGGCGGTGTATTAACTGCCTATTTCGGCTTGTCCGTGATGGAAGCACTGATGGCTATCTTAATAGCCAACATCATCGTGCTGATTCCACTGACGCTGAATGCCTTTCCCGGTACTAAATTCGGTATCCCCTTTCCGGTACTCCTGCGCTCATCGTTTGGCATGGTTGGCTCCAATATTCCCTGTTTGATCCGGGCGATGGTCGCCTGTGGCTGGTTCGGGATACAGACCATGTTCGGTGGTCTCGCCATCCATATAATGCTTTCACACCTAGTACCGGGGTGGGAATCGCTCGGCGGTACCGGTGAAGTGATCGGCTTTTTCACCTTTCTGGTGATCAACCTCTATATCGTCATTAAAGGCGCAGAGTCGATTAAGATCCTGGAAACTCTGGCGGCTCCTCTGCTGCTGGCGGTGGGTATCGGTCTGATGATGTGGGCCAGCCCGAAAATATCCTACGAAGCTTTGCTCTCTATCCCGGCAAGCCGTCCTGAAGGGGCTTCTTTCTGGGGCTACTTCTTCGCAGGTGTTACCGCGATGGTGGGCTTCTGGGCAACGCTGTCACTGAACATCCCTGACTTTAGCCGCTATGTCCGTTCACAGAAAGACCAGATCGCTGGTCAGATTATTGGCCTGCCACTGACCATGTTCTTTTTCTCGGCGCTCGGCGTAGTACTGACCGCAGCGTCTACTACCCTGGTAGGCGAAACTATCTCTGATCCAGTCACTCTGATCGGTAAAGTTGACAGCCCGGTCTGGGTGGTTATCTCGATGGTAATCATCATCATTGCCACCCTGTCGACCAACACAGCAGCGAATATTGTCTCTCCGACCAATGATTTCCAGAATGTCGCACCGAAGAAGATCAACCAGACCCGTGGTGTGCTGCTGACCGGCCTGATCGGTATTTTACTCATGAGCTGGGAGCTGCTGAAAAAGCTGGGGCTGATTGAGTCTGATGTCAGTGTTGAGGCGATGTACAGTGGCTGGTTGCTGGGCTATTCGTCCCTGCTGGGCCCGATTGCCGGCATCATGATTGTGGATTACTTCGTGATTAAACGTCAGCAACTGAGCCTGCCAGATCTGTATAAAACCCACGGGATATACAGCGGGTTTAATATCAATGGTTTCATCGCGTTTGCCGTTCCTGTGGCGCTTACGCTCTACTCCCTGATCACCGGACAGCTCGGCTGGTTTTATCAATATGGCTGGTTTACCGGGTCCATTCTGGGCGGTTTAACCTACTGGTTCTGCGCTAAAAGTTTCTCCTCTCAAGTCAGCAAGATGGTCGCCCAGGGCGAATAATCCCCTATGACGCCTCCGCCCCCTGTCTTCATCAGGGGGCTCTTTTTCTCATGTCATCTGCTCACTAACAGACCGTGCAATTCAGGGTTTTCAGCTTATTGTTTGTTAACAGTACGAAGCTGTGAATAATCACGGCAGAACAGATAAAGCCCACTGCCAATCACAATCACGCCGCCCAGATAGGCGGGCAGATCAGGCAGATCTCCGAATATTAACCATCCCAGTCCCAATGCCCAGAAGATCTGCGAATACATAAAAGGAGCCACGGTAGTGGCTGGCGCATATTTATGCGCGCTGATGATCAGGCTATGAGCCATTCCGCCAAAGAGCCCGATGCAGAGAAGCGCAATCCACGCCAAAGTGGAGGGCGGCACCTGCCAGACAAAAGGGACAAACAGACTCGTTGTTATGGCGCCGACCATCGCGGTATAAAACAGCGTCACCTGCAACGGGTCATTACCCGATAGTTTTCGTGTCGTCACGTTATAGATAGCAGCGCAGCACGCCGAGCCAAAGATACACAGAGCACCGAGCCCGGTCTGCGCAGAATCAAGATCGTTAAGGCCGGGGCGAACAATAACCAGGGTACCCATGAAACCGACGGCAATAGCAACAATCGATGCGACCTTAACCCGCTCACCCAGCAGTGGAACTGAGATCAATAACACCAATAATGGCACCGTGAAAAAAATCGCGGTGGCTTCCGCCAGCCCCAGCATCGTCAGGCCAAAAAAGAACAACACCGTATCAATCAACAGGATCAGTGAGCGCCCCACCTGTGTGGATAACTTTTCGGACTTCAGCAGGGTCACACCATGCTTCGGCCAAAGCCAGACGACCATCAACAGCAGATGCCCTAAATAGCGCGCCCAGACGACCTGTGCGACCGGCAGAAACTCGCCCAGATATTTTGCTAAGGCTTCCTGCACAGAGATAAACAGCATGGCACCCAACATGCAAAAAATTCCGCGAAGAGGGTTGGTTTCCATAAGACCTCAAAACTGAACAAAACGCCTGAAAGGAGTAGAGGAGTTGTATAATCCCAACACCTCATCAACAGATAAATAGTTACAGCACGATGGTCATTCAATGTAAGAATGAGCTATCAACCACATTAAGACAATAAGACGAAAACAGCCCGGCCTGTCGCTATTCAGCCGGGTTGTTGATCTATCGTTTTGGATCAGGCGGTTTCGTGCAGTGCCGCCGTCAAATCCATGATGGCCTGTTTTCCATCGCCAAACATCATCACCGCATTGTCCATGGCGAAGAGCGGATTTGGCAAACCGGCAAACCCGGGGCTAAGGCTTCGTTTTACGATAACCACGCTTTTTGCCTGGTCGACATTCAGAATCGGCATACCATAGATCGGACTGCCTTTATCTTCTCTGGCCATAGGGTTGGTCACATCGTTAGCGCCAATCACAATCACCACGTCTGTTTTACAAAAATTGGGATTCGACTGCTCCATGGTTTTCATAGCGTCATAATCTACTTCTGCCTCTGCCAACAAGACATTCATATGGCCAGGCATCCGCCCGGCAACCGGGTGAATCGCAAACTCAACGGTCACACCCCGGCTCACCAGAGTATCAGCAAGCTCGCGCACCGCATGTTGTGCCTGCGCCATTGCCAGTCCAAACCCCGGTACAATCACCACTCTTTCAGCATCCTCCAGCATCAGGCTCACGTCATCCGGCGACGCTGAAGTCACCTTACCTTTATAAACTTCGTCAGCATCAATGCTATTACCATCAGCGACGGCCATTTTACCGAACAGAACGTTCAACAGAGATCGGTTCATCGCGACACACATGATCTGAGTCAGAATAATACCTGAAGCGCCCACCAGTGCACCTGAGATAATCAGAACAGTGTTGCCCATAATGAAACCAGCTGCAGCCGCCGCTATGCCTGAGTATGAGTTCAGCAAGGCGATCACCACCGGCATGTCAGCACCGCCGATAGGCATGACCAGAGTGACCCCCAATATCAGTGCTAAAGCCACTAGCAGAACAAAACCACCGATCCCGGCCTGACCGGTTACCAACAGGAAAACAGCGGCCAGGGATGCCAGCAACAACCCCAGGTTGATAAACTTCATTCCACTGAAGCCGAACGCCTGTCCCGACAAAATCTCCTGCAGCTTACCAAACGCCACCGCACTTCCGGAAAATGTCACGGTACCGATCAAGACCGCCAGCATCACTGCACAGTTCGCAATCAGCAGAACGTCACCGGAAACGGTGCTCTCGCTGGCAACAAAGGTGAAATAACTGGCAGCAGCCACTCCCAGAGAAGCACCACCCCCCAGTCCATTGAGGATCGCAACCATCTGAGGCATCGCAGTCATCTGAATCTTCGCCGCCATCAACGCGCCGATCAGGGTGCCAAGCGCAAGTCCTGCAACCACTATCTGATAGTGGATCACCTGCTGATCCAGCAGAGTAACGACGATAGCCACCAGCATTCCCAAAGCAGCCAGCCGATTACCTCTGACCGCCGTTTTCGGACGTGTCAGCCCCTTAATGCCGACCACAAACAACAAAGCGGCAACAAGATAGAAGAGGTTAATTATCATACTATTCATCATCAGCCCCTCCGCTTAAACATCTTAAGCATGCGATTGGTGACCATAAAGCCGCCCACCACATTGATCGTTGCGAAAACAATGGCAATAAATCCCAGCAATTGCACAAGGACACCGGGCGCTTCACCCGAACCGGTTGCCAGAATAGCGCCCACAATCGTAATGCCAGAGATAGCATTACTACCCGACATCAACGGGGTATGCAGGGTGGGTGGAACTTTAGTGATCAACTCAACGCCGAGAAACACAGCCAGCGCAAAGAGCGAAAGCAGAATAATAAAGGCATCCATTATGCGACCTCCTCCAACAGGGATTCACGAACCAGTGGAGGCAGATTTAACTTTTCACGCATCCGGGTGTTAAGGATATCCCCTGCATGGGTCACGACGGCTTCCTGAAGTATCTCGTCATCAAAATCCAGTTCATAGTGACCCTGATCATTGAGCAGGTGGTTGAGCAGGTTCTCTATATTATTGCCGTACATCTGGCTGGCATGCTGTGCGACGGTGGACGTGATGTTGTCAGGGCCGATAATCGTCACTCCATGCTCAACGATCACTTTGCCATGCTGTGTCAGTTCACAGTTACCGCCCCGCTCTGATGCCAGATCGACAATCACAGCGCCACGTTTCATCTGCGCCACCATAGCGGCCGTAATCAGCACCGGAGACTTAGCCCCGGGAATAGCGGCGGTGGTGATGACGATATCCTGCTGACTTAGCACTGCAGTCATCAACTCCCGCTGACGCTGTAGAAACGACTCGTCCTGCTCCTTAGCATAACCGCCCTGGCCTTCGGTGGTTTCGGCCTCAAGCTCCAGTTCAATGGGTTTCGCGCCAACAGAGATGATCTGTTCCCGTGCCGCGGGACGAACATCATAAGCCTCAACAACCGCGCCCATCCGCTTGGCGGTGGCGGCAGCCTGCAAACCCGCGACACCCGCGCCCATAATGAATACCCGGGCCGGACTCAGGTTACCTGCCGCCGTCATCATCATCGGGTAGATTCGCTGTGACGCACTGGCCGCCAGCACAACAGACTTATAACCGGCAATCGTTGCCATCGAGGAGAGCACATCCATACTCTGAGCCCGGCTGATCCGAGGAATCAGCTCCATGGCAATGCTACTGACGCCCTTCTCAGCCAGATCGAGAAACCGCTCTGGCTCCGCTAAAGGATCCATCATGCCAATGAGTAGTTGTTTGTTTTGCAGCGCAGCCGCTGTCTGATTCAGCATCGCACCGGACAGATTAACCCGCACCAGGACATCCGACTGTTGATAAATATCGTCAGCCGATGGTTTTATCTCTGCGCCAGCCTCCTGATACTCCTGATCGCTAAAACCGGCCGCCAGACCTGCCCCATGTTGAACCGAAAAAGTAATCCCTTTCTCAGACAGACGGGCGACATTTTCAGGCGTCAGCGCAACTCTGGATTCATTTTCCGATGTTTCTTTTGCAATACCAATTCTCATATCGATACTCCCTAAGCGGTCCCTTTATTCAGGCAATAGGAAGCCTGTGCGCGTGTTTTTACACGCACAGGGATCTCTATTTATGAAAAAGTGTCTGGAACCAGACTTAGCTATTTTTTAGATTTATTATTAGCGTTTTTTTGAAGGGATCAGTTACAGGCCTGATTCAGAACAGCCTGGAATAGTACATTGCACCCGGCATGGAGGTCTTCGGGCTTAGCGTTTTCTTCTTCATTATGGCTGATACCATTTTCACATGGCACAAACACCATACCAGTTGGCGCTACACGGGCGATATAGCAGGCATCGTGACCGGCACCGCTGACAATATCACGATGACTATAGCCCGCATCCGTTGCCGCCTGGCGTACGGAATCAACACAACCTTTATCAAAAGGAACCGGTGGCGAATACCAGATCTGCTCAAACTTCATTTTCAGACCGATCTGATCTGCAATCTTTGCAGTCACTTCGCGCAACTCCGCATCCATTTTAGACAACACATCATCATTCGGATGACGGAAGTCGATGGTGAAAAAGACTTCTCCCGGAATAACATTACGAGAGTTCGGGAATACCTGCAGCAGACCGACGGTCGAACAGGCATTAGGCTGGTTCGACAAACCGATGCGATTGACTTCATCAATGATCCTGGCAGCCCCCAGCAGTGCATCTTTTCGACGCAGCATCGGTGTAGGGCCCGCATGAGCTTCCTGGCCCGTCAGAGTGACCTCATACCAGCGCTGTCCCTGGGCATCCGTTACAACACCGATAGTGGTTTCCTCCTCTTCAAGAATAGGTCCCTGCTCGATATGCGCTTCAAAAAAGGCTTTTACCGGGCTGCCAACCTCATGTTCACCGGCATAGCCAATTCGCTGTAACTCTTCACCCATGGTCTTGCCATCAAGATCCGCACGGCTTAAACCATACTCAAGATCGAATACTCCGGCGAAAACTCCCGACGCCACCATCGCAGGGGCAAAACGGGAGCCCTCTTCGTTGGTCCAGATAGAAGCCTCAACCGGATGATCTGTTTCGATATTATGATCATTCAGGGTACGGATCACTTCCAGGCCGGATAGTACGCCATAAACCCCATCAAACTTACCGCCGGTAGGCTGAGTATCAATATGGCTACCCATCACCACCGGAGGCAGATCATTATTCTTACCCGGACGGCGGGCAAACACATTACCCATCTTATCAACACGTACGGTGCAGCCTGCCTCTTCACACCACTGAGTGAACAGATCACGTGCCTGCTTATCCAGGTCGGTCAATGCCAGTCGACAACAGCCACCTTTCTCGGTGCCACCGATTTCGCCCATCTGCATCAGGCTATCCCAAAGTCGTTGCTGATTTGTAGTTATGTTTTTCATCGCTAAAGGCTCCTATTTAACTCTATTGGGGATGCCCGAAAGAGGGCCGGGTAAAGTTTCCCATCAAGTAAAGCTAGTTTATTTTTACCACTTGGTCAAATTAATTTTTACGCCTATCCGAAGAGACAAAAGATCTCTCAGATTCAATAAAATCAGGCTTAAAAGTCGACAGATACAGAGGCCGGTACCCCTGCAGAAACGCTATGGCCACCCAGGGCCAGAGCGCATAAATCCGGTAAAAAGACTGAAAAGTACTACAGATTAACCAGATGACCCATGCGGATCTGTTTCGTTTTCATATAACCCAGATTCTGATGATGATAATCGGCCTGAAGTGGCAGACGATTAACTTCCAGCCCGTGCGCTTGCAAGCTGCTAACTTTTTCCGGGTTGTTCGTCAGTAAGCGTAGTTTTGATATCTTCAGTGCTTTCAGTACGGCGGCGGCAATCACATAACTGCGACTATCAATAGGCAAACCCAGTTGTAAATTTGCATCGATGGTGTCCAGCCCCTGGTCCTGTAACTGATAAGCTCTGAGCTTATTCTTTAAACCTATGCCCCGGCCTTCCTGCCGCAGATAGATCAGAACACCGCATCCCGCATCACTGATGATTCTCAACGAGCCATCAAGCTGTTCACCACAATCGCAACGGGAGGATGCAAACAGATCACCGGTGGCGCATTCCGAGTGAATCCGGATGATAGGTTCAGACACCTGGGCAGGATGCCCCATCAGCAGATAAATATGTTCTTTACCATCAGCAGGGTCGGTAAAGACAGTCATCGAAAACTCACCATAAGCGGTGGGCATCGGCACCGTAACCGGATCAGAGAGGTCCGGCAGACTGGTATGTTCAGACATAGAAACTCCGCATAACCGTATGGGTAAAGCCCTTGGCTCCAACATCGTCCTGACACAAGCCGGGTTGAAGTCAATATGCAGAACCGACCCGGGCCCACAAGGGCCCGGGCATCTACAAGATTACTGAGTGAATTTTGGAATAATATGCTTGCCGTATTTCTCTACAATACTTTCCTCATCACCGTTATCCAGATAGATATTGAACTGAGTAGTCCCTGCTGCTTCGAGATCTTTCAGCTTAGCAATATGATCATCTACAGAGCCCAGAACACAAAACTCATCAACGATATCAGGAGTAATGAAGTCCAGGAACGGGTTATCGCTCTGTCCATGCTTAGAGTAGTCATAACCCTGACGGTTCTTGATATAAGACGTCAGGCTTTCGGGGACCTGGCCACTGCTGTCACCATACTTTTCAACAATATCAGCCACATGGTTGCCCACCATCGCCGGGAACCATTTGGTCGCTTCCAGGCAACGCTCTTTGGTACCAAAATAAGCAGGCGCAGACGCGATTACCTGATAGTTACTCATATCACGACCCGCAGCTTCACCGGCTTTGATCGCCTGATCTTTAAACCATTCAACCAATGATGGAGAGCCTATCTGCAACACCACACCATCACCGACTTCACCCGCAGTCTGCAGCGCTTTAGGACCATAGGCTCCAATATAGACAGGCAGTTCATAACCTTGCGCCCATGGGAACTTAACCGGTGCAGGGCAATCGTCATACATCACCTCATCACCCCGCACCAGCGCCTTAACCTTGGTGGTAAATTCGGCGACCCGCGCCAGGTTAGCAGGTTTCTTACCCAGCACCCGTACACCGCTGTCACCACGACCCAGGCCGATATGAAAACGGCCATTACTTTGCAACGCCAGACTACCGAACAAACTTGCCGCCTGAGACCAGTCACGGGCATTCGGATGTGTTACACAGGGACCAAAACTGATCTTAGAGGTGTGCTCCATACACATCGCCATAGCAGGGTATGACTCGCGCCAAAGAACATGCGAATCATAGAACCAGCAGTGTGTAAAACCTGCGTCTTCTGCTTGTTTAGCCAGGTTACGTGCCCGTTCCGGGCTAATAAAACCTTTAAAAGTAATACCGAAATCCATAGTTATTCTCCTGATAAGGATTTTTTTGTTGTCGTGTCAGTGGTCGCGATTAATGTTGAGGAGCCCAGATCTTCACCCCAGCGTGGGAGAAGGGCACCTTTTTAGAAATATTCAGACGAATCAGAATCGGGGTAATTGCTTCGATGCAGCGGGCATTAACCGCGGGCCCGGCGTTATAAGCATTCACACCCAGAGTGCTAATCAGCTCCATCACTTTCTCTTTGGCAGCCAGATCATTACCGCATACCAGAATGTCACAGTTGATTGCCTGCTCCAGCTTGTTCAACGTGGCGGCCGATACATTGTGCAGAGCACCGACCACTGGAATATCGTCACCCAGCAGCGCCTGTGCGGCCTCAGTGGCAGAGCCTTCAGCCGGCATATCCACTGCTTTGGGATCACCGTCTGCCAGAGGGACAACAATATCCACCAGAATTTTCTGACTCAGGTCTGCCTTAATCGCCTTAAGCGTGGCATTGTGAGCTGAAAACGGCACCGCCAGAATAACAATTTCGTCTGCTGCAGCGGTTGCTCCCCGGTTATCAGTCCCACTAATTACACCGGATGCTGCTGGCTGTTTCTCATTCAGTTCATGAGCAATCTCTGCGGCCCGTTCACCATCACGAGAGCCAAGAGCAACATCAATACCGGCAGCAGCAAAACGCAGAGCCAACCCTTTCCCTTGCGGGCCTGTTCCACCCAAAATAGCAATTTTCATCTAAATAGATCCTCTTGTTGTGGGCGCACCAAATCACGGGCAGAACTCTCACAGCTCTGCCAGTCAACGCCTTTAAATATCAAAACCGGCTTTTTACCGTTTTTACTCATCAGCAAGCCGGAAGCTGCTGCAATCTCATCCGCCAGCGCGGGAACCGTTACTGAAAGAACCCGGCCATAGGCGTCCTTATCCCCAGCCATATCGACTTTTGCGGGCACATTGGCCAGCCCGACAGCGACATTCACCAGACCCATGCGCCAGGGGCGTCCGAAGGTATCGGTGATAATCACCCCCAATGCTTTACCGGTTGCCTGCTCAATCGCACCACAGATCTCTCTGGCACTCCGGTCAGGGTCATGGGGAAGAATAATGACTTTGCCCGCGTCATCGACATTGGACTCATCGACGGCAGCATTGGCACAGATAAAGCCCAGACGATGCTCCGCAATAATGGTGCCTTCCTGCTGATCGGCACGTTTAGATGTTCTGACTAAACGCTTCGATTCGGATAACACCACCTGCACTTTTCGCGGGTCCTTATTCAGGTCTGCACCCAGTTTCAAGGCTTCATCGGTGGGGGTAACATCCTCCAGAGCAATAATCTGGCCTTCCTGTTTTGAAACAACTTTATGGGCGATAACAATGATGTCGCCATCATCGAGGCGATATTGGTTTTTATCGATGGCCGATAGAATGATGCCGGGCAGATCATCTCCGGGTTTAATATCCGGGATCCCGCTGAGTGCATGAATACTGACCTGATCGTGATTGTTGTTATTCATAATAAAGATTCCTAAGCCGACATTTTTTCAGACCAGACCTCAGCACGGCCTAAATCTTCGGGTCGATCAACATCATAAGAAAGGTTTTCAAGAAACAATCGGGTGCTTTCCAGTCCTTCTGCAAAAGCCGACAACAGATGTATCTGGCAGGAATCAGGCCCGAAACTGAACGGCATAACATTAGGGGGGGTAGTCATAATGGCGTTTGTCCCACCATCGTAAGAGGGACAGACAACAACCGATGGGGTCGCAACACGATGGCTCAGCAGACATTCAATCTCATTAAAATCGATAGCTTCGATATCACCCGGAATAACCAGCTGAGTCTCTACGCCCCGTTTCGCGTTGTATTCTGCCGCCATCGTGACTGCAGCATTGAGTCCGGCCAGTTTCCGCTCCTCAAGCAATACCTCTGCACCATGGCTTTCGGATATCTCCTGAATGCGCTTAGATTCGGTCACCACAAGCAGGTTATGTTGTGGATAATACTGACGAAAAAAACTCAGGTTTCTTTCAAACAGACTAAGGGTTAACTTTTTCCGCTGACTCCGGCTTAACACTGCTGCCAGCCGGCTCTTAGATCGTTCAGGGCTTTTCATCGGAATAACAATAGATAACTTCATAGCCATGTCCTCCGCTACACTGCGATCTGTTGGCCAGAATCGCTGGACATATGGGATGACACTGGCGGTGAAAACCTCTTTTTTGACTTAGCAGCCTGGTAAACATGCACCAGGGTTTCTGCCAGCCTGATCTTGTTTTGCCGGTTAAACATCAGGGTGTCGGTGGCCAACACATGCTCCACGCTAGCGGACAGTTCAGAAACAGCATTGCGATCCTGCTGATCGATCACCAGCGCATCAATCAGGCCGTTATAGACATCGGCAACACCCAACACGTCGCTGCGATAACCGGCTACTTTCATCATATGATCAGCAGGCCCTTTGACGGTTTCACCATTAATCAGAGGAGAGACGGCAACCTTAAATGCAGTAGAACTTAACAGCGCTTCGGTCATACCCGGAATGGACAGAATCGGTTTAATACTGACAATCGGATTACTGGGGGCAATCACTATCAGGTCGGCTTCAGCAATCGCTCTCAGTGACTCAGGCGTAGCTGTCGCTTCGTTGATACCGTCTATTTTGAAATCCAGAATTTCAGGGAGACAGGCATACTTTACGAAGTAATCCTGAAAATCGATCCAACCACTGTGAGTCATCACTTTATTCTGAATACAGCTGTCTGTGGGCAGGATAATCGGCGTTTTCACACCATATGAGCGAGCGATCCTGGCGGCGATCTCACTGGGCCGCACCCCCTGTTTGCGCAGCTCTGTACGAAAGATATGGGTGGCGAAGTCTTTGTCGCCGAGATACATCCAGGTATCAGATCCCAGTTTTTTCAACTGCTCCAGAACCTGGTTAGTCTCGGCTTTTAAACCCCACCCCTTATCCGTATCGATCTCTTCAGCCAGGGTGTAAGTCAGGGTATCAATATCCGGCGAAACCCAGAGACCATGAAACGCCTGATCATCGGCAACATTACCAATCACACTGAACATCTCTGCATGCTGGCTGAAGGCAAAGCCTTCCGCCATTTTGGCACCACCGACACCGCCGCTCAGCAACACAATATTCAAGGGCTTATTCATGACGCTATCCTTACGGCATCAGCCGAGGTCGCAATCAGTTCAACAGTAGAATCTCTGTGAATCAGTGAGCGATTGCCGTTGTCTCGCTCATACTCTTCAACAACGCCATAAAGGGTGTTGCGACGAACAGGATCGCGCCCCGCAGCACTGATCATGCGGATCATATCTTCAGGCACAATTTCCTGTTCGTTCTTACCCCCTGCGGCCCGGGAGATACTTTCGTTCATCAGCGTACCTCCGAGATCATTGGCGCCGGCCTGCAACATCTGTTGAGCATACTCAGGCCCCAGCTTGACCCAGGAGGCCTGGATGTTATCAACCCAGCCATTCAGCATCAGACGGGCAACCGCATGCATTTGCAGATTTTCTTCTGGCGTGGGGCCAGGCCGGACATTGGGAATATTCATGTAGAGCGGGGATTCGTAATGCACAAAGCCCAGCGGCACAAACTCGGTAAAACCACCGGTCTGCTTCTGAATCGCTCTGATCTTGCCGATGTGGGATGCCCAGTGTTCCGGGCCATCGATATGGCCATACATAATCGTGGCGGTGGTAGGTAACCCCAGCTGATGAGCCGTGGTGATAATCTCTACCCACTGCTCGGTGGTCAGCTTATCCCGGGTTAACTGCTGACGAATCTCAACATCCAGAATCTCAGCCGCAGTGCCGGGCATGGAGCCCAGACCATGATCAATAAGATCCTGAATAAACTCAGCCACTGAAACCTTACTTTTCAATGCACCAAACCAGATTTCAAAGGGAGAAAAGGCGTGGATATGCATACCCGGAATACGGTTTTTGATCGCCTTCAGAATCTCTCGGTAATGGCTGCCATCAATATCAGGATGCAAGCCCCCCTGAATACAGACTTCGGTAGCGCCGCGGTTCCAGGCCTCTTCCGCCCGATCTGCAACCTGTTCAAAACTGAGCAACTCGGCAGTCGATTCATCTTTGCGTTTCGCAAAACCGCAGAACTTGCAGCCCATATAGCAGACATTGGTAAAGTTAATATTGCGGGTAATAACAAAACTGGCCTGATTGCCAACCGCCTTCTGACGAATGAAGTCTGCAGTCGAAATAAGCGCATCAAGCTCGGCACCCGTCGTACCGAACAGGGTCACTGCATCAGCCTCTGATAACTCAGCGCCCTCTATCACGGAGGTCAATATAGTGCGGATGCTCACGTCAATACCATCTAACAGAGCGCTCAGACTAGGCTCATCAGCTACGCAATGATTCAAACTTAAAATACTGGGAGCGTTCATATTCCTTTCCTTAACTTAAATTCAATGGCACCTAAGAAAAGACGTGGTGTTCATTTTGTGTGGGCAATGTTGAACTGCCGACACTGAACGAACCGTCCGGGAATAAGACTTCACAATAGACAAAACGATGGCAAAAGGTCCTTGCTCGATGACACATCGACACGAGCGGACTGAGGAAAAAGCTGTCTTACATAGCAGCTGCTGATGACTCAAAATAACTTCAATATTCATCAGTCCCATTTCTCCGTGTTTATTCTTATTCTCGGTATAGGCCTGCATCCACAAACTTTTTACCAAACGGTAAAATAATACTAGACTAATATTTACCATATGGTCAAGAGTTTATTCGAAGATATTTACACCCTATCCGAAATAAAGATAAGTCATTGAAATTAAATAAGTTAAGCTATTAAAATCCGGCCAAAATTTGATTTCATCGGACATTGAAGACAACACTAATGAGTAACCAAACTCAATTTCCAGACAGACAAATTGATAGACAGCAGCAATAATCGGGGACTTAAAAAGGCAGAGTAAAATGAAGAGGGGCTATCTACCAGATATAAAAAAACCAGATAAAACCCGGTTACGGGTATTATCTGGTTCCTGTTTTTCGTTGATACTAATGCAAGAGCTTACTTACTTCATACCAAGCCCTTTGATTACCAGATGTGTTAAAAACTCGGTGGCATTATCAAAATCATCGTCCTGCAGTTTTTCTTTTCCCAGAGAGATGCTTATCTGAGATGAGAAGTCCGCATAGGTTTGGGTAGACGACCATATCATGAAAAAAAGATGGTATGGATCGACATCATCCATTATCCCGTCGGCAATCCACTCTTTAACCAGTTTTACATCTGCATCCAATGCCGGGGTCAGGTGTGATTTGAGATATTCCTTCAGGTAGGGCGCCCCATTAATAATCTCTATCGCGAAAACCTTTGAAGCATTCGGATTACTGCGGGATAACTCAACTTTGCCGCGTATATAATTACGCAACATCTGCTTCGGGTTCTCTCCGAGTTGATCCAGCAAAGCCATCTTCTCGACCCACATATCGAGAATATTTTTCAGAACCTGTTGATAGAGAACCTCTTTAGAAGAAAAGTAATAGATCAGATTTTGCTTAGACATTCCCGCTTTTTCAGCAATCGTTTCAAGCGCAGTTCCGTTAAAACCATTCTGAGAGAAAAGATGCTCTGCCACGCTGAGAATTTTATTCTCATGCCCCTCCCGAATACGGGAGCGGCGACGAGGTTTGTCAATAACGACTTCTTCCGATGAATTCGGCATGATGAATGAATACCCGATATAAAAACCAGTGGCTATTTTACCATGCGGTAATGACCGAATCGACCAGCGATCTCTACACAAAACGTAGAATCAATCAGCGGTCCGCTCAAACATCAGGTCCCAGACACCATGGCCGAGACGTTCACCGCGCTTCTGGAACTTGGTTACCGGGCGCCATTCTGGCTGAGGTGAATACTGACCTTCACCGGCGACGTTGTTATAACCGGGCGCAGCGGACATCACTTCCATCATATGTTCCGCATAGTTTTCCCAGTCGGTGGCCATATGGAATATGCCGCCGACGTTGAGCTTCTTACGGATGGTTTCAGCGAATTCGGGCTGAACAATACGTCGCTTATGATGCTTTTTCTTATGCCAGGGATCGGGAAAGAACAGTTGCAGTGTGCTCAGGCTGCCATCGGGGATACAGTTGGCCAGCACCTCAATTGCATCATGACAGAACACCCGGATATTGGTCAGGCCCTCTTTTTCAGCGTTACTCAGCAGACGGCCAACACCCGGGCGATGTACCTCGATACCGATGTAGTTGTTCTCCGGCTGGGCCTTGGCCATCTCGATCAGCGAGTCACCCATGCCGAAACCGATCTCCAGCACCACCGGAGCTTCGCGACCAAACACCTCAGCCAGGTCCAGCATACCCACACCTGGCTCCAGCCCCATCACTGGCCACTGGGTCTCCATCGCTTTCTGCTGGCCTTCGGTCATCCGTCCGGCGCGCAGCACAAAGCTTTTCACGGTGCGCATGTACTTTTCCCCGGTTGATTGCTCCGGGGTCTGCTGTTCAGTTTTGTTCTCTTCTGACATCGGTCTGGCTTCTCACTTAAAACAAAGCAGCCTGATCAACGGATCAGGCTGCTGAAATCTTTCATCTAATCAGACCGCCTTGCGACGATCTCATCGTTAAATCAATTATTTACCGACAATAGTACCTTCCATCGGCGAGGAAGCGCTGGCATATTTCTTCCGTGGCATCCGTCCAGCAAGGTAAGCTTCACGACCCGCCTCAACCGCTTTGCGCATCGCCGAAGCCATCAGAATCGGGTTACGGGCACCGGCAATGGCAGAGTTCATCAGTACCGCCTCACAGCCCATCTCCATCGCTACCGCCGCTTCTGAAGCGGTACCTACACCGGCATCCACCAGCACTGGTACTTTACAGTCTTCCATAATCACATTGATATTATGCGGATTCAGAATACCCAGACCGGAACCGATCATCGATCCCAGCGGCATAATAGAGACACAACCAATCGCTTCCAGCTCCTTGGCTACAATCGGGTCGTCGCTGGTATAAACCATCACTTTGAAACCATCGCGCACCAGAATATCGGCCGCTTTGATGGTTTGTACCACGTTCGGGTAGAGAGTTTTCTGATCGCCCAGCACTTCCAGTTTTACCAGATCATGACCATCCATCAGTTCGCGGGCCAGCATACAGGTACGCACCGCATCTTCGGCATTAAAGCAGCCCGCAGTATTGGGCAGAATGGTGTATTTGTCCGGGGAGATAACGTCCAGCAGGTTCGGCTCATCCGGGTTCTGGCCGATGTTGGTGCGCCGTACCGCCACCGTAACAATCTCAGCGCCGCTGGCTTCAATCGCCAGGCGAGTCTGTTCCAGATCACGATATTTACCGGTACCAATTAACAGACGGGACTGAAAGCTGCGGCCTGCAATAATCAAAGGATCGTTCAGTTGTTCAGACATTATTCTCTATCCAGTTAAATTCTGTAATATTCGCTCAAACACGCATCAGCGCTGACTATTCAGCCGCCGCCAATCGCATGAACCACTTCCAGTCGGTCGCCTTCCTGCAGCACTGTTTCGGCATGCCGACTGCGGGGGACGATCTCCAGATTCAGTTCCACCGCCACCCGCCGCTCACCCAGTTGCATCGTTTCGATCAGACCGGCGACAGAGGTATTTTCCTGAATCTCCAGAGTGTCACCATTTACCTGTATCAGCATTGAGATTGATCCACTTTTATTCACTTAACTGCCGGAAAGAGACCCGGCCAAGATTTAACCAGCCCGCAAGAAACAGCACGCCACCCACCGGGGTGACCGCACCCAGCCAGTGCTGACCTGTTAGCGCCAGCACATAGAGGCTGCCGCTGAAAAAAACCATACCCGCCATAAACAACACGGCGGTCTGACGTAAACCTCTGTCGGACTGGCGCAGCATCAGTAAGCCGACGCCGAACAGCGCCAGGGTATGAAACATCTGATACTGAATGCCGGTTTGCAGTACCTCGTATAAACGCTCACTTAGCCGCGCTCTGAGCATATGTGACGCAAATGCGCCGAGGGCTACCGTAATAAAGCCACTCAGGGCGGTGCAAAAAATGACAAATCGGGCAGACATAACAGTTTCCGAAACATTTGAGGTGGCTATTCTAACAAAGCTTGGCGGTGGCGATAAGCAATAAAAAAGCCGCGCTCAGCAGAGGGCGGCTTGATAACCGGCATAACCGATACCTGAGTGATCAGGCTTCGAGCATGGCCGTTTTAATCTTCTTCATGGCGTTCTTTTCCAGCTGACGAATCCGCTCTGCGGAGACTTCATAACGAGCAGCCAGTTCATGCAGAGTGGCTTTCTCTTCACCCAGCCAACGCTGTACCAGGATATCGCGACTACGCTCATCCAGTTGCTCCATCGCCTCACCCAGACGCTGATTGGAATCAGCTTCCCAGTTAGAATCTTCCAGCTGACTGGCAGGGTCCTGACTGTGATCTTCGAGGAAGTAAGCCGGAGACTGGTAAGCCCGCTCATCATCGTCACCCACAGGCGCATCAAACGCCATATCGGTGCTGCTCATCCGGCCTTCCATCTCCCGGACAACATGTTCGTCCACGCCCAGATCGGTCGCCATCGCGGTGACTTCAGCGTTGGTCAGCCAACCGAGGTTTTTCTTCTTGCTGCGCAGGTTGAAGAACAGCTTACGCTGAGCTTTGGTGGTCGCCACCTTAACAATACGCCAGTTACGCAGAATAAATTCATGCATCTCCGCCTTAATCCAGTGCACCGCAAAGGACACCAGGCGAACCCCCATGGTAGGGTCAAAGCGCTTAACCGCTTTCATCAGTCCAACGTTGCCTTCCTGAATCAGGTCTGCCTGGGACAGGCCATAACCGGAATAGGACTTAGCCACATGGACGACAAAACGCATATGAGATAATACCAACTGACGCGCCGCTTCAAGATCGTTCTCGAAGTACAGACGTTCTGCCAGTCCGCGTTCCTCTTCTACTGTGAGAACAGGAATCGCAGTCACCTGACGTATATATGCCTCCAGATTCTGACCGGGAGATAATACTTCAATGACTCGCAGGCTTTTGCCCATTTCTCAACCTCATTACTTATTCATTAAAGGGTGTCGATATAAGTTACAGCTATGACACCCTTTTGCCAGATTAGTTCCGACTATATAAACCGCTATTCTTAGCCTCAATGACACTCACAACAGTGTTATTTTCACTGACTGCTTTTACTACCTAAGCTTTTACTACCCAAGTTTAGCGAACCAATAAAGATAACGGCAACATTAGCAGATGGCAAGCACTACTGTTGAGCCACTTTACCTATATTTACATTCACTACAGAGCTATCGTCCGTAAACACTATACGGATAACTACTGTGGCTGGATCTGCCGCAGATGTCGTCCCACCGCCAGCCATGCGCCGCAAAGCCCCAACACTATACTGATCACAAGTAACAGTATTGTTTCAACAAACCCCAGCCCGGCCAGTTCAAACTGACTATCGTAAAGACTGACTAACGCTCCGACAGGGCCGTCCAGAAGCAGCAGACTCAGCTGAATCAGCAACCAGGCAAACACCCCTCCGGCAACGCCAAACCAGATGCCGTCATAGAGAAAGGGACGACGCACATAGGCATCGGTTGCACCCACCAGTTTAGCAATCACGATCTCCTCACGGCGGCTCTCTATCGACAAGCGGATGGTATTGCCAACCACCAGCAACACCGCCATAACAAACAGTGCGGTCAACACCCACACCGCCCGTTCCGCCAATACCACAAACGCCGCCAGCCGCTGTACCCAGGCCATATCAACGATCGCCTCATCGACCTGCGGCAACGCCTGCAGCTTCGCCTGCAACAACGGCACCGAAGCGACGGACAAATCTCGGGGCATCACCATCACCACGGCGGGCAGCGGGTTGCTATCGAGAAAGCTGAACACATCGCCAAACCCGGACATCGCTTTAAACTCCAGCATCCCCTGTTTGGCCGTTATCAGCTCGGTTGCGGCTACATCTTCCCGTAATAGTAATTCACGACTCAGGGTCTCAGCCTCAGCATCCGTCACGCTCAGCTTCAGATACAAGGCAACCCGGGGGTCACCATCCCAGCCGCTACCCAACTGCTGCAGATTTTTCAACCCGGTATAGAGGGAGCCCGGCAACGCCAGGGCGATTGCCAGTACCGCCAGGGTCATAAAGGTTGTCAGTGGTTGTGACAGCAGCGAGTAATAGGACAGCCGGGCGACTTCAACATGGTGACGCAGATAGCTGCGGCCCCGGTCGGCGACGTTTAGCTGATGATGCTCGGCACCCCGGTGAACCTTGGCATCCCGTTTGGTCGTGGGCTCGACCCGGACAGCCCCTTTGCCGCGCTGATTATTTTCCATCACTGACCAACCTGCCCTGGTTAAGCGCGATCACCCGATGGGGCATCCGCGCAATCAATCCCAGATCGTGACTCGCTATCAGCACCGTCGTGCCAACCTGATTAAATTGCTGAAACAACCTCATCACCTCTTCTGACAACTTAGGGTCCAGGTTGCCGGTGGGCTCATCCGCCAGTAATAGTTGCGGCTTATGTACAATCGCCCGTGCAATGCCCACCCGTTGCTGTTCACCGCCGGACAGTACCACCGGGTTCAGCTTCTCTTTACTCAGCAGCCCCACCTTGTCCAGCGCCGCACGCGCCCGACGGGCCGCATCAGCGGGATCAAAGCCACAGATACGCAGGGGCAGTACGATATTGTCAAACACCGAACGGTCAAATAGCAGCTGATGATTCTGGAACACCACACCGACCCGGCGACGATGATAGGGAATCTGGTTGTTACCAAGACGGGCAAGATCCTGATCACCCACCAGTACGCGACCATTAGAGGGACGTTCCATCAGCATCAGCAGTTTCAGCAAAGTACTCTTCCCAGCACCCGAATGGCCGGTCAGAAACGCCATTTCGCCCTGATCAAGGCTGAAATTCACCTGACTCAGGGCGTCATAACCATTGGGGTAACGCTTAGTTACATTGTCGAAACTAATCACCGGCAGCTTACCTTAGAGAGACTTCGAAAAGTTATTAGCGGTTATTCAACCGACCTTCAAGAAAAACGTCTGACATCAGCAATATCAGTCAAACAGGGCGGTGACAAACTCCTTCGCTTTAAAGGGCCGCAGGTCATCCACCTGCTCGCCAACACCGATATAGCGGATCGGCAGATCCAGCTGTTTAGCGATGGCAAAGATAATACCGCCTTTTGCCGTGCCGTCCAGCTTCGTCAGACTGAGACCACTGACACCAACCGCTTCTTTAAACAGCCGCGCCTGACTCATAGCGTTCTGACCGGTACCGGCATCCAGCACCAGCATCACCTCATGGGGAGCATCCGGGTCGAGCTTCTTCATCACCCGAACCACTTTTTCCAGTTCCTGCATAAGGTTGTCTTTGTTCTGCAGACGACCGGCGGTATCGGCGATCAACACATCAATATTCTTGGCCTGCGCCGATTGCAGTGCATCATAGAGCACCGATGCTGAATCAGCCCCGGTATGCTGCGCCACCACCGGCACGTTATTGCGATCACCCCACACCTGCAGCTGTTCAACCGCCGCGGCGCGGAAGGTATCACCGGCGGCGAGCATGACAGACTTGCCTTCGGCCTGATATTTCTTCGCCAGTTTACCGATAGTGGTGGTTTTACCCACGCCGTTGACACCCACCATCAACAATACAAACGGCCCTTTCGCCTGACTGAAGTCGATCGGTTTTTCGACCGTTTCGAGCAGTGACGCCAGCTCAGCCTTCAACGCGGTATACAGCGCATCGGCATCGGCCAGCTGCTTGCGTTTTACCCGCTCGGTGAGTTTGCCGATAATCTCGGTGGTCGCCTCAACCCCCACATCAGCCATCAACAACTGGGTTTCGATCTCTTCCAGCAGTTCATCATCGATCTGCTTGGCCCCCAGAAACAGATCCCCCAGCCCTTCGGTCAGGTTTGCCTTGGTGCGGCTCAGACCCGCTTTGATGCGGCCAAAGAATCCGGTTTTCTGTTCAGGCTCTGGGGTGGTCGCCGGAGACTCATCTGTCACTTCAGACACTGTCAGTTGGGTATTTCCAGCGCCAGCTTCGACGACGACCTCAATTTCGGGCTCCGACTCCGGCTCAACAACAGTGTCAGTGACCTCATTTTCAACCGCTACCGATGCAGACCCCTCGATAGCGCGGTCATCTGCCACCGCTGTAACAGTCTCCGTCTCCTGTTTTTCGACAACAGGCGCGTCAACAACTGCTGCATCAGCCTCTGGCGATTCAGCGGGCGAGGGTTCAGAGACTTCGTCCTGCGTGTCAGCAGACTCCGGGTGGTCTTTCTGAGACTCATCTTTCTCAGAACTAAAAATTGATTTAAGCTTCTTAAACATGCTTGATTACTGTCCGATGTCAGGCGCTGAAGGTGCAAAAAAACAGGGGGATCCCTGTTCCAATTGCGAGTCGTCCTGTATGTTTCATTTAGGCCGCTTATCTTACCATAGTAAAGTCCGGCTGGGGCACTGAAAACAGGCCATAAAATGACCAGGAACAACTGATGTCGGAAGCCAAATCGCCACTATTCAACCGAACCTATCTGAAGGTTATTGCCTGGATCGTCGCCATTGTAATTGTGTTACTGACCGCAGGTCAGAACAGCTCCACTGACTTCATCAGTATAAAGAAGTTGCCAGAGCATCCGCTGTACTACGTTAGTCAGGATAAAGCCCCCTACCTGCAGCTCAGGTTTCTTCTGCGCACTGGTGCTGCAATCAATGGTGACCAGCAACTACTGCAAAAACTGTTATTGCAACAGGTGCAGCAGCAACTGGCAGGCCTGTCCGACCAGCCACTGTTCAGCCGACTCGAAGCCGCGCTAACCTCTGAGGCCTCAGCAGACCACATAACCATCGCCTTAACCCTGCCCGCAAGTCACAGCGAAGAACATGCTGCAATCGGCGAGATCGCAGCGACGCTGCTACAGCAACTCGGCCGTTACCAGCCCGACCGCGACCTGGAAAAGCGCTGGGAACTGCTGGAAGCCGAACAGTATCTCAACCTGAAAGACCCCGAGAGCCGCCTGCTGAATCATTTCACTAACCAGATAAGCGGTCCGGTATCGATCCACCCTCTACAGCGCTTCAGCGACTTTTATCACAACAGCACCCGCCCGGCAGCGATCACCCTGACACTCCAGGGGCCAGACGCAGAGCACTTATCTGAGTCTCTGGCTGAATCACTGAATCCGTTGCTAAGCGCAGCACCCGACAGCACGCTCAGCGCAACTGTAGCGCTGGCACCCGAGCCTCAGCGACTGCCTCCGCAGAACAACCAGACTTACATACTCTGGGGCGTTGCCCTGCCGGGCCGCCAGCAGGAAAACTTCGCCACCGAACTGCTAGCGGTCAGAACACTGCAACAACTGATGCAACAGCAGGGTCTGGCAACGTCACGACTAATCTGGAAATCACTGGACACCCAGGGCTATCTCGCTATGATCCTGCAGGGTTCGCAGATCAACGCCGGGACCGATCTGACACAACTGCTGGATTCACTGCAGGCGCAGCTCAGCGATGAGCTGATCGACAACACCCGCACCGCGCTGCAGACCAGTTTCGATACACAGATGGAGCAGACCGAAAATCAGTTGGGCCTGCTGGATACCATCGCCTTCTATCAACTACCGACCGACTACCTGAACAGCTTTAACGCCAGCCTCAAACAGGCCGACAACCAACAGGTTCGGCAAAAGATCAGCAACCTGCTCAGCAGTTCGGGCCGTTATCAAATAACCCTGCCCGCCTACTGACAGACACCGAGTTCGACATTAAGGAATCAACATGGCCAGACGCCGTCCAGAGCGAAGCTCTCAAAAAATCAGTTCAGGAAATCAGCAGCTGCGCATTATTGGCGGCGAATGGCGTGGCCGTAAGCTGAACTTTCCGGAAGTTGAAGGTCTCAGACCCACCCCCGACCGGGTCAGGGAAACCCTGTTCAACTGGCTGGCACTGTACATCCCCGGCGGACGCTGCCTCGACCTGTTCAGCGGCAGCGGCGCACTCGGCTTCGAAGCCCTCTCCCGCGGCGCTGCGCATGTCACCATGATCGACAACTCCTCAATGGTAATACGTCAGCTACGGCAAAACATTCAGGATCTGAAAACCCAGTCTGCAGAACTGATCACCGGTTCCGCACTCGACTGGCTGGAAAAACGCAGCAGCGACCTCGAAGTTCAGTTCGATGTTGTGTTTATCGACCCGCCCTTCCGCCAAGAACTCGCCGAGCAGTGCTGCCTGCTGCTGGAACAGAAAAGCATGCTCGCAGACAACGCCATGATCTACCTGGAAACCGAAAAAGAGCTAACCAATCCGATGGTGCCGGATAACTGGGAACTGTATCGGGAAAAAACCGCCGGACAGGTGACTTATCGGCTTTATCAAAGAGCAGGAGCGAGTAGCTAGATCGCCGCTACGCGGCTGCTAGTAGTTAGACGGAAACTTCGTTTCCTTGCTAGAAAAAGCACAGAAAAACAGCTGTTGTGGCCATTATTGGGCTATTAGGATAAAGTGAAATTCGATGGGTAATGGGAGTACCCGTATCGTAGTCTGTGATTTTGATTAGCCTATGTAGCTCGGCTAGGCACTTAAGACAGTTCAGGCGGATATTCAGGATGAATACCATTGATCCTATTTCCTCTCTGGGAGCCTTCGCATATTTAGTCACACATTCGCGATACTTATGACTTCTGCGATACACCTTTTAAGATGTGTCTGAATAATAAATTGTTATATTTTTACTAAATGGATAAATACTAAATGTCTGAAGAAAAACGTAAATGTCAGATCGAAGAGTATGGAGTAAGTAAAAAAGGTACTTTTATTAAGTATGCACCTATCCAATACTACGATGAAGCAAATCAATCTTATATCGCAGAAAAGGCAATAGTAGAGCTGGATGATGGGAAAGTTGTGACAGTAGACCCCCAATGTATTAGGTTCTGTATAAATGGAAGTTAAACAACATACAAGTCAATAAACTAGGAGTGAGAATGGTTGGCTAAACTTGAGCGAAGCGAAGCCAACCATTTTTAACTTGGTATTGCAGGAGCTGGCCTCCCGAGTTATTTATGTCGAAAGATGACCTGAAACAACTCTCAGGCTGAACTGTCGTTTGCTGAAGTTGACTGAGAGTAACAGTAATTATCGATACATCTTCAACTCGATGGGTACTTTTAGAATCAATTTAACTCAGAAGAGGCACACCTCTAAAGTCCAATGAAGCATATGAATTTTTGGCGTTATTTTGGTTTATAAAGATCAGCACGTTTGTCTGCCCGCGCCTATAGACTTATTTATTATAAACAATGTAGGAAATTTGATTTTGAAAAAGTGGTTTAGTAGAACTGTATTTTTAATTTACATGGTAGTTGTTACACCGCAAGTTGCAGCTGAAGATAAATATCTAATGGATGGAAATATGCTATATGACCGCTTAAGCAATGCATCGCAAGCAGGAAAGAATCATGGTCTGGGCTATATAGCGGGCATTATAGATTTAGCAAAATTTCAGAAAATTGAATACCTACAATGTATTCCTTCTGGTGTTCGTAATGATCAGATGGGAGATATTGTTAAGAATTTCATTAAGGACTATCCCAAATACCGTCATGAAATAGGGGTAATATCTGTCGTAATGGCGCTAGAAACAGCTTTCCCTTGTAAGCAGTAGATAATCCATATCTATCTACTTTATGTCGAAACCAGACCTTCCATACACTTCATTCAATATGCAATTTCAGGCCTGGCCTTTTTGCTCTTCTCACAAATTCCCGCCCCCATAAAACCCGCTTCAAGCCTCCGCGCTAACGGAGGCTCTGACTAGCCACTAGCAGTCGCGAAGCGACGTTCTAGCAACTAGCCACTAAAGAGCTACCTCGCCGGCACTGCATCATCAACATAATACCGAGCCTTCATCTTCTCGATCTGCTTCAGCGTGGTGCCGTCGTTGGTTTTGAAGGTGAGGTCGAAGCGCTGGCCCGGACGGACGATGCCGGGTTGATGGGCGACGTAGCGGTATATCTTTCCGCCACTGTCCTGGGCCATAAAGCCCATGATCACGCCTTTGAGCGGCAGGTTGCCGGAATAGCGCCAGCGGGTGGTCCAGCTTTTGTCGCTCGCGCGGCGCTGTTGTTCCAGTTTCATGTAGCTTTCCACGGCTTTGACAAACTGGGCATACTGAGCCTGTCGTACCGCTTCCTGTTTCGCTTGTTGGTGACCAACATAGGCGCCCAGCGCGGTGGAGAGAATGGCGGAAACGCCGCCGCCTTCACCGGCAGTGGCGGCATCCTGGTTTTCCCGTTTTTGCCACAGGCTGTTATTGTCTAGCAGGGCTGCTGAATTGGGGTTGATCCGGCCCGGCTGGTAATATTGTTTTACCCGGTCAGCCAGCGCCTTTGTCTCTGCTGCACGCTCGGCATTTACCGGGTGATCGTGGGCAAACAGGCTGCGGGCGTTACCCTCCTGTCTCAGCTGTCGCTGCCAGATGCCGGTGGCGGCATAGGGATCATAGCCTGCCAGTGCCGCGTATAGCACGCCGATACGATCCGCTTCCCGCTCCAGTTCATGGGTGTAAGCTGCCTGATAGCCGTCCTTACGCGCAGCGCTGGAGGCCAGCAGACTAATCTGCTGCGTTGTCTGTCGCTCACCCACATGGTTAGCCACGGTATGGGCGATCTCATGGCCGACAACCGCCGCCACCTCGGCATCATTGAGCTGTTGCATCAGCCCGCGGTGGACGACGATATAAGTGCCTCCGGTGGTGAACGCGTTAAAGGTGTCACGGTCGATCAGTATCGGCTGCCAGCGCTCCTGACTCAGGTGACTGACCTGATGTATACGATCAAAAATCCGCACCAGACGCTGGTACTGTTTACGATCAAGCGCGGCATCAAGCTTCCGGCCCGCTTTCTTCTCCTCAGCCAGTAGCTGTTCAACCGCGGCATTGCCCTGGCGTATCTGGGCACTGCGGTCAGCCGCGCTGAGGGTTCGTTGGCCGGTCACCCGGTCAGTTTCTGTTATCGACTCAGCCACGTCATACAACCCTTTATCAATATTCTGCAGAGTTTGGCAGCCACTCAACAGGGCGACACTGAGCACCATTAGCAGCAGAGCTAAGCGTTGTTTTACTATCATCCGATCACCTTTCATTCGTCCATCTCAACCAATATATTCTATATTATTATTAAAATAATTTTTCTTATAACCACCAAAGATCAATACATTCCATTATTGTATTTGTGATAGCCTAGCAATTCAGCTAATATCGCGCACTTGCGGATTTGCTAATATTCATTCAAGCAGAGTAGACGTGAACTCATAATGAACATTGCAGTATACCCGGGTACATTTGACCCTATAACAAATGGCCACGCCGATCTGGTTGAACGTGCATCCAAGCTGTTCGATAAAGTTGTTGTAGCCATTGCATCCAGCCCCAATAAAGAACCACTACTGCGGCTGGAAGAGCGGGTTAGATTGGTAGAAACGGTAACATCGCATCTGGATAATATCGAAGTGATCGGCTTCGATTGCTTATTGGCCGAGCTGGTTCGTCAGCAGAATGCTAATATCATCCTGCGCGGTCTGCGTGCTGTTTCAGACTTCGAGTATGAGTTTCAGCTTGCCAATATGAACCGCAAGCTAGCGCCGAAGACAGAGAGCATCTTTCTGACGCCGGCGGAGCACCTGTCCTTTATTTCATCGACGCTGATTCGTGAAATCGCGAGTCTGGGCGGTGATGTAGAACAATTTGTGCATCCTTCAGTCAATAAAGTACTGAAAGATCATTTCGGACGCTAATTTTCAAGTAATTACGAGTCAGTGAGGTAGCCACAATGGCATTAATTATCACAGATGAATGCATTAACTGTGACGTATGTGAGCCGGAATGCCCTAACGAGGCGATTGCTCCCGGTGATGAGATCTATGAGATCAACCCTTCAAAATGTACTGAGTGTGTCGGTCACTATGACACGCCGCAGTGTGTTGAAGTGTGTCCGGTAGACTGTATCCCTAAAGATCCGGATCACGTTGAAAACGAAGATCAGCTAATGGAGAAATACCATAAGCTAACCGGTAAGTAAGTACTTACATTGGTTATAAAAGCAGGCTTCGGCCTGCTTTTTTTATGGCTGATATTTCTCGTTCCGGTCTTTACCGTTCAGAGTGTCAGCTGCAGGGTATTCAAACCGTAACGCTGATCGATTAACCGGCCAATCGCCGTGCCGCCCACCGCCAGGTGGTAGGCGTACTGCATATGCAGGCAGCGGACTTTATCCCAGTGGCGAATGCCGCCGATGCCATACTGACTGAACAGCGCGGTAAAACCCAGCTCATCAATACGCTGCCGGTCGCTATCAGCCATCAGCTGCCAGCGCAGATCAACATAGCGTTGCTGGTCGGCCAGATGTGCCGCACGCAGCTCATCGTCGGTTTCCAGTTGCTGCTCTATCCGTTTTACCTCGCCGCCGGTTTCGATCTCTGCAATCGCCTGATAAAGATCTTTGGAACTCAGCCAGTACAGCGTCGGGAAAGGCTGATCATCCACCAGCGAGCGCATCTGCAGTACTGCGGGGATGCCCTGTTCATTCTGCCAGGCTATATCTACCAGTCCGCGGGGTTTACGGCCCAGCTGTTGTTCGATCAGTTCACGTTGGTGTGCAGAGACTGACATTAAAGCTCCTGTTCCTGTTTTCCGTGTTGTTTCTGACCCGCTGCAGAACGATCCAAACGCTCGGCCAGGGTAACCACCTCTTCACCGGCAACCGGCACTCTGGCGGGCATAATCAGGGCGCAGTTATCGAATGGCGCGGCGATCAGCTCCTGATCATCGGTGGCGATCAGTTCGCCCTTGTTATACTGCTCAAAACCTCTGACCGACTCAGCAAAACGAAACTGTTCGCTCTGCGCCGTTAACACCGTGTCGATACGGTAATGGCCCGCACTGCTATCCGGCTGGTAGCCCCATTCAGGCAGTTCAACCGCAGGGTCAAGCATGCCATGCAGCGCGATAAAGCGTAGAGTGACCGCCAGCGCCTGAGCCGTAGTTGCTTTGGCAAAATGCTGACCGCACTCGGCCACCAGAGACACGCCGCCATCGGTGTTCTGTTCATGTTCAGAGATCAGGATACCAGGGTGATAACTGCCCAGATCATACAGCAGATGTGGGAACGGGAACCCCAGCTGATCAGCAAAATCACGATTAGATGAGGTCTGGGGATAGATCAGCATCGGCGCTACGGCAAAGGTGGTGGAGTGCAGGTCCAGCAGGCTATCGGCATTTTCAACAAATGGCAGCAAAGCCACGGCACGCCGTGTTTCAAGGCTATTCGGGCAGGTCAGCCGGGAGGGCAGCCAGATACGATTCATATCCTCATCGAGACAGCGACTGGCAAACGGTCGCTGAGGATCGAAGGTTTTATAGGCATCAACATTAGCAAAGATCAGCGTCAGCGCGCCTTTCAGCGGCCGGATATTGTTTTCCAGCAGCCACAGCAGGGCGTTCGCGCCACAGATCTCATTGCCGTGGGTGAGTGCCTGAATCACCAGTTCTGGCCCTTGCTGGCCTGAATCCAGCCGATGTACATAATCAACCCCGCAGTTACCCTGCTGCCAGGCACTCAGATCCCGGGGCAGTAACTCTATAGGGGCATCAGATTCGGCAATGGAAAACCGGCACGGTGGAACAGACATAGAAATTCAGATACCTGATAATTAAAGATTTAAACGCTGGCGTACTGCTCATCCCGTCCCAGCCAGCGATGAATAATCGCATCACTCAGCTGCGGGTCAGTGGCGATCTGACTGGCGACCTGTTTCACCCGGGTCAGCAGATCAGCATCCCGCTGCAGATCGGCAACTTTAAACGACATCATACCGGTCTGTCGGGTGCCCAGCACCTCACCCGGACCACGCAGCTCCAGATCTTTTTCTGCGATACGAAAACCATCGGTGGTTTCGCGCATCACCGCCAGCCGCTCACGGCCCTGCTGCGACAGCGGCGCATGATACATCAACAGACAGAAACTCTCGACCGATCCCCGGCCCACCCGACCCCGTAGCTGATGCAGCTGGGCCAGGCCCAGGCGTTCCGGGTTTTCAATAATCATCACCGATGCGTTGGGCACATCAACGCCCACCTCAATCACCGTGGTGGCCACCAGCAGATCCAGCTCGGCGGCTTTATAACTGGCCATAATGTCAGCTTTCTCCGCGGGTTTCATCCGGCCGTGGATCAAACCGATACGCAGTTCAGTCAGCGCTTCACGCAGCTCTTCAGCGGTCACCTCGGCGGCCTGACACTGCAGCGCTTCCGATTCCTCGATCAAAGTGCAAACCCAATAGACCTGCCGCCCCTGACCACAGGCATCACGCACCCGCTGCACAACCTCGGGACGCCGCTGATCGGAGATCACCACCGTATTGACCGGCGTACGCCCCGGAGGCAGCTCATCGATGATGGAGCAGTCCAGATCCGCATAGGCACTCATCGTCAGGGTGCGGGGGATCGGCGTAGCGGTCATTATCAACTGATGGGGAGCACGATGATCGGTGCGGCCTTTCTCCCGCAACGCCAGCCGCTGATGCACCCCGAAACGGTGCTGTTCATCGACCACCACCAGTCCAAGATTGGCAAAGTTTACCCCGTCCTGAAACAGCGCATGGGTACCGACGACCACCTGCGCTGAACCATCTCCGATCACATCAAGCTGGGCCTGCCGTTTCTTACCTTTCAGCTTGCCCGCCAGCCAGGCGACTTGCAGCCCTAGCGGCTCCAGCCAGTTGCTGAAGTTGATAAAATGTTGTTCTGCGAGGATCTCAGTCGGCGCCATCACCGCCGCCTGAAAGCCCCCTTCAACCGCTTGCAGCGCCGCCAGGGCCGCGACCACCGTTTTACCGGAACCAACATCACCCTGTACCAGCCGCAACATAGGATAGGGCTGGCTCAGATCCGCAGCGATCTCCTGGCTGACACGCTGTTGCGCACCGGTCAACGGGAAAGGTAGCTGCAGCAAAAACTGATCCCGATAGTGGGTGGTGGTTGCCAGTTGCGGCGCACCTGACTGGCGGGTGCGTTGCCGCAGCTTCAGCAGCGATAGATGATGTGCCAGCAACTCTTCAAATGCCAGTCGCCGCTGGGCCGGGTGATAACCGTCGAGCAACTGTTCCTGATCCGCATCCACAGGGGGACGGTGCAGGTAGTTCACCGCATCATTCAGCGGCGGTAAGCGCCACTGCTGCCGCAGGTTTTCCGGAATCAGTTCTGTCAGGGAGCCGTTCGCCAGATAGGCCAGTGCGCCATCGGTCAGCGCTCGCAGGCGGGCCTGGTTTAGCCCCTCAGTGGTAGGATAGATCGGCGTTAGCGACTCCTCAACCGGAGTAATGACCGTATCATCCACCCGTCGATATTCGGGATGGTAGATCTCCAGACCACTGGCACCGGTGCGTACTTCGCCAAAACAGCGAATCCGTGTACCGGTTTTCAGATTATTTTTCTGCGCGGCGGAGAAATGAAAAAACCGCAGGGTGATCGTGCCAGTGCCATCCTGTAGACGGCAGACAAGACTGCGGCGTCGCCCCATGGCGATATCCGCACCTTTCACCTCCCCCTCAATAACGCCCTCATCACCGGGTCGCAAGCCGCCAATCGGCATGATGCGGGTGCGATCCTGATAGCGCAACGGCAGGTGAAACAGCAGATCCTGCAGGGTGTAGATCTCTAGTTTTTCCAGCTTTAACTGTAACGCGGCCCCAACCCCTTTGAGTTCGGTGACCGGCAGTTGCGCCAGGGCAGGTCCGTTCATATCAGTGTTTGTTATCCGCTACCGGACAGCTATTGAGCGCTTCTATCAGCAGGTCAATCGCCTGAGGTCTGGGGAAACTGGCACGCCAGGCCAGTCCAACGCTACGCACCGGCGCAGGCGCTTTAAACGGTTTGGTCACCACCATATCTGACTGGTAATAGCCCCCGGTGGCTGATTTCGGAATCACGCTGGCACCCAGCCCCGAGGCGACCATCATGCGAATCGTTTCCAGTGAGCTGCCTTCGGTAATGGTATGTCTATCGGATGAATGGCCGGAGATCGCCGGGCAGGCTTCCAGCACCTGATCACGAAAGCAGTGCCCCTCACCCAGCAGTAACAGATCCTGTTCATGCAGGGTCTGACTATCGATCTGCTCTTTTCCTGCCAGCGGATGGTCCTTCGGCAGCAGCATCATGAACGGTTCATCATAGAGCGGCCGGGTAAGGATATCCGGCTCATCGAATGGCAGCGCGACAATAATCGCGTCCAGCTCACCATTGCGAATTTTGGGCCGCAGGTTTTCGGTAAAATTCTCTTCGATGTAGAGTGGCATTTTCGGTGCCCGCTTCTGCAACTCAGGCACCAGCTGCGGAAACAGGTAGGGGCCGATGGTATAGATAGCCCCCACCCGCAGCGGACTGGCCAGCTGATCTTTGCCCTCCTGAGCCAGGTCTTTGATCGACTCTGCCTGCTCCAGCACCGTCTGTGCCTGACGTACAACCTTCTGCCCTACCGGTGTTACCCGAACCGCATGTTTACTGCGTTCGAACAGCGCCGTCCCCAGTTCATCCTCCAGCTTTTTAACCGCGATGCTTAGCGTCGGCTGACTGACAAAACAGCGCTCAGCGGCACGGCCAAAATGTTGTTCCTGGGCCAGGGTAACAATGTAACGTAACTCAGTAAGAGTCATACGAGGCTTTCCTTTGTTATGATACTGACTCAACCTGAAACAGGAAAAGTACTGTGAAGCATATGTCAAACAGGGATCAGATTCTAATCGCCGGTTGCGGTGACGTCGGCAGTCAGCTGGGACTGAACCTGGCCGCCGCAGGGCACCAGGTATTTGGCCTTCGACGTAATATAAACCAGCTGCCCCCTGCGATCCAAGGGATTGCCGCTGATCTGAGTCAGACTGACACGCTTAAGGGTCTGCCGCAACAGCTGGACACCGTTTTCTATGTGGTTGCAGCGGGCTCGCGGGAGGAATCAGTCTACCGCCAGGCCTATTCCGGCGGGCTACAAAATCTGTTACAGGCATTGCAGCAACAGGGCATCCACCCCCGGCAGCTGTTTTTTGTCTCCAGCACAGCGGTCTACCATCAGCAAAATGACGAATGGGTGGACGAGAGCAGCGCCACCGAGCCGGATAATTTCTCCGGCAGAATCATGCTCGACGCAGAACAGATCGCCCTGCAAAGCGGCATTCCGGCCACGGTAGTGCGCTTCAGCGGGATCTACGGCCCCGGACGCAACTACATGCTAAGCCAGGTCAATCGTGGCACCGGCTACCCCGCAGACCCGCCACGCTACAGCAACCGGATCCATCGGGACGACTGCGTCGGGGTGCTGCAGCATCTCTGGCGGCGGTCACAGCAGCAACCACTGGCACCGGTTTATCTCGCCAGCGATGATCAGCCAGCACCGCTGCACGAAGTCGGCGACTGGCTGGCAGCACAGCTGGGGGTTGAGATCACCGAACGTTCAGCACGGCGAACCATCGGCAGTAAGCGCTGCAGTAATGCCCTGCTGAAACAGAGCGGTTATCAGTTCAGGTATCCTGATTATCAGTCCGGATACGCCGAACTGATCAAAGCGTTTCTGCGCTAAGCAGGCAGGTTGCGAAAACTATTCTGATTACTTCTGGTCGATATGTGGATCCCGCAGCTGCGGGTCCAGGTCGTCCGGAGTGTTGCTGTGATGGTAGTACTGATAACGGTTGAAGCGGTATTCCATAAAGCGGAACAGGGCGATGATCAGCGCGCTGATCGCCAGATAGACAAACCCGGCAGCGAGAAACATCTCCAACGGGGTATAGGTGCGGGCAATAATTGTGCGCGCCATGCCGGTCAGATCTAACAGCGTAATCGTGCTGGCCAGGGCGCTGCCTTTGAGCATCAGAATCACCTCATTGCCGTACGCAGGCAGGGCGATGCCAAAAGCTCTCGGCATAATGATGCGGCGGATCTGCACAGACTTACTCATCCCCATCGCTTCCGCGGCTTCAATCTCTCCGGTAGGGATCGCCTGAATCGCACTGCGAAACAGTTCAGCACTGTAAGCCGCAGTATTCAGACTGAAAGCGATAATGGCGCACCAGTAGGGCTGCTTTAGCACTGGCCAGAGCAACGACTCACGCACCGCTTCAAACTGAGACGCACCGTAATACACCAAAAAGATCTGCACCAGCAGCGGCGTACCCCGAAAAAAATAGATATAGGCAAACGGCAGCGCCTTCACCCAGGTGCGGCTCGATGCACGCATCAGCGCCAGCGGCACTGCCAACGCAATACCGATCAGACCGGAGATCAGCACCAGCTCCATGGTCAGCCAGGCGCCTTCCAGCAAGCGGGGAAAATACTTCCAGATGACGTCCCATTCCCAGGTCATGCGCGATTCCCCCGGGCAGCCGGGTTAGCAACCCGTTCCATAAACATGGTAAAGGCCGTGGTCGCAGCGGTCAGCAACAGGTAGATACAGGCGGCCACCATAAAGAAAGTAAACGGCTCTTTGGTCGCGCTGATCGCCACCTGGGACTGACGCATAATATCGTTCAGGCCCACCACGGAGACCAGCGCAGTATCTTTAAGCAGCACCTGAAACAGATTACCCAGGCCAGGAATCGCCAGACGCCAGACCTGCGGTAAAATAATGCGGAAAAAGGTGCGCAGGGTACTCATGCCACAGGCCAGCCCGGACTCCCACTGCCCTTTCGGAATCTCCAGCAACGCCATGCGAAACACTTCGGTGGCGTAGGCGCCAAAGGCGATGGACAGGGCCGCCACACCCGCTACAAATGGCCCGATCTCGATATATTCGGTGTAACCAAACCATCCGGCGATCCACATCAACAGCTGGGAGCCGCCAAAATAGATGGTCAGCACCAGCAGCAGCTCGGGCAACCCTCTGACCAGCGTGGTATATCCGGTTGCCAGCCAGCGGGCAAGAGGATTTTTTGACAGCTTTGCCGCTGCCCCTATCAGGCCAAACACCAGACCGACCAGCAAGCTGGACAGCGCCAGCTGGATGGTCATCCAGGTACCGGATATCAGGAGATGGCCAAAGCCTTGCAGATCCATGAAATTCGCCTAAAAAACGGGCCGGTCAAAGCCCGCCCCGGTTAGCAATGCTGGTTTAACCCGCGATTAATAGATTGAGAACGGGAAGTACTTCTCATTGATCTTAGCGTAAGTACCGTCGGCAACAATCGCTTTGATTGCAGCGCTGAACTTATCTTTCAGCGCATCACCCTTGCGTACTGCTATACCGATCTCGTCGTTGATATCGATATCGGCACCGTTAAACGCAAACCCTTTGCCGTCGTCAGAGCGTAACCAGTCATAGGCCGGAAATTTATCCGACAGCAGCGCATCCAGACGACCGGATGCCAGATCCAGATAAGCGTTATCCTGAGTATCGTAGAGTTTTACCTCAACCACATCGCCCAGATTATCTTCCAGATACTGACCAGCAATCGTAGCCCGCTGCGCGCCGACAGTTTTACCCTTCAGCCCCTCTTTAGTCACTTCAATCGTGCTGCCTTCCGGTGTCACGAACGCCAGTACGTTGGAATAATACTTTTCCGAGAAGTCGACAACCCGCATACGCTCTTCGGTGATCGACATAGAGGCGATAATGGCATCGTATTTACGCGCCCGCAGCCCCGGAATAATGCCGTCCCAATCCTGCGCGACAATCTCGCAGTCAGCCTGCATCTGCGCGCACAGCGCTTTAGCGATCTCGACATCAAAGCCGATCAGCTCACCATTGGAATCCACCATATTAAACGGCGCGTAAGCCCCCTCAGTGGCGATTCGAATCTTATCACCGGCAGTGGCCATCTGCGCAGCCATCAGGCCCGTGGCAACAAGGGCAGCGGTGGCAAACAATTTGCGTATATTCATCATTTTTCCCTTTAAATGGTTCTTATTAAATGGTTCTTTGATTCATCAATAACATACTGCTTTTAAAACGGGTCATCGGTCAAACGCTTAGCTGTGGCTGGCCATAAACTCCTGCACGCGCTTGGATTTCGGATGATTGAACACCTGATCAGGCGGGCCCATCTCTTCAATCTGCCCCTGATGCAGGAATATCACCTGACTGGATACATCTTTGGCGAAGCGCATCTCATGGGTGACGATCAGCATGGTGCGCCCCTCTTCAGCCAGCTCTTTCATCACCGCCAGCACTTCGTTGACCAGTTCAGGATCAAGTGCCGAGGTCGGCTCATCAAACAACAGCACCTGCGGGTCCATCGCCAACGTCCGGGCAATGGCGACGCGCTGTTTCTGCCCGCCGGAAAGGTTATCCGGGTAAGCATTGCGTTTATCCGCCAGACCGACCTTTTCCAGCAGCTGCTCGGCCCGGGCAATCGCCTCAGCTTTGGGCTGTTTCAGCACCTGAGTCGGCGCTTCGATAATATTTTCCAGGATGGTTTTGTGTGGCCAGAGATTGAAATTCTGAAAGACAAAGCCGATGCGGGCACGCATCTGTTCCAGCTGTTTACGGTTTACCGCGACCAGATTACCATCTTTACCGGGTTTCAGATCAAGGCTTTCATCACCCACCGTGATCTCCCCCCGGCTGGGGTTTTCCAGCAGATTAATACAGCGAAGCAGGGTACTTTTACCGGAACCACTGGAGCCGAGAATCGAGATCACATCACCATCATAGGCGGTCAGCGAGACCCCTTTCAGGACCGCGAGATCACCGTAGGACTTATGAATATCGTTCAGCACCAGGGCTGTTGGGGCATTCGCCATGATCAGGCTTCCGTCTGGTATGTATTGTGCCGCTGGTAGCGGGTAATAACGCGAAGGATAGCACTCATCTCGTTATCAGATACTAAGAATAAGTTAAGCAGGATCCTCTGCCGCTATCACACATGTTTCCTATCAGAAACATAATAGAATCAGACAATTTTCCACAAAACAGGCGCGGAAGCAAACAAAAATAGAATTGAAGGAGAGGCTCTGGGAGGAGAGCAACAAGCGCAGAACACAAAAATGGCCCCGAAGGGCCACTTTAATCGGTACGGTTTACACCGGCTTATTGCGGCGAAAATTAACTACCAAACTGGCTCAGCAGTGTTTCCTGGGCGCTGACCAGATCTTCACCTTCGGCGGGTTTATTCGGTGTGTAACTGCCATCAGAGTGCAACATCCAGCTACGGCTGTTATCGGCCAGATAGAGATCCAGGTCTGCCTTAATCCGCTCAGCCAGCTTTCCGGTTAGCGGAAACCCGGTTTCAACCCGGTTAAGCATATTACGTTCCATCCAGTCAGCACTGGAACAGAGCACATCGGGCTTACCTTTATTGCCAAAATAATAAACCCGGGTGTGTTCCAGAAAGCGGCCGATAATGGAGCGAACCGAGATATTTTCAGAGATCCCCTCAATACCGGGACGCAGACGGCACATACCGCGGACAATCAGCTCGATTTTCACCCCTTTCTGCGATGCCTGATACAGCGCACGAATCAGCTGAGGCTCGGTCAGACCATTGATTTTAACGATGATATGACCATTTTTACCATGCTTTGCTTCCCGCTCGATCATCTCGATCATGCGCGCATGCAGGGTAAACGGCGCATTATGCAGTTTTTTCAACCGCAGAATCTTACCCATACCGGTGAGTTGCTGGAATATTTTGTGAACATCCTCTCCCACATCGACATCGCTGGTCATGTAACTGTAATCGGTATACAACCGAGCAGTCCCCGAATGATAGTTACCGGTGCCCAGATGTGCATAACGCACCAACTTGCCCTCTTCACGGCGCACAATCAGCATCATTTTTGCGTGGGTTTTAAAGTCAACCACACCGTAAACGACCAGTGCACCGGCCTCCTGCAGACGGCCCGCCAGTTGCAGGTTGGATTCCTCATCAAACCGGGCGCGCAGCTCGATAACCACGGTCACCTCTTTACCACTGCGGGCGGCATCCACCAGCGCATCGACAATGTCAGAGTTGACACCGGTACGGTAAAGGGTCTGTTTGATCGCCAGCACCTTAGGATCTTTAGCCGCCTGCCGCAGCAGATCGACCACCGGTGAGAATGACTGGAACGGATGGTGCAGCAGTTCATCTTTCTGTCGCAGCACATCAAAGATATTTTTCTGCTTATAGCGGCCCGACATACCCGGTGTGAATGGCTTCCAGCAGAGCTGTTTACAATCAACCAGATCACGCAACGCCATCATCCGCGTCAGGTTAACCGGGCCATCAACCCGATAGGTATGCGCTTCATCCAGGCTGAACTCACGCAGCAGAAAACGGATCAGGTTTTCAGGGGTGCGCTGGTCTACCTCAAGGCGCACGGCAGCACCATACTTACGGGAGTGCAATTCGCCCCGCAGAGTACGGGCAAGGTCTTCAACCTCTTCCGAGTCAAAGGTCAGGTCGGCATTACGGGTGATGCGGAACTGATAACAGCCCTCAACCTTCATCCCCGGGAACATCTCATCGGCAAACTCATGGATGATGGAGGAGAGGAAGATCAGGTTATCACCGCCATTGCAGAGATTATCAGGCAGACGGATCAGGCGCGGCAGGGAGCGGGGCGCAGGGATAATCGCCAACCCACTTTCCCGGCCAAACGCATCCTTACCATCCAGCTCAACAATAAAGTTAAGACTCTTGTTGACCAGACGGGGAAACGGGTGGGACGGGTCAAGCCCGATAGGGCTGACAACCGGCTGCACCTTCTCTTCAAAAAAGACACGAATCCACTCTTTCTGCTCATCGGTCCAATCCCGGCGACGCTGAAAGTGGATATTCTCATTTTTCAGCTGCGGGAAGATCGTTTCGTTAAGAATTTTATACTGGCGCTCAACCTGAGCATTACAAATCTCACAGATGCGATTCATCACCGCCTGTGGATGCAGGGCGTCAGGGCCTACCGACTCACGTCCATACTTCAGCTGCGCCATCAGCTCAGCCACACGAATCTCAAAGAACTCATCCAGGTTACTGGAAAAGATCAGCAGAAACATCAACCGTTCCATCAGCGGATGACTCTCATCCAGCGCCTGCTCCAGCACCCGGATATTAAACTGCAGATGGCTCAGCTCGCGATTGATATACAGCTCAGGGGCTTTCAGGTCCAGCGGCAGCTCTTCAACCGGCTCCGTTACCGCAATCGCTTCACGGCTTTCAACCAGCGCAATAGAGGCTTCAGCGGCTTCATTAGAGGGGTCTCGCTGTTCGTTAACAGACTGAATTAGCTGTTCAGTCGCCTTCTCGATAGTCTGCGTAGAGGCCTGATTGATGACCGACTCACTCGCCTGCTCTTTGATCTGCTCTGTCATTACTGCACCTTTACAACCACTATTTATTTTGATTATCCCTGCAGCAACTGAATGTCACTCATTCAGTAACTGCGCAGCCCGTTTGGCAAAATAGGTCAGAATGCCATCACACCCCGCCCGTTTAATACAGGTCAGAGATTCCATCATTACGCTACGCTCATCCAGCCAGCCATTCTGAAATGCCGCCATATGCATCGCATACTCACCGCTAACCTGATATACAAAGGTTGGTACTTTCAGTTCAGTTTTAACCCGACGAACAATATCCAGATAGGGCATACCCGGCTTCACCATCACCATATCGGCACCCTCTGCCAGATCCAGCGCCACCTCGTGCAAGGCCTCATCACTGTTAGCAGGGTCCATCTGGTAGTTGAATTTATTACCTTTACCCAGATTACCAGCAGAACCTACAGCATCACGGAAAGGGCCATAGTAAGCACTCGCATACTTTGCAGAGTAGGCCATAATACGGGTGTTTACACGGCCATTCATCTCCAGTTCTTCGCGGATAGAGCCGATCCGGCCATCCATCATATCGCTGGGTGCAACAATGTCAGCACCGGCCTCGGCATGAGACAGCGCCTGACGCACCAGCGTATCAACGGTGCGATCATTTAAAACATAGCCATTGGTATCAATAATGCCATCCTGACCATGGGTGGTGAACGGGTCCAGCGCCACATCGGTAATCACACCCAGTTCCGGGCAGGCATCTTTAAGCGCTTTAACCGCACGCTGCGCCAAACCATCAGGATTATAAGCCTCTTCCGCCAGCTCAGTTTTAGCACTCAGCGGCGTCACAGGAAACAGTGCAATCGCAGGGATGCCAAGCGACACCAGTTCGCGGGCTTCTTTAACCAGCAGATCAATACTCATCCGCTCGACACCCGGCATTGAAGGCACCACTTCACGCTGATTTTCCCCTTCAATTACAAACATCGGGTAGATCAGATCATCCGGCGTCAGCACGTTTTCACGCATAAGACGACGGGAAAAATCATCAGCCCGCATACGACGCATACGGGTTTCAGGGAAAAAACGCTGACTATTAGTAAATGACACGGAAATCTTCCTCCAGAAGCGGCTATTTGACCGGAAAACAGTTACGTTATTATGACAGAAGCCACTTGGTGGCGACTATAGATAAAGCGCTATAGTTGGCGACTGAGTATTTTTTTATACTGGCAATAGCCCATCACGCCTGACAGTCGATGCAGTAATTACCAGGAATCAGTTGTCAGACTCTTACCTTCACCCTTAAGGGAGTTCAGTTTATGAAAAAAGTTGCAGTGGTTTTATCCGGATGCGGTGTTTACGACGGTTCGGAAATCTATGAATCCGTACTAACACTACTGGCGATTGAACAGGGCGGCGCCAGCTATCAGTGTATGGCCCCCAACATTGATCAGATGCATGTCATCGATCACCGCAGTGGTGAAGTCATGGCCGATCAGCAGCGCAATGTGCTCACCGAGGCCGCGCGCCTGGCCCGCGGAGAGATTCTCGACCTGGCAGAAGCCAATCCCGCTGACTACGACGCACTGATTATCCCTGGCGGCTTTGGTGCAGCCAAAAACCTGAGCAATTTCGCGGTTGCCGGCGCTGCTGCGGTGGTCAATCCAGACCTGATCACCTTCGCCCAGGCCATTCATGCCGCAGGCAAGCCGGTGGGCCTGATCTGCATCGCGCCAACCATGACGCCGCTGCTATTTGGTGACGCCCTCTGTACCATTGGCAATGATAAAGAGATCGCCACGGCGATTGAAACCATGGGCGGTCAGCATCAGGATTGTGACTGCAGCAGCATTGTTATTGATGACACCCGTAAAATTGTAACAACACCCGCGTACATGTTAGCGGGTAGCATCAGTGAAGCAGCCGCCGGCATTAACAAACTGGTTGATAAGGTGCTGCAACTTTCCTGATCGCTGTTATGATTGGTCTCAATAATTAAAGCAATATGATAGTGAGCCGTTCTATGCCATCAGAGATGTTTGCCTGTTATTTCAAGTCCAGCCCGGCGCTAAAGCTGAACTGATGGCGCGCTCACTGCCTTTTAGAATCGGCCTTATCGTTACAGTGCTTTCGGCTGTGCTAAGCGCAATACTATTGCTGATCGGCTTCACCCTGATCAGCAGCGCCAGTATCAGCGAGCTTCTCACCGTCACACCCGAGTCGGTTGCCATAGTCGTCGCTGCATTTGTTGCTTTATTGCTACCGACACTGATGCTCTCCCGCGCTCTTGTGGCAAAACTGCTCATGCCTCTGCATCAACTCACCGAGAAAACCCGGGACTTCAATATCGACGGCAACGCAATCCGCTTTGACACCGATGCTGACGATGAGTTTGGCCAGTTGAGTAAAGCGTTGCAGGAGATGCAGGAAAATCTCAGCGATAGCCATGCCCGGCTGGAACTGATGGCCTATCGCGATTCCCTGACAGGGTTATCCAACCGCCGGGGGCTGCATCAGGAACTCAGCAAACTGATCCTGTGGACACGCAAACAGGAAAGCCGTATCGCCCTGTTATATATCGATCTGGATCATTTCAAACAGATTAATGATTCTTCCAATCACGCCTATGGCGACCAGATTCTCAAAGATGTCGCCCAGCGACTGCTGACCGCGGTAGCACAACAGACCCAAAACAGTCAGTTGCCCTTTCCTGAAGAACTACTGGTGTCTCGCCCCGGTGGTGACCAGTTTGTTATGATGCTGCCCGACATTCGTCAGGTGGATGAAGCGGAACAACTCAGCAACCGGATTATCGCAGCGATACAGCGGCCGTTTAAGGTCAGTGACCGCACTTTTAACCTCTCCTGCAGCATCGGTATCACCCTGTTCCCGGATGATGCCAACAGCGCTGACCGGATGTTAAAGCACGCTGATATCGCTATGTCTGAAGCCAAGCGTGCCGGACGCAACTGTGCCCGCTACTTCCTTCCGGTGATGCACCGGCAGGTGGAAGAGCGGGTGATGATTCAACAGGGAATCAGTACCGCAATTGCAGAAAATCAGCTCTATCTGGAATATCAGCCCATCGTCCAGTTGCAGAAAAACCGGATTGTCGGGGCCGAGGCGCTATTACGCTGGCACCACCAAAAACGCGGTAGACTAGGGCCTGAAACCTTTATTCCAATCATCGAAGAATCGGATCAGATCGGCGCACTAACCGTCTGGATTATCGAAACTGTTGCCGCTGATATCCAGGCATTACCCCGCCAGAAAGATGCCATCAAACTATCGATCAACATCTCTTCAGCTATTCTCAATAAACCGGAACTGGCGCAACAGGTTAACGAAGCGCTGTTGAAGGTTGAAGCACCAGATCACCGCATCTGTCTGGAGATTACAGAAACCAGCCTGATGAAAGATATCGACAGCACTCTGCCCCTGCTACAACAATGGAAGCAGGCCGGGTATAGTATCTGGATCGATGACTTCGGTACCGGCTATTCATCTTTGAGCTATCTGGCACGACTGCCGATTGACGGGGTAAAAATTGACCGCAGCTTCATTCGTGATTTCGACAATTCCAAACCGGTTATAGAGGCGATTATTGCCCTGGCAGACACCATGAACCTGCTCACCGTATCAGAAGGGATTGAGGAGTCGGCACAGCAACAGTCAATGATCCGTCTTGGATGTGATTATGCCCAGGGTTATCTCTATTCAGAACCACTCTACATTGATCAGCTAAAAGACAAACTCGAACTGCAGGCCCTCAGAGACTCCCGCAAGACTCTCAAATTCAGGCCCCGCAGCGACCGATCACCGGCCTAATACAGGTCGGTTTACTCAGAGGATTACCCGTTCTGTGGATACTTTGATTAGATTTTTGACCTGTATCACCTAAGATAGACATTGCTCAAAGAAGAGTTTATTCCGGCCGTAACAAACGAGTATTGTGCAGTCTGATCTCAGATCAACATCGGAAATAAAAGGATGAAATACTTAACCGCTATGTATATTTCGCTAAGTGAATCGCTGGGTATCTATACGCTTGATCAACTCTACGAGCTATTCAGCAACAAGCAGCATAGCCTGCCAATCTCGCGACACCGCGCGACGATTATGCAAAGCCGGGTATTTTTCTTCTGTGCCATTTTTGCAGTACTAGTGCCAACCTGGTCACTGATAGATCTGTTGTTTCTGCCTGGACAACTGTGGAGCGAACTGCTGCTGATCCGCATACTATCCGGAACAGCCTTTGTTCTGCTCGCCTGGCAAGCACGCAAAGAGGCGAGCCTGTTGCGCGCGCGCTTGCTACTGGCAGGCATGCTGTCGGTGACTCCACTGTTCTATCTGGTCTCAGACCAATGGTTGCAATCTTATGAGTTAAGCGGCACTGAACAGGTGGTTGCAGAACTCTATGCCCTGCTGCCCTTTGTGATGATTGCCGGGCTGACCCTGTTTCCGCTAACCCTGAGAGAGCTACTGGCCTACGCAGCACCGATGCTGGCGGTGGTTGTGCTGGCGGTTATTCCGCAGGCTAAAAGTGATATCCCGCAGGCAGTGTCAACTGTCTGGCTGTTCACCCTGATCCTGGGCGTTGCGATGTTTTCATCCCTCAACCAGCTACGCTATATGCTCTCTCAGGTAAACCGGGCCAGCTATGATGTCCTCACCGGTCTGCTAACCCGCAGAGCAGGGATCGAGATGCTTGATCTGCAGTTCCGCCTGACCACCATGAGTGAAAGTAATCTGTCGATTCTCTATCTCGACCTTGATCACTTTAAAACAGTCAACGATGTTTACGGTCATGAAGCCGGGGACGTGGTGCTGAAAGCAGCTGCACAACAACTATGCGCGACTGTGCGTAAAGGCGACAGCGTCATCCGTTGGGGTGGCGAAGAGTTCATCGTCATACTCCCCACCGCCACACCGGCTGAAGCTAACGATGTCATTACCCGGCTGATGAATGCGGGCCTGGGCGACCGCCCGGATGGCACCCCGGTCACCGCCAGCATCGGCGTGGCAGAAGTGCAGGCTGATACGGTAAAAGACTGGAAAGCGATGATCGAACTCGCTGACCATCGTATGTACACCGCTAAAACCGGCGGACGGGCACGAAGCATGGGCATCAACGAATCACAACTAATGTGGCCGGGAAATCCCCTGAGCCCGGCTGACGAAAGCTCTACTCAAGAAAGATCTACTCAAGAAAGCTCTACTGACCAGGACTCTGCTGAAATGGTTAGCGACAACAGCTAAGCTCCATCAATCTTCAATTTTCCGGCCGGTTAATCGTACTTAATCGGCGGGAAAAGGAATCAGCTCTTTCACCACCCGACGGCACAGATCCCGCAACCAGATGCTGCCCGGGTCCTGATCGACCGCTTTCGGCCAGACCAGGTAGTAATCCGTGTCTTTTGACTCAAAAGGAAGCGCTTTAATGGTAAGACCGAAGCGCTCGGCATACTGAGATGCCAGCAATCCGCTGGAACTGAACAATAGCTGGGTCCGGCCAACCGCCTCCAGTGCGGCCATAAAGTAGGGGGTTCGCAATGCAAAACGCTTCTCCCGCGCCAGCTTTCCCAATGCTTCATTACCCGTTACTTTAGCACCACCGCCCAGACTTACCAGCACATGGGAAAACGACAGATACTCCGCAACACTCACCGTATCCTGTGCTGCCAGAGGGTGATCCTGTGCCATAATCAGCACATATTTTTCCCGGCCAAGCAGTTGTCGCTCAAAGTGATGCGGCAGCTGAATAAAACTACTGCACAACACCACGTCACAGATCTGGTCAGGCTCTTCCAGTAAACTGGTTTCCGTTACGGTCGAGGTCACCAGAGATGCATTCGGGGCTTCCCGATAAAAACGCTCCGCAATACTGGGACCATACGCCTGAGCCTGATAATGGGTGGTTTGCAAACGGAAGGTGCGCTCACTCAGATGTGGCACGAACTGGGGTACCGCCATCAGACTGGCCATCTGCTCCAGCATCTGTCGCACCGGATTTTCCAGAGCGATCGCTTTAGAGGTGGGAATCATCCCCCGGGCGGTGCGCACAAACAGCGGATCATCAAACGCTTCACGCAAACGGATCAACACCCTGCTCATCGCCGACTGACTAATAAACAGCCGGTCTGCTGCACGCCCGACATTACGCTCCTCAAGCAGATAGAGCAGCCCGGTCAGACTTTTAATATCCAACTGTTGAAACTGGCCTGACAACATAAGACTGCTCATCTGATCCACTCCCTCGTCTCTTTTCCAGCATTACCCGTTTTTTGCATAAAGCTATGAACTATTATGCATTGGAAACAAAGCGGAATAAACGCCATGCTTCAGGCTCTGGTTTTTTTAACACTTACGAGCATTAAGATGACTCTGGATAGTCGACGATTTTTATATGGCCTGTTTTTCTGCTGTATAACCCTGGTGTTCTGGGGCATGATGCCGATCGCCCTGAAGCTTTCAACCGGGTTTATCGATCCGGTCACCTTCACCTGGCTGCGCTTTACCTTTGCCGGTGCAGTGCTGGTCATCTGGCAGGCCCAGCGCGGCAAACTTTCAGAATTTCGCAACCTGACGCGAATCAACATAGTCAGGCTGATGGTTGCGGGGACAATGCTGATCGTGAACTACACTTTCATGGTCTGGGGGCTGAGCTATCTCCACCCGGGCGCAGCGCAACTCAGCTTCCTGTTAGCGCCACTATTTCTCACTCTGGGAGGCTGGTGGTTTCTGAAAGAACGGGTATTCTGGCAACACTGGGTCTGCTTTGCTTTGATGGGCGGCGGTATGTTGCTGTTTTTTCATCCCGCAATTCAGAGCAGTACCGGACTAACAGGCATCGGCTTTCTGATCATTCAAGTGTCAGCCCTGGGCTGGAGCGCATACGCCCTGATTCAGAAATCACTGTTCAGGGTGTTGTCGCCCTCTAATATTCTGCTCAGCATCTATCTCTATGCATTGGTGGTCATGCTGCCCTTTAGCCAACCAGCATCACTGCTGACGCTCGACTCCCACGACCGTTGGATCGCCTTTTTCTGCTGTGTTAGTACACTGATTGCTTATGGATCATTCGCCCAGGCAATGCATTACTGGCAGACCGTACAAGTGAGCGCCTGCGTTGCCATAACACCGGTCATTACCTTTTTCCTGACCGAAGCCTGCGTCGGTTATGGACTGTTCCATGATGTAATTTTCTCTGCCGAGGCCGACCAGCTAAGCCTGTTGGGGATGGGACTGGTGGTCATTGCCGCGATAACCGTGCAACTAATCACCCCCTTTCTTGAAAAACGCCGGATAAGGGCACTTCACACACTAACGGTCGCGACAGACCGTTGAAAAGCGGTACATTCTATCGTTACTAATTGTACTGTATTTGATTGCACCGTAACTGAGTCAGATGATCGCCATATGCAGCGACCAGCCGGTGGGCGACTGGTGCGCTTACCCGCAAGGCCGCCTGCTGCGATAAGTAAAACCCGCAATACCGAGTCAGGCTATCAGTGTTAGACCTCTTACAGGTCGGTATTACTGGTCAGTCTTACAGATCGGTCTTAGAGAGCAATGGGAATCGCGGTTTCATTTTTAATCTCACGCAGGGCAAAGTTGGATCGCACCTGACTAATCCCTGGTAGGCTGAAGATCTTGTCATTCAAAAAGCGATCATAGGCGGCCATATTCTGAATGATCACCCGCAGAACATAATCTGTATCGCCGGTTACCGCAAAACACTGCAGGACTTCCGGGTAGCCCTGTACGGCTTGTTGAAACTCCATGGCATGATCCTGCTGATGGCGGATCAGCGTCACCATAATCAGCACGCAGAGGTCATAACCCAGCGCCTCCGGGCTAACCAGCGCCGTATACTTTTTCAGTATCCCTTTTTCATCTAAAGTTTTTACCCGGCGCCAGCACGCAGCTGAGGAGAGGCCAACCTGGTCTGCCAGTTGCTGGTTAGAGATACGACCATCATCCTGCAGGGCAGCCAGAATATGGCGATCATAACGATCAAGTTTTTCAGTCATACACTTACATATCCATATAAAAACAAAATAATCATTGCATAATCAACAAAAAATCTAAAGATTCTTTCTTATTGTTCATGAATATTCAGATAATTCGCAAGCACCTTTCGTGAAAAAAAACCTACACTTTTCGCCATCAGATGGGCAATTGATTCAGATCAATACAAGCGTCCCACCAAAAACAATAAAAACGATTGCTGAGGTGTATGGCATGAACCATTACGACAAGAGTCTGGATCAGAACAAAAGTGGCCTGAATGCTATCGATACGTCCCTTGCCGACGCTGCGGCGACGCAAAATTTAGACTGCTATACGCTCAATGATCGCTATCTGCGCAAGACCGGACGCGTGTTCCTGACCGGAACCCAGGCACTGGTGCGTCTGCCTATGATGCAACGGGAATTGGACCGCAAACATAATCTTAATACCGCAGGTTTTATCAGTGGCTACCGTGGTTCGCCCTTAGGCGGCTATGACCAGGCGTTGTGGCAGGCAAAAAAACTACTGCAGGCACAGGACATCGATTTTATCCCGGCGGTGAATGAAGAGCTGGGCGCCACCCTGGTGCTGGGAACCCAGCAGGTCGAAACCGCTGAAGATAAGAATGTCGATGGCGTGTTTGCCATCTGGTACGGCAAAGGCCCGGGCGTTGATCGCGCCGCAGATGCGCTTAAACATGGCAACGCCTTTGGCAGCTCGCCTCACGGAGGCGTGCTGGTCGTCGCTGGAGATGATCACGGCTGTGTGTCCTCCAGCATGCCGCATCAGTCCGACGTGGCATTCATGTCATTTTTTATGCCTACCATCAATCCGGCCAGTATTTCAGAGTATTTCGAGTTTGGCCTCTGGGGCATTGCACTGTCCCGCTTCAGCGGTACCTGGGTCGGGTTCAAGGCAATTTCAGAAACTGTCGAAAGCGCTGCCTCGGTCGACATTGCTGAATTGCCGCAATTTATCCTTCCACAGGATTACACTGCGCCAGAGGATGGTCTGCACTATCGCTGGCCGGATCTGCCCGGGCCACAGATGGAAACCCGGATCGAAAAGAAGCTTGAAGCGGTGGCGGCATTTGCCCGCGCTAACCCACTGGACCGCTGCCTGTATAACCTCAAACAGGCCCGCATGGGTATCGTCACCACCGGTAAAGCGCACCTTGACCTGATGGCTGCACTGGACATGCTGGGGCTAACTGAAGCGAAGCTGCGCGCACTGGGTATTGATATCTACAAAGTCGGCCTGGTCTGGCCACTGGAAAAGCATGGCGCTATGAACTTCATCCGCGGCAAGGTAGAGGTTCTGGTGATTGAAGAGAAGCGCGGCATTATCGAAAGCCAGATCAAAGAACACCTGTCGGCCCCCGATGAGACCATTAAAGTCCGGATCATCGGCAAACATGACGAACAGGGCAGGCCGCTTGTGCCTTATGTCGGCGAACTTGGGCCGAACATGCTGGCAAAAGTGGTTGCTGACCGCATCACCCTGCTGCTGGGTGAGAATTTCCGCGCACAGCTGGCAGAGATCGGCGTCCGTGGCAGCAGCGTATGTGATCCCCAGGGGGTTCGCCGCTTACCCTATTTCTGCTCCGGCTGCCCGCACAACATCTCTACTAAAGTCCCGCAAGGCAGCAAAGCTCAGGCCGGTATCGGCTGTCATGTGATGGCTAGCTGGATGGGACGGCAGACCGAATCCCTGACCCAGATGGGCGGTGAAGGGGTAAACTGGGTGTCGAAGTCACGCTATCTGCAAAACAAGCATATCTTCCAGAATCTGGGAGAGGGTACTTACTTCCATTCCGGCACGCTGGCGATCCGCCAGTCGGTCGCAGCCAACACCAATATTACTTACAAAATTCTGTTTAATGATGCGGTCGCGATGACCGGAGGTCAGCCGGTGGATGGTGTCATTAGCGTACCGGCCATCGCCAATCAAGTGCATGCTGAGGGTGTGAACCGTATCGCTATCATCAGCGATGAGCCGGAAAAATACAGCGACAGGAGTATCTTCCCGTCGGTGGCAACCTTCCACGATCGTCTGGAACTGGATGTAGTACAGCGGGAACTTCGGGAAATATCCGGCGTGACGGTCTTAATCTACGATCAGACCTGTGCCGCCGAAAAACGTCGCCGACGTAAACGGGGTCAGTTCCCTGACCCGCAGAAACGCGTTTTTATCAACCACAATGTCTGTGAAGGCTGTGGTGATTGCTCAGCACAGTCTAACTGCCTCTCCGTGGTCCCCCGTGAGACTGAGCAGGGACGTAAACGCCGTATAGATCAGTCATCCTGTAATAAGGATTTCTCCTGTGTCGAGGGGTTCTGCCCCAGTTTTGTCACCATTGAAGGAGGCACACTGCGTAAAGGCACTGGCGTCACCACCGGTGAAGCCTTCCAGCAGAAAGTTGCCGCTCTGCCACTGCCACAGCTGGCGCCGCTAACAGGTTGCTACAACCTGCTGGTTGGCGGCGTCGGCGGTACTGGTATCGTCACCGTCGGGGCCTTAATTACCATGGCCGCCCATCTGGAATCCAAAGGGGCTACGGTGCTCGATTTTATGGGATTTGCACAGAAAGGCGGCACCGTACTGAGTTATGTCCGTCTGGCGCCTGAACCGGACGCAATCCGCCAGGTACGGATTGAAACCGGCCAGGCAGACGCGATGATTGCCTGCGACATGGTGGTGGCGACAACCGATAAAGCACTGACCGTATTACGGAAGGATCATAGTCGTGCGGTCCTCAATCTGGCTGAGGTTGCCACTGCCGACAATGTGCTCTACCGGGATGCGGATATGGAATCCACCCGCCGGACACGCATCCTCAACGAAGCGCTGGGCAATGATCGTCTCGCCTCGATAGATGCCAACAGACTCGCGGAAGCGCTGCTGGGTGATACCGTTTTCTCCAATGTGATGATGCTCGGTTTCGCCTGGCAGCAAGGTCTGGTGCCGGTATCACTGGCGGCTCTACAAAAAGCCATCGAGCTGAACGGCGTGGCGATTGAGAAAAACCAGAGCGCATTTAACTGGGGCCGCCTGGCGACAGTCGATTTAGCATTTGTTGAACAGGCCGCAGGTGGGCACATTCAGGCACCGGTATTAACCCTGCAGCAAAAAATTGAACGCAATACAGAGTTTCTCAGTCGTTATCAGGATAGTGTTTATGCCGGGCGCTATGAGTCACTGGTTAAGCAGATTGCTGAGGCGGAACAGTCTCTGGCAGTTAACAGCACGGCACTGACTGAACAGGTTGCCACACAGCTGTTCCGCCTGATGGCATACAAAGATGAATACGAGGTCGCACGCCTTTATACCGAGACAGACTTCCTGCAGGAGGTCGACCAGACGTTCAGCGGCGATTACCGTATTAAATTTAATATGGCTCCCCCACTGCTGGCGCGTAAGCGGGATAGTCAGGGCCGTCCGAAGAAAATGCAGTTCGGCCCCTGGATTCTGAAAGGTCTGGGATTGCTGGCGCAGATGCGTCGCCTGCGGGGCACGCCTCTGGACCTGTTCGGTTACAACCCTGAACGCAAACTGGAACGGCAGTTGCGCGACGGGTATATCACCCTGATCAACGAACTCAGTAAGTCCCTCACCCTGGATAATCTTTCAACGGCCATTAAACTGGCGGCACTGCCTGCGGAAATCCGCGGCTTCGGACCGGTCAAGGAGAAGGCGGCCAGAGAGGCACAGGCGCGGTCTCAATCACTGTCTCAAGCCCTGTCCCAACAACTAAACCATAACCGCGTTTAAGTCCGGCCGGAAAGATCTCAGGAGATCGCTATGTTTGAACATTTACACCCCCTGCCACAGGACCCGATTCTGTCAATGCTGGCGGACTACAGAGCAGACACACGCCCAAATAAGCTTGATCTCGGTATCGGAGTTTATAAGGATGAGCAGGGCAACACGCCGATCATGCGTGCAGTTAAAGAAGCGGAAAGCCGTTTATTAACCACCGAGCAGAGCAAAAGCTACACCGCCCCGGCCGGAACGCCTGCTTATAACCAGTTGGCGTCAGCCCTGGTGTTTGGCGCGGACCATCCGGCGCTCAAAGATCAGCGGATTGTCTCAGCACAAACCCCCGGGGGCTGCGGCGCACTGCGAATGGGGGCCGAGTTCCTCCGCGGCTGCAGCCAGGAGAGTCGCGTCTGGGTGAGTCTGCCAACCTGGGCTAACCATATCCCACTGCTGGCGGGTGCGGGTCTGGAAATAGCAGAATATCCCTATTATGACTACGCCACCAAAGGCATTCAGTTTGAAGCGATGCTAGAGGCACTGGAACAAGCCAGTGCAGGGGACTTTGTTCTGCTGCATGGTTGCTGCCACAACCCCAGCGGCGCAGACCTGAACCAGGAACAGTGGCATAAAGTGGCCGATCTAATGGCACGAAAAGGGCTGATCCCTTTCGTCGATATGGCTTATCAGGGGCTCGGCAATGGTCTCGAAGAGGATGCCTTCGGTGTGCGTTTGTTGGCGCAACGTTTTCCAGAGATGCTGGTGGCGACCTCCTGCTCGAAAAACTTCGGCCTCTATCGTGAACGAACCGGAACCCTGTTTATTGTTGCCGCCAACCGTGCTGAGGCGGAAACCGCAGGCAGCCAGCTGTTCAGCAAAATCCGCAGCCACTACTCCATGCCACCGGCACACGGCGCCGCTATTGTCGAAACCATCCTTTCTGATACGGCCCTGACAGCATCCTGGGAGTGCGAACTGGCAGCGATGCGTGAGCGGATTCAGGGGCTGCGTCAGCAGTTGGTTGCCGCGATTACAGCGTCCGATATTGATGGCGACTTCGCCTTTATCCAACAGCAGCTGGGCATGTTCTCCTTCCTCGGGATCTCCCCGCAACAGGTAGACCAGCTACGACAGGACTACAGCATCTATATGATCAACTCCAGCCGGATGAATGTTGCCGGGCTGAATCAGGGCAGCATGGACTACTTTGTCTCGGCTCTGGCTGAGGTGTTAAGCGCCCGCTAGATCCGACCGCTAAAACCGACCGTTCAGGCAAACGGTTGTTGCTAAACACTGATCAAGAAAACGCCCGGTAACAGATTCTGCTACCGGGCTTTTGTGGTTTCAGCTATCGACTGGGCTGATATCAGAGGCGTACCTCGATGCCCCGCTCCCGCATATATTGTTTGGCTTCCGGGATGGTGTATTCATTGAAGTGGAAGATCGAGGCTGCCAGCACCGCATCCGCCTTACCTTCAATACAACCGGCCACCAGATGATCCAGATTGCCGACACCACCGGAGGCGATCACCGGCACATTAACCGCTTCACTGATCGCCCGGGTGACACCAAGATCATAGCCGTTTTTCACGCCATCCTGATCCATCGAGGTCAGCAGAATCTCACCGGCCCCCAACTTCACCATCTTCCTGGCCCACTCAACCGCATCAATACCGGTTGGCTTACGACCACCGTGGGTAAAGATCTCCCAGCGGTCCGTTTCGCCCGGCTGTGACACTTTCTTCGCATCAATCGCCACGACGATGCACTGCGAACCAAACCGCTCAGCCGCTTCACGAACAAAGTCCGGGTTAAACACTGCAGCACTGTTGATCGACACCTTATCGGCACCGGCATTAAGCATGGTACGGATATCATCACAGGTGCGAATACCGCCACCCACGGTCAGTGGAATAAATACTTGTGAAGCCATTCGCTCAACCGTATGCACCATGGTATCCCGGCCTTCATGGGTCGCGGTAATATCCAGAAAGGTGATCTCATCGGCACCCTGCTCATCATAACGTTTCGCCACTTCTACCGGGTCTCCGGCATCGCGGATATCGAGAAACTTAACCCCTTTTACAACGCGGCCGTTTTCTACATCCAGACAGGGGATAATACGTTTTGCCAGTGCCATGGTTTTTTACCTATAAAGAACTCATATAAACATTAGACCGGGCTCCTTGACAGGGAATCCAGTGTAAAGACCACTCAGATCAGAGGACTTAGACCCGACCAGATCAGGGTTTACCATCCCAGTTAAGGAAGTTTTTCAGCAACTGCAGCCCCACCGTATGGCTTTTTTCCGGGTGAAACTGGGTTGCGAAAACATTGTCCCGGGCAATCGCCACATCGATATCAACACCGTAGTGACAGTTCGCCGCCACCAGAGACTTATCCACCGCATCGACATAGTAACTGTGGACAAAGTAGAAACGGCTGCCATCGTCGATCCCATGCCACAAGGGGTGATCAAATGTCTGATGCACTTCGTTCCAGCCCATGTGTGGCACTTTAAGACGCTCGCCATCGGTCTCTTTCAGGTTATCCCCAAAGAAACGCACGGTGCCATCAAAATGGCTCAGACAGTCGACACCACCGTTCTCTTCAGAACGCTGCATCAATGCCTGATAACCCACACAGATGCCCAGAAAGGGCTTACCAGACGCGATCGCCTCAGCGACCTCTTTATCCACACCCAGGCGACGAATCTCCGCCATACAATCGCGAATCGCGCCAACACCGGGCAGCAACACCCGGTCAGCGCTGCGCACTTTCTCCGGGTCGGCGGTCACCATCACCTCGACACCGGGCATCACATGCTCCAGCGCCTTGGCAACGGAGTGCAGGTTGCCCATACCGTAATCGATCACTGCAACACTGCTCATTTACAGCGTTCCCTTAGTCGAAGGCATCTGATCAGCCGCGCGTTGATCAATCGTCAGCGCACCGCGCAACGCCCGTCCAAACGCTTTAAAGATCGTTTCAGCCTGGTGGTGAGCGTTAAAGCCCTTCAGATTATCAATATGCAGCGTCACACCAGCGTGATTAACAAAGCCCTGGAAAAACTCCCAGAACAGCTGGGTATCAAACCGGCCGATACTGGCACGGGTGAACTCAACATTCATATCCAGACCCGGACGACCGGAAAAGTCTATGACCACACGGGACAACGCTTCATCCAGCGGGCAGTAGGCGTGGCCGAAGCGCAGAATACCTTTTCTATCACCCACCGCCTGAGCAAACGCCTGCCCCAGGGTAATGCCAATATCTTCCACGGTGTGGTGATCATCGATGTGATTATCACCCTTGGCGACGATATCCATGTCGATCAGACCATGACGAGCGATCTGATCCAGCATGTGTTCAAGAAAAGGGACGCCGGTATCAGCATTGAGCTTACCGCTGCCATCCAGATTCACAGCAACGGTGATCTGGGTTTCCAGGGTATTACGGGTGACGGTGGCTTGCCGTTCAGCCATGATCTTCTCCGCGATCGGTTAACAGAACTATTTTCTACAAACGCGCCTTCTACAAACACATCGTAAAAACATTCATAAAATAAGGCCGCCATTATACAACCAATAGCGTGCCAATGCGTAGCACCGGGCGCGATTAAGCTGGGCAAACAATATTCGCCAACTCACTGATTTCATTTACGGTTAATCTAGGGTGTGTAAAATCGTTCTGCTACTATGCTGTTATTAGCTTACAGATCCAGTGTCTGACACAGGTACTTATCATCTGTGCTTACATCTGTTTTATCGATACATGGTCCAAGGAGAAGACATGAAAACGCTATTGAAGATTTTTGGTGGCCTGGTTGCCCTGCTGCTGATAGTGGTTGTTGCAGGCGGGGTCCTGCTGGGGATGTTCTTTGATCCTAATGAATATAAGCCAGAGATAAAAAAGCTGGCGCTGGAGAAAGGCGGCGTGGAGCTGGAGATCGATGGTGATCTGGGCTGGTCAGTCTTTCCCTGGCTCGGTATCGAAATTAATCAGATTAAAGTCAGCTATCCCGGCAAACCACAACTGGCTGAGCTGAATCAGGCTCAGGTATCGGTTGATCTGGCGGCACTGCTCTCCAGCAAAATAAAGATGAGCAGTATTGTGCTGGACGGCCTGACGCTGAATCTGGAAAAGAACAAAGATGGCAGCACCAACTGGGCTGTTACGGGTGCAGGTCAGAACGCCTCCGGTACCGTTGAATCAAGCGCAAATACTCAGGCCTCAACGCCAATGGATACAGCCTCACCGGCTGAAACCAACGGTGGCGCAGACATCGCCCTGGATATTGAAAGCATCGCCATCACCAACGGTAATATCAGCTACCGCGATGCGGCCGCCGGTAGTAAGGTGTTGCTGAAAAACTTCACCATGACCTCCGGTAAAGTCACCACCAGCGCATTTTTCCCGGCAGAGCTGAGCTTCCAGGCAGAACAGTATCAGGCTGAACAGAAGCAGATGACCGTGGATGCGGCACTGAAAGCGGAATTCTTCCTCGATCTGGCTAATCAGCAATACAAGATCAAAGGACTGGAAAGCACCCTCGGCCTGAGCGGTGCGCAGTTCAATGGCAAAACTGTTAACGTTAAACTCAACAGCGATATTGAAAGCGATCTGAACAAAGAAACCGCATCGCTAAAAGGTATGAGCCTTAACGCCGCCAACCTGGCAGCAACCGGTGATATCACCGTCACCAGTTTCAGCAAACCGGTCATCAGCGGCAACCTGAAAGTCGCTCAATTCAGTCTGCAGGAGCTACTGGCCGCGCTGGGGCAGCCCGCAATCGAAACCACCGATCCGGAGGTACTCAAAGCGATCAGCTTCAACGCAGAACTGGGCGGTGCGCCCAACACCCTTGGGCTGAACAAGATGAGCCTGAAGCTGGATGACACCAGTTTTAACGGCAACTTCGCTATGAATCTGGCCACCGGCTCCATCGCTTTCAACCTGAAAGGTGATGAGCTTAACGCCGACCGCTACTTGCCACCGGCCAAAGAACAGCCAGCACAGGCCTCTTCCGGCAGTGCAGACAAATCCGCAGGCTATTCGAAAGAACCCGTAGTGCCGGTTGAGCTGCTGAAAGGCCTCAATATGGATGTCGATCTGGGGCTGAAAAAGCTGCTAATCAGCGACCTCACCCTGACCAACCTTGAACTGGCCACCAGTGCCCATGGAGGTCTGGTTAATATCAGTAAAATCAACGCCGATATGTACAGCGGTTCACTGCGCAACTCGGTGGTGATCGACGTACGCAAATCGCCGACCCGATTTACCGTTAAGAAAAACGTTAAAGGGATTCAGATCGGCGACATGCTCAAAGATCTGGCAGATACCGACCGTCTGACCGGTACATTTAACACCCAGACAGAGGTTACTGCCCAGGGTGAATCGGTTTACGCCATGGTTAACAGCCTCAATGGTAACGCCAATATCACCATGCCCGACGGCACCGTCAAAGGGATCGATATCGCTCAGACCATCTGTCAGGGCTTCAACAACGTTGCCGCACTGGGGGTTAATGCCGATCAGGTTGACCGTTCCACTCCCTTTGCCGATCTCAGCAGTAACTTCAAATTCACCAATGGTGTGGTCAGCAATAACGACCTGATTACCAAGCTGGATGCGATCACCCTGCGCGGTAAAGGCAACGTCAGCCTGCCCGCCCAGAATCTGGATTATCGTCTCGGCCTGACTATCGAAGAGAACCTGTTCAAGAAAACTTGTGCCGTGAATAACAACCTGGAAGGGGTTGAGTGGCCGGTAAACTGTAAAGGCAGCTTCGATACCGAACCGGCTAAACTGTGTCGTCCGGATGCCAGCGTGCTCAAAGAGCTGCTGAAACAGAAAGCGAAAAAGCAGCTGGAAGGTAAACTGATGGATAAACTCGGTGGCAGTGGTGGCGAAGGCAGCAAAACCGAGGGTGCAAAAAAACTGCTCAAAGGATTGTTCGGTAGCTAATTTGATGACCCCTGAACAATTCTCTGACGCCGTGCTGGTCTGGTTTGACCGGCACGGTCGTCACGATCTGCCCTGGCAGGCAGACAAAACCGCCTACTTTACCTGGCTCTCTGAGATAATGTTGCAACAGACTCAGGTAACTACGGTAATCCCCTATTTTGAACGATTCCGCGAGCAGTTCCCCACGGTCGATGATCTGGCGGCAGCCGATCAGGACGAGGTGCTGCACCTGTGGACCGGGCTGGGCTATTACGCCCGCGCCCGCAACCTGCATAAAACCGCAAAAATCGTCAGCCATGATTTCGGCGGTCAGTTTCCTCAAACCGTTGAAGAGCTGGAACAACTGCCCGGCATCGGTCGCTCGACTGCAGGCGCGATTCTGTCGATCTCCACCGGCAAACGGGCGGCGATTCTCGATGGCAATGTGAAACGAGTATTGGCTCGTTACTACGCCATCAATGGCTGGCCCGGCACCACCGAAAACATCAAACAGCTGTGGCATTACGCGGAACAGAACACCCCTGCAGAACGGGTTGCTGATTACACCCAGGCGATGATGGATATGGGCGCCACCCTCTGCACCCGCAGCAAGCCCGCCTGCCTGCTCTGCCCGCTGCAACAAGGCTGTCAGGCACACCGCCAGGGCCGCGAAAACCAGCTACCGGAACCCCGGCCGAAAAAAGTTATCCCGGTAAAACAGACATTGATGCTGCTGATTGAGGATGACCAGGGGCAGATACTGCTGCGTCAACGTCCACCCAGCGGCATCTGGGGCGGCCTGTGGAGCCTGCCGGAAACCTCCGACCTGCGCGACGCAGAACAGGAAACCGGCCTGCCAGTGGATGCTGACAGCGCCACACCACTGGAACCGCTGCGCCACACCTTCAGCCATTTTCATCTGGACATCACCCCGGTAAAGATCGCCCTGCGTGAGGCAGGCCTGGAGAGCGAAGCGCACAAAGACCTTACAAACCGTGTCATGGAACAGCCCGCCACTCTCTGGTATAACTTACGCCAGCCACAGAAGATCGGTCTGGCCGCACCGGTGAAAAAGCTGCTGGGCAAACTGAAGTAGCCGCCAAAAACCGATCTATGCGTATCCGAGCAGAATAACGTTGGAGAATAAGATGACCCGCACCGTCATGTGCCGCAAGTACAAAGAGGAACTCGAAGGTCTGGATAAGCCCCCCTATCCGGGCGCTAAAGGCCAGGAGATCTTCGATACTATTTCGAAAAAAGCCTGGACCGAGTGGACCAACCACCAGACCATGCTGATCAATGAAAAACACCTGAGTATGATGGATCCCGCTACCCGCGTATTTTTGCAGCAAGAGATGCAGAAATTTATGGATGGTGAAGACTACGAGAAAGCGGAAGGTTACGTACCACCGTCAAAGTAAGCGATTCGGCAGCTGATTTTTTATGTTCCGAAGAGCTGACTGAAGCACTGACTTAAGTGCTCATGCCGAGAGAATATTAAAAAAAGCGAAAAGCTGTATTGACAGCGCAGCCTGAAATCAGTTTAATACGCACCTCCTGTTTGCCCGGATAGCTCAGTCGGTAGAGCAGAGGATTGAAAATCCTCGTGTCCTTGGTTCGATTCCGAGTCCGGGCACCATTCAGGAATAAATCAGCCTCACAGCATCGCTAGTGGGGCTTTTTTATGCCTCGGATTTGGTGGGCGAGTCTGTGAGGCTGGTTCGATTATTTGCGTTTTTTACTTACACTCAGGGCCTGCGCCCAAAGTGCGGCAATGTTGTAATGGCCTTCAGCCATTGCTACGCCTCATTCAATTTAATTCTGACTTATTTATCAACTTCTATCATAGCTTTATCTCTGTGTCCTCTGTGTTCTTAGTATGCCCCCTGGGTACTGTGGTGAGTCATTGAAGGAAAAAGAACTGAAGTGCGTTTCACCACAGAGGGCACAGAGATCACTGAGGAGGGGAGTTCACTACACTTTACCCTCTCAACATGTTGTCTACCGCACAATGAACGCCCCAGCAAAGACGTATTCTATAAACTGACTATTCCAGCAGAATGGTAGCCCGCAATCCAAGTTTTGCTGTTTTGAAATGCCGGCAAAAAGGGGACAGATTTATTTTCGGCAAAAAGGGGACAGATTTATTTTCTATCGCTTAAGAAGATTAAGAAATAAATCGGCCGCTTCTTTTTCTGGCAAGTAAAACGAAGTTTTACGTCTGGCAGAGAGCTAGCCGCGAAGCGGCGGTCTAGCTGTGTAAAGCCACTTTTTAGCCCCCTTGCAATAATATCCTTATCTCTGTGCACTCGGTGTTCTTAGTATGCCCCCTGAGTACTGCGGTGAATCTTCGCCGAAGGCGTTTTACCACAGAGGGCACGAAGGAGGAGTTATCAGCACATCACCTGGATCTGTTCTGTGTAGCCCGGCGGCCCGATCCACCTCATCCACTGAGATAGATCACCGGTATAAAAAAGTGGACCTACGTAGTTATTGTATTAAATATAATACTTAAATATTGACTATGAGTAATACTCAATACAATTAAATCAAAGCTGTTTAGAAAGCAGCCCTTACATATAAAATGTATAAAGTATCAATCTTAATGCGATTATATGTATTATACTTAATACATTTATTTGAATTAACCGCAAGATCTGTCTACCTTAAAGCAAAGATGGATAGACCAGAGGACTCGCAAATGGGCAGAAACCGCCGCACATACTCAGCCCACACCTTAAAAGCAATTAGCCTGTTTGCAACGCAGATAAAAATTGCTCGAAAGAAGCAACGCTGGAGTGAAATGGAACTAGCGGAGAGAGCAGGAACCTCTCGTTCTACTATTAGACAAATAGAAAAAGGCAGTCCAACAACTGAGTTAGGCTTATATTTTGAGATAGCATCCCTTCTAGGAATAGCTCTTTTTGATGCTGACGATAACCGCCTGAATACACTGCATGACAACCTTAGCTTGCAACTTGCCTTGCTTCCCAAACGCATAAGCTCTGAATCGAGCGAGGTATTTGATGACTTCTAATAATACCGGAGCCTTCGTCTGGATATGGCTTAAGGACCAGAGCGAACCCGTTATAGCCGGGCGAATAGAAGAACATAACGGCAAACTCGCTTTTAACTATGGTCAAAGTTACCTGAAGAGAAAAAATGCAATCCCAATATATGATCCAGAACTCCCTTTGAAAGCAGGTAGAATCCCCTTATTAGACCGAATGATAATGCCAAGCTGCATTAGAGATGGTTCACCTGATGCATGGGGCCGCCGTGTCATTATCAATCAAGTCACCGGTAAGAAAAAAGAAGCTATAGACCTGACTGAACTTGATGAACTCGCTTACCTATTACTTTCCGGCTCTGACCGAATTGGCGCACTGGACTTTCAAGCATCAGCCACAGCTTATAATCCAAGAACCCCTAGATCCGCCACCCTTGAAGAACTCCAGCGAGCATCGGAACTAGTAGATACCGGTGTGCCACTGACAAAAGAGCTAGACCAGGCTCTCAATCACGGTTCAAGTATTGGAGGGGCTCGACCAAAAGCAAGTATTGAAAGTAATGAGAAAAAATATATTGCTAAATTTTCAGGTTCCTCTGACACCTACAGTGTTGTAAAAGCAGAGTATGTCGCCATGAAAATGGCAAAAAAAGTAGGTATTAACGTCGCGGATGTCGAGTTAACACAAGCTTTAGGCAAAGACGTATTACTCATTGAAAGATTTGATCGTTACCACAACAACGAAAAAAAATGGTGTCGAAAAGCCATGGTATCCGGCTTAACCATCTTAGGTATTTCTGAAGATGAAGCGCGCTATGCCAGCTACGAAGACCTTGCTGAAAAAATCAGATTTAAATTCACCAACCCAAAAAACACTCTGGAAGAGCTGTACAAACGGATGGTTTTTAACATTCTGGTTGGAAACACCGATGATCACGCCCGCAACCATGCCGCATTCTGGGATGGTGAACAATTAACCTTAACCCCCGCCTATGACATATGCCCTCAAAACAGAACAGGAGGCGAGGCATCTCAGGCAATGAACATCAGCGGTAGTAATAAATTAAGTCGCTTAGCGAGCTGTTTGACAGCGGCACCATCCTTTTTGATTTCAGAGAGTCGAGCTAAAGAGATCATCAAATTTTTGGTGACCAATATCAAAGAATTCTATCCTGAGATTTGCCAGGAAGGAAAATTATCAGAAATTGACCAGAAGTTTTTCTGGCGTAGACAGTTTTTAAATCCCTACTGTTTTTACGGGTTACCGGAGGATTTTGAAAATGCACTTACCTCGATACTCTGATTCTGCGCCCATGTTTGGGGATCTATTCGGGCGTCAGTGACGAGTCTCACTAGCTTAATCCTATTTCGACAGAATGCGTCTCTTTGAGTCATAGTGCTATCTCTGCACCCGGTGCTCTCAGTTGTGAATCGTTGTAGGAAAAAGAACTGAAGTGCCTTTACCACTGAGTGCACAGAGAGCACCGAGGAGGAGTTATCAACAAGTCACCAATTTTACCCTCCGCTGCCAAGTTACCCCTCATCTACACAGAATAAAACTCCGGGAAGATCGCATTATCGCCTGGATGACTACCGGGGCTAACACGCACCTCTTGCGGGTTAACGCTGGGGTCGGTGCCGGGCCTTGGGTCCCAGATGGCATCGTCACCCAGCCAGCGAGTTGAGAACGCCATCCGGTCCTGAGTGGTTGACTGATTGCCGGGCGAGCCATGTAGCGTCCAGGCTGAGAATAGCAGGGCGTCACCCGGCTGAAGATCGAAACCGATGATATCGAAGTTTTCACGGTCGGCTTCAATATCCGGGCAGGGGATGCCCTCTCCGGTGCCGGTCCAGCTATTGGCTTTTTCGCCTGAGGCACCAAAGGCTTCTGGCAGGTAGAAAACATCATCGCGGTGAGAGCCCCGGACAAACTCCAGACCACTGCCCGCCACTGTTACCGGGGTGAGGGCCAGCCATATTGAGGCGATCTGTTTACCCCGGAACGGCCAGTAGGGTACATCCTGATGCCAGGGGGTTGGCGTGGTGGTTTCCGCTTTTTTGATCAGCAGATGGTCAAAATAGAAGCGCGCGCTCTGACTCTGCATCGCCTGGGCAGCCAGTCGGGCGCAGCCGGACTCTTTTGCGTATCGATACACCAGATCGTTGGAACGCCAGAGGTAGCGGTCGGTGAACATCCGCCCCTTCTCCGCGCCGGGGTTAGCATCGTTACAAAGCTTACCCGGGTGATCGACCTGGTACTGGCCAAACGCAATCAGTTTTTCAACCCACTCAGCGTCAACTGCGTTGCGTAGAAAAACAACGCCGTCCTGCTGATATTGTTGAATCTCAGCCGCTGTCAGATTTCGCTGTGTCATACCGGTCTCCTATTATATTTATTGTTGACCCGACTATAGCGCTATCAATAGTATTGATTAAGTCGATAATTTTGATATCTATTATGGAAAAATTTGATTATAGCGCGCTGAGTTTCAAAAGCCTCAAAACCCTGAAGCTGATCTATGAGCTGGGCTCCCTAACAGCGGCGGCGATTGAGCTGGGGCAAAATCAGCCCACCGTCAGTTATACCCTGGAACAGATGCGTGAAGCACTGCACGACCCTCTGTTTGTGCGTTCGGGCCGGGGGGTTGCGCCCACCAGTCGCTGCCACCAGATCATGCCGGAGATTGAGAATCTGCTCAGGGGGATGTCAGAACTACTCCAGCCGGATGAGTTCGAGCCTGAGAATACCTCCCTGGATATGACGATCTCCTGCAATCAATACGAACTACAGGTGATTGTGCCGGGACTGGTGCAACGTTTAAGCAGGTTAGCACCCCATATCCGGATGACATTTATCCAGTCACACCTCAGTGGTCACCAACAGCTACAACGGGGCCAGTGTGACCTGCTGCTGTCGCCAGTCATTCGTGATTATGAAGCGCTTTACCAGCGTCCTCTGTTTCAGGATCGCTATGTGTGTCTGATCTCCGCAGAACATCCGCTGGCGGATAAACAGATCGGACGGGATGACTATATTCAGGCCCGGCATCTGGAGATCTACTATGAAGGCGGCTGGAAGCCGCTCTATCTGAACAGCCCGGAGCTTCAGGGGATAAACCTCAATGTCGGACTGCGGCTGCCGAGTGTGTCTAACTTTATTCCGACAATCGCTAACACCGATCTGATGATCACGCTGCCGGAACGTTTAGCCCGGCTGATAGGCAAGCCGATGCTGATTAAAGATCCACCGTTCAACAGCCGCTTCGAACTCTGCCTTTACTGGAACAAGATGACCCACCAATCGAAAGCCCACCAGTGGATACGTGAGCAGATAATCGAGACCTGTCGTGAGCTGGATGGCTCAGCACAGATGGCAAGCAATGATTAAGTATCAGCGGCGCCTATTTGTCTTACAAATAGATTCCAAGAGGATTCTTTATTCTTATTTATCTTACAAATTTACTTTTTTAAGGAGAACTGCTGATTTCATTAGCCTGACAAATTGACAAATATTCAGTAATAAATCAGTAACAAGCGGGCTCAGCAATACATAAACCCAACTGCACTCATTCATAGACTCAGCGTTAAAAAATTTCAGAGATTTCTGAGAAGTCATTCATCCAGCGATGTAGCTCTTGAATTAGTGGAGATACTACAAACGCTGACCGTATTGATTCAATTATCTGATTCTAACTTGGTAAAAGCTCAATAGCCCTGTTGCAAGGCTCACAGCCTATCCTCTATACTGCATCTTAAGTGGATTGGGGGTGCCCGGTCGGCGTTATTGCCTCGGTGAGTTTCATCGGGGCTTTTCGCTTTCTGGAGGCGGATAAATCATCAACCCCAGCTCTTCGTAGCCCTTTCCGACACAATCCCTTCCCCCATCGCAGTAAAATTTGTACTTGAGCACATCAAACGCTCTATTCGCCTGTTCCGGCCTCAAAATACTCAGTCCTATAGGCCGCGCCACTAGATCCGCAAGCTGTAGCCCAGACGACATCACTTTCTTATCAGCAAACAAGACATCAAAAGGCAATGGGATACCTTTCGTGTTGTTGCGATCACAAATCCGCCGAAATTCGAGTTCCAGCTCGTCATCTTCCCTGGGGCCGCGCCGTTCGACCCCGACATGGGTCAGCAATGCTTGCTGTTCCTTTTCCAGCAGGAACTCATAGAGTTTTTCAAGACAAAAGCCGAGGGCGATGTGGTAGGGGTTTCCTTCCGTGGAATCCTGCCTTCTAAGACGCCGTTTATCAATGACGCAACTAATAAGAATGACGTTGCTGTGCTCAATTATTTCAGTCAGTTCATGTAGGAACTGGTGCTTCTGTTCCCGGCTGCGAAAAATATTGAACTGCCCTTTTTCCTTACGAATTTCATTTTCATGCAACACCACCTGATCATGCCCAAAATGATTGAACTTGAACTTTTCCAGTGCCGAGACAACCTGCTCACTGTAATGTCGCTTGTGAAACACACAAAAAGCCAGCACAAACAGCGGATACTGCGGGTCAATGGTTTCCATACCATGATCACCGCTTTCATCCACGTACACGATGTATTTACTGAAAGGGCTTTCAACCTGGTCTTTTGCAGAAGGCTTTGCTTCATCATCTGACCCGGCAGAAG
>NZ_CAKZLP010000076.1 GCF_937127095.1 uncultured Amphritea sp.
GGATGCAGACCATATTTCCATGGGACGGCTGCTGAATTACCTGTTCGAGGTCACCGAACGCTTTGGCATGGAAACCCGGACTGAACTGATCCTGTTGCAACGCACCATGGTTGTGGTCGAAGGGGTGGCACGTTCGCTCGACCCGCGGATCAATATCTGGGAAGTCGCGCAGCCCGTGGTCGAAGATTACATAAAAGAATTGCGCGTGCACGCTCACCTGGAAGCCGAGCGCGGCGTTAAAATTCCAGGCTATAAGCTGGTGCCTAAGCGTGCGTCGCGCCAGTACAACGACAAGGAAGCCGCCGAGGCAGCATTGCGTAAAATGTCCGGCGTGAAAGTGGCCGACATTATGAACCACACGCTAAAAACGCCGGCGCAGATAGAAAAATCAATTCCTAAAAAGAAGTATGAGACATTCGCAGAAGCGCATGTTAGCATGGTTTCATCCGGAACCACGTTAGCGCGTGATACGGATAACCGGCCCGATGTTAGCGATCCGCTCTCGCAGCTCGCACGACATGTGGCCGACTAAGTAAAAAGTAACAGGCAACAGGAGACAATTAAAAATGTCAGACGGCCAAACAAACCTCCCTGCGGGTTTTCAAAATGCAGGCGTACCGATGGACCCCACAGCACTGAGTCAAGCATTGTCCAATATGGGCGGCGGCGAACCCGACGGCGGCAACGCCTTTGATGCGGCCGTCGCCGTCGCCGCCACGCTGGCGGTGGTCGAGCCCTACAGCTCCGGTATTGGCGGCGGCGGCTTCTTCCTTGCCCTTACGCATATCGGCAATAGCTTTTTCCTGAGCTAATTCCAAATCACGTTGAGCGCGGTCAGCAGCGTCTAGACCATCAGCAATCTTCTTTTTACGCTCTGCCAGGGCACCTGTAATTGGTGGCCATACGTACTTCATGCAGATCATTACAAAGATTGCGAATGAGATGGCCTGACCGATGATGGTTAAGTTAATATTCACGCCATTACCCCTCGCTGTTCATTATTACGTTGTAACTCGATGTAGATAGTTTCTATCCGAGAGTTACGCAACAGCGAACATCAGGTACATACCCAGACCAACACCGATCATAGGAACAGCGTCAACCAGACCCATTACGATGAAGAAGTTAGAGCGCAGTAAAGGCACCAGTTCAGGTTGACGCGCAGCGCCCTCCAGGAACTTACCACCCAAGTTACCGATACCAACAGCGGCACCAATTGCAGCAAGGCCCATCAGTATCGCAGCAGCTAGAAATACTACAGCATTAGCCATTTCCATCAGTTTTTCTCCATTAAAGTTTCAAAGTTAAAGTTAAAGTTAAAGTTAAAAAAAGTTAAACCCGCACACCACTTAGTGATCATCGTGAGCCATAGCCAGGTAGACAATTGTCAATACCATGAATATAAAGGCTTGCAGAGTGATAACTAAAATATGGAAGAGAGCCCAAGGCACAGACAACGCCCATTGTGCCCAGAATGGCAGCAAGGCAATCAGGATGAAAATCATTTCACCTGCATACATGTTACCGAACAAACGCAGTGCCAGAGAGATCGGTTTCGCCAGCAAGCCCACAATCTCAAGGAACAGGTTAAATGGTAAGAACCATTTACCCAGAGGCATGAAAGACAATTCAGCTAAGAATCCACCAACACCCTTTTGCTTAATACTGTAGTAAACGATCAGGAAGAATACACTGAAAGCCATACCCAGCGTTGCGTTTGGATCGGTCGTTGGCACTATCTTCATGTAGCCAACACCCATTGCCTGCGCGACATAAGGCACCCAGTCAACTGGCACCAGATCCATCAGGTTCATCAGGAAAACCCAGATGAAGATGGTTAATGCCAGAGGGGCTATCAACGCATTTTTATAATGAAAAATACTGTTTACGTTGTCGTCAACGAATTCAACGATCGATTCAACAAAGTTTTGTGTGCTACCTGGTACGCCAGAAGTTGCTGCAGTCGCAACTTTCTTAAACAACCAGACAAATAATAAACCCAGTCCAATAGACCAGAGCATTGTATCCACGTGAATTGCCCAGAATCCAAAATCACCTGGCATGATACCGTTTGAGGTATCAACAAAACGCCAGCTATCGGTAGCCTCATGGTAACCGAAGGTCAGATTCGTCAAGTGATGGGATATATACTCTGAGGATGTTAATGTGTCACCGCTACTCGCCATTCTCAGTTCTCTCGTTTCAAAGTTTTAGGAATCGGTCATCTACTTTCATTTGCAGATACCAATTGAGTATCTGCAACAAAATAAAAGTAAGAAATAAGGGAAATGGGCTCAGTGGTTGAACCAGGATAAAGACCGCTGCAAAGCAGAGGATCGATATCACCATTTTCCATATTTCACCAATATACATATCCGCCAGAATACCCCGTGGGGTTTCACTCTGGCGCCCTAAGACTCGCCACGCAAAAAAAACATTTGGTAGCAAATATAAAATGCCACCAATCAGAGCCGAGTATGCCGCAACAACACTGTGTAACAGTGTCGCTAAAGTGATGACTAATGTTACCGCCATCTGTATCTGAAAAATTATCTTAACCTTGGCACGCGTCCACTTAGTAAACTTCGTTCCAGGTACACTTTTTTTTGCTTGTTTCACAGATACGTTCGACTGCTTAGCTCTTTAAATGCCGAATTTCGCATAGGTCATCTTGATCAGCGAGCAGATTATATGGGGTTAAGGCTTCAGACTCAACCTGTCAATAAGGGTTTTACACTAATGTATTAAAAGGATTGATATTAGTTGATACTTTATTACCTTAAGTGGCCCAAGATGGCCGCTAAAGCATCGGGCGTTTCATAATTTATGGTAATTTTGCCCTTACCTTTAGGATTCTGATTGATCGCAACTTTTGCGGCAAAGCGATGTGACAGCTCTGTCGCCAGCTGCTCTAGTTGAGGGTTGGTAGGTTTTGCTTCCCGCGGAGGCGTTACTTGCGCTTCTGATTCTCGTAACTTTCTTACCAGTTCTTCGGTTTGACGAACAGAAAGCCCGCGCCCTGCCACATCCTGAGCGGCTTTTAACTGTGCCCCGGTGTCTAATGAGAGTAATGCACGGGCATGACCCATCTCAATATCACCATACTCCAGCATTTTCTTCACTTCATCGCTAAGATGCATCAGCCGTAACAGATTGGTTACCGAGGAGCGGGATTTACCTACCGCATCAGCCACTTCCTGCTGGGTTAGCTCAAACTCCATTTTGAGACGATCCAGCGCGATCGCTTCCTCCATCGGATTGAGGTTTTCCCGCTGAATATTTTCAATCAGCGCCATCGCAATCGCCGCTTCATCGGGCACATCACGGATAACCGTAGGGATCTCGTCCAGACCCGCCATCTGACTGGCGCGCCAGCGGCGTTCACCGGCAATAATCTCATACAGGTTTTCAGCCACTGGACGGACAACGATAGGCTGCATCACCCCCTGGGCTCGGATGGAGTTAGCCAGGTCTTCCAGCGCCTGCGGCTCGAGATCACGACGGGGCTGATACTTACCACGCTGAATCTGATCGAGTGGCATCAGCCGGTAGCCGTCACCCTGTGATTTCGCTTCTGATACAGCATCATCTGCAAATTTAGTACTGGTTGATAACAGAGCATCAAGCCCTCGTCCTAAACCACGCTTTTTAACCGCCATCGATCAGCCTTCCTGTTCCTGTTTATCTGCCCGTTTATCATTTTGCGCCGATTTTCGAATCAGCTCGCCCGCCAATGCCAGATAGGCCACCGATCCCCGGGAGTTTTTATCATACATCAATGCCGGCAACCCATGACTCGGAGCCTCTGCCAGACGGACGTTACGCGGGATAACGGTGCGATACACCTGATCCCCGAAATATTCTACCAGATGGTCAGACACATCTTTGGTCAGGCTCATGCGGGGGTCGAACATGGTGCGTAAAATCCCTTCGATCTTCAACGAGGGATTAAGACGTTTGTTGATCTTATTGATCGTGCCAATCAGCGAGCTGATCCCTTCAAGCGCATAGTATTCGCACTGCATCGGAATAATAACACCGCTGGATGCCGCCAGTGCATTGACCGTCAGCAGGTTTAGCGAGGGCGGATTGTCGATGAGGATAAAATCATAATTATCCTGAACCTTTTCCAACGCCATTTTCATGCGAAATTCACGCCGCGGCAACTGTAACAACTCAACTTCAGCAGCGGTCAGATCACCGTTAGAACCAACAATATCGTAACCCGCCGGGGCATTTCTGATAATCGACTCTTCCAGGGTCGCTTCACCGATCAGCACCTCATACACTGAGTTTTTCAGGTTGTGTTTATCGATGCCGCTGCCCATGGTGGCGTTACCCTGAGGGTCCATATCAATCATCAGCACCCGTTTCTTGGTGACCGCCAGAGACGCAGCCAGATTAACGCAGGTGGTGGTTTTGCCCACGCCACCTTTCTGGTTGGTGATGGTTAATATTTTAGTCACGTTCAAGTTCTCCCTAACATCAGCAGATGCCGCTCGCCATCAGTGCCCGGCACCGTTAGCCGGATACTCTGAAGCAGATTAATGGACTCAGGTAATAACTCAATCTCTTCAACAGGATACATCCCTTTCATTGCAAGAAAAATACCCTTGTCCGAGCACAGGTGCGAAGTCCAGTGAATCATATCCTGTAATGAGGCAAATGCCCTTGATATAACCCCATCAAAGGGGATTTCCGGAGTATATTTCTCAACCCGCTCGTGAATCACGTCAACATTGTCCAGTCCCAGCTCAGCTTTCGCCTGAAACTGAAACCGGCTTTTTTTTATATTACTGTCCAGCAGCGTGATCGGCAGATCGGGTCGACAGATCGCCAGGGGAACCCCCGGTAAACCCGGCCCACTGCCAACATCGATCAGCCGTTCCACATCGATGTAGGGCAGCACGCTCAGGCTATCGATCAGATGACGACTGATCATCTCTTCCGCAGAACGCACCGCTGTCAGGTTAAAGGTCTTATTCCATTTAACCAGCAGCGCATGGTATTTCAGCAGCTGATCATACTGTTCATCACTAAGATTCAGGTCGATCTGCTGGCACTGTTGTTCAAGTAGAGTCCGGTACTGCTGCATCAGGCCTGAGCCTTCTTCTGGGTCATCTGTTTCTTCTTCAGGTGGATCAGTAACAACGAGATAGCAGCTGGGGTCATCCCCTGTATGCGCGCCGCCTGAGCAATACTCTCAGGTCTGATCTGTTCAAGCTTGGCCGTCAGTTCATTGGATAAACCACCCACCGAGGCATAGTCATAATCGATCGGCAACAGGGTATCTTCCTGGCGACGAACCTTATCGATATCCTCTTTCTGCCGGTCAATATAACCGGCGTACTTAATCTGAATCTCAACCTGTTCCGCGACCCGTGGGTCACTCACCGGCACACCTTTCAGTCCGGCTACCGCGGCATAATTCAGTTCCGGACGTTTCACCAGATCCTGCAAATTATATTCGCGACTAATCGGCTGTTGCAGTTGTGCGTTAAGCAGCTCAGCTTCAGGGGTGCCCGGTTGAATCCAGGTTTCTTTCAGGCGCTGATTTTCCAGCTCAATCGCTTCCCGCTTATCGCAGAAACGCTGCCAGCGTTCATCACTCACCAGGCCCAGTTCACGGCCCTTCTCGGTTAATCGCAGATCGGCGTTATCTTCCCGCAAAATCAAACGGTATTCGGCCCGGCTGGTAAACATACGATAAGGCTCTGAGGTTCCCAGGGTGATCAGATCGTCTACCAGAACACCCAGATAGGCTTCATCCCGGCGCGGATACCACTGATCCTTCTCCTGTGCCCGCAGCGCAGCGTTAACTCCCGCCAGCAACCCCTGAGCACCGGCCTCTTCATAACCGGTGGTACCGTTGATCTGACCGGCAAAATAAAGCCCGTTGATCACTTTGGTTTCCAGCGTATGTTTAAGATCTTGCGGATTGAAAAAATCGTACTCAATCGCATAACCGGGACGGGTGATAAAAGCATTTTCAAAGCCACGGATAGAGCGCACCGCAGCCAGTTGAATATCAAATGGCAGACTGGTTGAAATACCGTTGGGATACAGCTCATGGGTGGTCAGGCCTTCCGGCTCAACAAACACCTGATGGCTGGTTTTGTCAGCAAAACGGACAATTTTATCTTCTACCGATGGGCAGTAACGCGGCCCTACTCCATCAATAACACCGGTATACATCGGTGACCGATCCAGTCCGGAGCGCAGGATATCATGGGTGCGCTCGTTGGTATGGGTAATATAACAGCTGATCTGACGGGGATGATCCGCCAGTGAGCCCATAAATGACATCACCGGTGTTGGCGTATCCCCAGGCTGTTCCTGCATCAGGCTGAAATCAACACTACGGGCATCAATACGCGGCGGTGTACCGGTTTTTAAACGGTCGACCCGTAACGGCAGTTCCCGCAAGCGGTCCGCCAGAGCGATCGATGGCGGATCCCCCGCACGACCCCCCGCATAGTTATCCAGACCGATATGGATCTTACCACCGAGGAAGGTACCCACCGTCAGGACGATATTGTTGGCAAAGAAACGCAACCCTGACTGGGTAACCACACCTTTGACCGACTCACCTTCGACAATCAGATCATCCACTGCTTGCTGAAAAAGTTGCAGGTTCGGCTGGTTTTCCAGGATATTCCGGATGGCGGCTTTATAGAGTATACGATCCGCCTGTGCCCGTGTTGCACGCACAGCCGGGCCTTTGCGTGAGTTCAGGGTTCGAAACTGAATACCCCCTTTATCGGTCGCAACTGCCATTGCGCCACCCAGCGCATCGATCTCTTTAACCAGATGACTTTTACCAATACCCCCGATCGCCGGATTGCACGACATCTGACCCAGGGTTTCTATGTTATGAGTTAACAGCAGAGTTTTAACACCTGTACGGGCTGCCGCTAACGCAGCTTCAGTCCCGGCATGGCCACCACCAATTACAATCACATCAAAGTGGTCAGGATAGTCCACTCACTTAACCTCATTATTTAATTTGGAAGAGCCTGAATATGTCTGCCTGAAGGCAATGGCTCAGAAAAAGGCGCTAAGTATAAACCTAAGGGGTCAATATAGAAATGGTTAAACTTTGTACACCTTTTAATCTGTTCCTCTTTTCTTAATCTTTTATATATAAGTTAAATATGTTCTTAAGATATGTTCTTTATTTTTATTCTTATTATTAAGCAGAGCTCTTTCAGTTGATAACCACTATATTGCTTTTAATTTCAATAGCTTATAAGAGAGAAAACCCTGTAGTATAACTGCGAGTAACCTCTTAACAGGGTGTCACAGAGCTGTGTATAACCAGGCCGTTTATGCACAGGCACTGTTACACACAGTGTTGTTAACCTGTTGTTCCCATGCAGTTATACAGTTTACTCACAGGGTTTAGGGGATAGATTGAGATAGCGGACATAATTATCCTGAACATCTCTCCTGCGAATAATAGAGCTGCTACATATACACCGGTGTATTGAATAACCTCTCTGAAGAACCTGAGCCTGGTATGAGTACGCTCACCGGTTTAACCAAGGGGGTGCAACGGGGAATTCTTTAACAATATCCAATAGTATCAATAGTTTAATCATGCATTTCTTGCGTAATTAAGCGCGATATCGGCTGCTGAGCATTACCCCGCTGTATTTTTATTCAATGATCAAATTTTCAACATGGATAAGATAAGCACCGGGTCTGCACAGTTTATTCGCTGCTAATCCAATGCTTATCCACTGCTAGCTGTTAGTAAGTTCTATCCTTCAAATATGATTGACACTTAACTCATTAAAAATAATGAATATTAATTCACATGCAGATTTTTCATGATTGTTTATAACTTTTAGAGGAGTGCTGTATACAGAGCGCAGAGGGGTTGGGGATAAAACTATGTGAGTAACTCTTCAATCAACAGATCTAATTGTTCGCGGGGGGATGTGAAAAAATGGGGGGGTAAATATAAGCGGTTGCAGACGATCAGGGGTGATCAGAGATCAACCCCGTTTTGGTTCAGCCACTGCTTAAGTTGGCCCAGCGGCAGTGCACCACTGATACGGGCGGCCTCTTTGCCCTGCTTAAACAGAATCAGAGTGGGTATTGAGCGGATCTGCAATTGTGCGGCAATCGCCTGTTGCCCTTCAGTGTCGAGTTTAGCCAGACGAAGTTTCGGTTCAAACTGTCCTGCTGCCTGTTCGAATACCGGGGCGAACTGCTTACAGGGCCCACACCAGCTTGCCCAGCAGTCAACCAGAACCGGTATATCATTGCGACTGATCATGCTCAGATAGTTGGCGGACGTCAGATCCACGGGTTTACCCTGGAACAGTCGCTGCTTGCACTTGCCACATTTAGGGCCGTCAGCAAGTCGCGTTGTGGGTACTTTATTGGTTGCTGAGCAATGAGGACAGCTGATATTTGAAGTCATAGTGAGTCCTTACTTATTCTTAAGGTAGAGTTTTTTCTATTTACCAATGCAGAATGAACTGAAGATGCGTCCCAGCAGATCATCTGAACTGAATTCACCGGTAATCTCACTCAGGTGCTGTTGCGCCAGACGAAGATCTTCAGCCAGCAACTCTCCGGCACCGCCGTAGATAAGCTGTTCCTGTCCGGTTAATAACAGGCTTTCACTCCGATTAAGGGCATCGATATGTCTGCGGCGGGCGAGAAAACCACCCTCGGTCGTATTAGCATAGCCCATACAGTCTTTCAAATGTTGGCGCAGGTTATCAATACCGACATCGGCTTTGGCCGATAAAGAGATCAGTGTGTGGCCATCATGTTCACCTATTACCGGCTGTTCAGAGGTCAGATCACACTTATTACGAATAACCGTAATCTTACTTTTGTCTTCCAGGCGGCTGACAAACTCAGGCCAGATCTGTTCCGGGTCATCGGTGGCGGTGGTGGTGCCATCCACCATCAGCAGCACCCGGTCGGCTTTTTGAATCTCATCCCAGGCGCGGCTGATACCGATCCGTTCTACTTCATCCGGGGCATCGCGCAGACCGGCAGTATCAATAATATGCAGGGGCATACCGTCGATATGGATATGCTCGCGCAGCACATCCCGGGTGGTGCCGGCGATGTCGGTGACAATGGCTGATTCTTTACCTGCCAGGGCGTTCAGCAGACTGGATTTCCCTGCATTAGGGCGTCCGGCGATCACCACGTTCATCCCTTCGCGGATCAGACTACCCTGCCGGGCTTCCTGCTTAACCTCGGCCAGTTTATCGATGATCTGTTGCAGATCACCGGCGACTTTTCCGTCGGCGAGAAAGTCGATCTCCTCCTCCGGAAAGTCGATAGCGGCTTCGACATAGATACGTAGTTGGGTCAGTGCTTCAACCAGCTGATGTACGCGATCTGAAAATGCCCCCTGCAGTGATTTCAGAGCACAGCGGGCGGCTTGCTCTGAACTGGAATCGATCAGATCAGCAATCGCTTCTGCCTGAGTCAGATCCAGTTTGTCGTTGAGAAACGCACGTTCTGAGAACTCACCTGGATTGGCCAGCCGTGCACCACACTCCACCACCCGCCGCAGGATAAAGTCCATAATGATCGGGCCACCGTGGCCCTGAAGTTCCAGTACATCTTCACCGGTAAAGGAGTTAGGGCCGGGAAAATAGAGCGCTAAACCCTGATCCAGTTGACTGTTATCGGCATCAAAGAAGGGACCGTAGTGGGCATAGCGGGGTTTTGGCACAAACCCCACCACCTGTTCTGCGATAGTTGCAGCCAGCTTTCCTGAGACCCGAACAATACCCACGCCTCCGCGTCCTGGCGGCGTGGCTTGTGCGGCGATGGTGTCCTGGTTTATCAGCGTCATTGAAGCCTCGGAAACGTTATATAAGTGCTTTGTTATAAGCGCTTTATTATATGCTTTGAGAAAGATGGGATTTTATCACAACTCAGACGCAGCTTCGCTTAAGTAGCCAGAACGGCACTGCGTGTTCGCTAATCGTTAGAAAAAGCCTGCAATCGTGCTATTGCCTAAAACGTTGAGAGGCTCTTAAGTTTTTTCTAGCAAGCGACGTAGTCGCGTCTAACTACTAGCAGGAAACGGAGTTTCCGTTCTGGCTACTTAATTAAGCGAAGCGAAAAAAAGGCCTCATCAGAGGCCTTTTTTGTTCGTTGGTGAAGACTTACTTACTAGTCCCTTCACCCTCAATCTGTTTGTTAATCAGGTACTGCTGTGCAATCGATAGTACGTTGTTCACCAGCCAGTACAGTACCAGACCCGCCGGGAACCAGAGGAAGAAGAAGGTGAAGACGATTGGCAGCATCTTCATAATCTTCGCCTGCATCGGATCGGGAGGCGTAGGGTTCAGCAGCTGCTGAATAAACATCGTTGCACCCATCAGGATCGGCAGCATGAAGTAGGGGTCCATCACTGACAAGTCATTAATCCACAGTGCAAAAGGTGCATGACGCAGTTCAACGGATTCCATCAGCGTCCAGTAAAGGGCGATGAATATTGGCATCTGCGCAACAATAGGAAGACAGCCACCCAGCGGGTTGATCTTCTCTTTTTTGTACAGCTCCATCATCGCCTGTGACATCTTCTGACGGTCATCACCATACAGCTCTTTCAGACGGGTCATCTCAGGGCCAAATTTACGCATTTTGGCCATCGATTTAAACGCTTTAGCATTCACCTGGAACAGCAGTGCTTTTACGATGACGGTGACAAAGATGATAGCCACACCCCAGTTGCCTACATAACCATGAATGGCTTTTAGCAACCAGGCCAGAGGTGACGCGATGAACCAGAGAATACCGTAATCAACAGTCAGCTCCAGGTTAGGTGCTGCCTGTTCCAGCAGGTCGGTATCTTTTGGTCCGGCATAAAAATTTGCACTAACGGTCTTGGTTTCGCCAGGTGCTACAACGAATTCGGGAGAAACAAAGCCGGCAATATAGTTACCGTTGCTTACCCGGCTGCTATAACTGTATTCAGCACCAGCCGCTGGAATCCATGCACTGAGGAAATAGTGCTGAGACATCGCTACCCAGCCATCAGGGCTGACCTTCTTAAAATTCTCCTTCTGCATATCATCGAAGGATAATTTTTCGTAGTTTTTATCGACAGTTGAAAATACTGCACCCAGAAAAGCCTGCATTCCCATACTGGTGGTTTGCGATGGATCTTTTGAGCCATCACGTTTGATCTGACCAAACAGTTTAGCCTGCCATGCTTTGGCAGAACCGTTATTAACCAGAAATTCCTGTTCAATAACGTAGTTGCCTTTAGTAAAGACGTAACGTTTAGTTACCACCACGCCGTCTTCACCGTTATGCACCAGATCAACGGTCAGCGTGTCGCCTTCCAGCTGATAACTGTTTTTCGTTGTAGTGTATTCCGGGCGACCGCCGGTTTTGGCGTCGAGTCCATCTGTACCGATCAGGCCACTCTGGGAAACATAGGTACGATTACCGTTCTGTTCCAGCAACACGAAAGGTTGATCATCATTCAGCGCTGCTTTGTGTTTCGGCAGCGTCAGTTCGATAATATCGCCACCTTTAGTATCGATCAGCAGTTCAAGAACGTCGGTCTTAACTGAAACCAGTTGCTGCTGTGCTGAAGTAACGGCTGCTTTAGCTTCGGGCAGGTCGGTATTAACAGGAGCATCAGTGGTGACTTGAGGCAGATCATTACCTTCCTGAGCAACGGTATCGGTGCTGGACTGGTAAGCTGAAACAGACTCGGCCTGGGTAACCGCTACCGGTTGAACACCGTAGTCCTGGTTCCATTGAAGCACTAGCATATAAGAGATAATTGCCAGTGCTGCGATCAATATAATGCGCTGTACATCCATGGTTTCTGGACCATTCAGTTATAAGTTTTAATTTGATTTGTCAGATTTTGCCTTGGCTCGGCCAATCAGTCGGTTCCAGCTCTTAGCGATAAGGGCCTGAACTTCGCTGTTTTCAATATCTCCCAGACCTTGTCTGGCCAGAATTACGATATCGACATTAGGCAGCGTATGCTGATTAAGACGGAAAGACTCGCGAATGATACGCCGAACGCGGTTACGATTAACAGCTAAACGGATATTTTTTTTGGAGAAAACAAAGCCGACACGGGGATGATCAAGATCGTTTGGACGGGCAAGGATCAACAGATGCTTATCTGAAACCTTGAGGCTGGCTCGGCTGAATACCTGTTTAAAATCCCCGCCGGTTAAAAGTCTTAACTGGCGGGGATAGCTGAATTCATTCATTCAGAGAGCCTGACAGGCAAAAATTATGCTGACAGACGCTTACGGCCTTTAGCGCGACGACGGTTAATTACCGCACGGCCATTTTTAGTTGCCATACGTGCACGGAATCCGTGAGTACGCTTACGCTTCAGGTTACTTGGTTGAAATGTTCTTTTCATTGGTCAGTCCTACTAACATACAGTGTGGTGGTATCAGTAAGGTTGGCTGAATCCCACGGTCAAAAACAGACGCGAAATTGTAGAGAAAACGTTTTCGCTTTGCAAACAATTCCTGCAAAGAAATCTAAAAAAGCACCATCAGTGCCATTGCTGCGAGATTCCTTCTTATATAGAGGCGGGGTTTTAGTGCCTCTTTATGAATTTATTCAGATATGCACAATTATTTGTTACTAACTCTGCTTTGTATATTAAAAACAATAATATAGCTTGTTGATAGGTCTGGATATTAACTGTTTTTAACGTATGGATAGTTTTTTGTGCTGTGCTCTGTTTCCCGCGTTATCCGTGGATTCTTTGCTAATTGATTGAAATACATGCAGAAAAGAATTAGTAACAGTTTGCTTCAAACTGTGGATAAGCGGGCGGTTAAAGGGTATTATCTGCTGATATTTTTTACGTTTACGGTCTTGTTCTCGATCACTCACCAGCAGTGAAAACAGAGGATGTTTAAGGATTAGCTATGTCGGCTGAGTTGTGGGAACAGTGTCTTCAGAATCTTCAGGATGAGTTCCCCTCACAACAATACAATACCTGGATCAGGCCACTCAAAGTGTCAGATGAGTCTGATACCGGGCTGGTATTGCTGGCGCCTAACCGTTTTGTTAAAGACTGGGTGTGCGATAAATACCTCAATCGGATCCGTGAGATCGTCAATACGGTCAGCGGTGATATCGCCGCCAAGGTGAGTATTGATATTGCCGGTCGTGCGAATGGTTTCTCGCAGAGACCGGTGCGACCTGCGCCACCGCCGACCGCTCCCCGGCGTCCCGCCAGCCGTTTTGATGATAATGAGTCTTTCTCATCTGCGCGCAACAGCCATAGTGCTGCGCCGGTGGATAAGCCGCAGCCGATTGAAGAAAACGCCCCCTATCAGCTGGCGATTGATGACAGCAGCTTTCAGCCGATCAATCATCGGGAAATCATTGTCCCGTCCTCTGCCCTATCCTCCTCTTCGCGCAACGTTGATGTTGAAGGCAGCGTGCGGCACCAGTCCAATCTGAACCAGTCGTTTACCTTTAACTCTTTTGTTGAAGGTAAGTCCAACCAGCTGGCGCTCGCAGCAGCACAGCAGGTGGCCGATAACCCGGGCGGTTCTTATAACCCACTGTTTATCTACGGTGGTGTTGGTCTGGGTAAAACCCACCTGATGCATGCGGTGGGCATGGAGATGCTACAGCGCAACCCGAAAGCCAAGATCGTCTATCTGCACTCCGAACGCTTTGTCGCCGATATGGTGAAGGCGCTGCAACTGAATGCCATTAATGACTTTAAGCGCTATTACCGCTCGGTTGATGCGCTGCTGATCGATGATATCCAGTTTTTTGCCGGTAAAGAGCGTTCCCAGGAGGAGTTTTTCCACACCTTCAACGCCCTGCTGGAGGGCGGTCAGCAGATGATCCTCACCAGTGACCGCTATCCGAAAGAGATCAACGGTGTTGAAGAGCGACTGAAATCCCGCTTTGGCTGGGGTCTGACCGTGGCGATTGAACCACCGGAGCTGGAAACCCGGGTAGCAATCCTGATGAAGAAGGCTCAGGAGGCGCAGGTGCGGCTGCCGGATGATGCGGCATTCTTCCTGGCACAGAAAATTCGTTCCAATGTCCGGGAGCTTGAAGGTGCACTGAAACGGGTGATCGCCAATGCCCATTTCACCGGAAATGCAATCACCACACCTTTTATTAAAGAATCACTGAAAGACCTGCTGGCATTGCAGGATAAACAGGTTAGTATTGATAACATTCAGCGGGTTGTAGCCGATTACTATAAGATAAAAGTATCGGACCTGCTTTCGAAACGACGCAGCCGTTCTGTAGCCCGGCCACGACAGGTTGCTATGACGCTGTCTAAAGAGCTGACCAATCACAGTTTGCCTGAGATTGGCGATGCTTTTGGCGGACGGGATCACACCACGGTACTGCATGGTTGTCGTAAAGTAGCTTCGCTGCGTGAGACCGATACGGATATAAGAGAGGATTATCAGAATCTGTTGCGTCATCTGACCGCGTAACAGGCTGATCAATTAAGGGTAGCAAAAAGATGAAATTTGTTATTTCGCGAGAAGCGCTAATTAAACCCCTGCAGTTGGTTGCGGGTGTTGTGGAACGTCGTCAGACTCTGCCAGTGCTTTCCAATATCCTGTTGGTTGCCGAAGGCGATCAACTGTCGATGACCGGTACCGATCTGGAAGTTGAACTGGTTGGCCGGGTGCAGCTGGATGAACCGGCTGAAGCGGGCTCAATCACCGTTCCGGCACGCAAGCTGATGGATATCTGTAAATCCCTGCCAGACTCTGCCCAGATCGAACTGACCCTTACCGGTCAGAAGATGGTGATCAAAGCGGGTCGCAGCCGTTTCACCCTCTCTACCCTGCCAGCGGCTGAGTTCCCCAATGTTGAAGATAGTCCGGAATCCTTTGAGCTGGATGTACTGCAGAGCCAGTTACGCCATCTGATCGACCAGACCGGTTTCTCTATGGCGCAGCAGGATGTTCGTTATTACCTCAACGGTATGCTGCTGGAGATCACCGAAAACAGCCTGCGTGCTGTGTCTACCGATGGTCACCGTCTGGCAACCAGTGTTGCTGAGGTGGACACCAACGGTCCGACCAACCATCAGTTTATCGTGCCCCGTAAAGGTATCCTTGAGCTGGCCCGTCTGTTACAGAGCGGTGATGACGAGGTGAAACTGGTGGTCGGTGCCAACCACATTCGCGCCCATGCCGGTGACTTCACCTTTACCTCGAAGTTGGTTGACGGCAAGTTCCCTGATTATCAGCGGGTTATTCCCCAGGGTGGCGATAAGTTTATGCTTGGCACCCGGCAGGAACTGCGCCAGGTATTCAGCCGCATAGCGATTCTGTCGAACGAAAAATACCGTGGTGTGCGCCTGTCGCTGACTAACGGTTATCTGCAGGTCATGGCCAACAACCCCGAGCAGGAAGAAGCGGAAGAAACCGTTGCAGTGGATTATGAAGGCGATACTCTGGAGATCGGCTTCAACGTTAACTATCTGCTGGATGTGCTGTCGATTGTCAGCTCTGAGGTGGTTCGCTTCACCCTGGCCGACTCTAACAGCAGTGCGCTGATCGAGGGGCTGGATGACGCCAACTCCCTCTACGTTGTTATGCCGATGCGGATGTAATCCTGTCAGGGGGCCACAGGCCCCCTTCTTAACGCTCCCGCCTCTATACATGCCGATATGCCGATAACCCAACTTAATATCCGTGCGGTTCGCAATATCAGCGACCTGACCCTGTCACCCTCTCCCGGTATCAACATCATCCACGGCGCTAACGGCAGTGGTAAAAGCAGTGTGCTTGAAGCGATCCATCTGCTGGGACTGTGCCGCTCGTTCCGCACCAATAAACTCAACCATCTGATACAGACCGGCGCGCAGCGTTGTACGGTGTTTGCGCAGCTGGATGCGATGGGCAGCGGAGTGACCCAGCCATTAGGGGTTGAGCGCAATCTGGAGAGTGATTGTCGCATCCGCTACGCCGGAAATAACATCGATATCACCACCCTGGCCGAGCTGTTACCCATCCAGGTGATCAACTCAGAAACCTTCATGATTCTGGAGGGAAGTCCGGCCATCCGACGGCAGTTTTTAGACTGGGGTGCATTTCATTCAAATCCCGAATTTATAAGGCTTTGGCGTGGTTTCAGACGGGTATTAAAACAAAGAAATTCTCTGCTGAAATATGGTAAAATCGAGCAACGTATTCGGGCGGTCTGGGACCGGGAATATATTACCTATGCTGAACAGTTAAATACGCATCGCGAACTGTATATTGAAGCATTAAAACCCGAATTTGATATGATTCTTGCTGATCTGCTTGAGGGCATCAGCATCGATCTCAGTTTTAGTCCCGGATGGGATAAAAAACGCGGCCTTGATCAGGTGCTGGATGAAAACTTTGAGCGCGATCTGCGCCAGGGTTATACCAGTGCCGGTCCTCAACGGGCTGACCTGCGGCTTAAGGTTGAAGGTCACACCGCTTCAGAACGTCTCTCCAGGGGGCAGAAGAAAGTGGTCGTGAGCGCCCTTAAGCTGGCGCAGGGCGTTTTATTTTACAAGTTGAACAGTCGGGCCTGCATCTATCTGATTGATGACCTTCCGTCAGAGCTGGATCAGAACCATAGCCAACTGTTCTGTAACTATTTAGAAAAAACGGCCAGCCAGTGCTTTATCACCTGTGTAGACAGGGATGCGCTGACCGGTTACTGGTCCGATAAGGCCGAGCTGCGTTTTTTCAACATACAAGAAGGGTGCGTTTAGCACTCAGTAAGACAGCCAGGAGATCTGAATGAGCGGCGAAAATCACGAATACGATTCTTCCAGTATTAAAGTCCTTAAGGGACTTGATGCGGTTCGTAAGCGCCCGGGAATGTATATAGGCGATACCGACGACGGTACTGGTCTGCATCATATGGTTTTCGAGATTGTGGATAACTCGATCGATGAAGCTCTGGCTGGACACTGCAGCGAGATCAAAGTGGTTATCCATGGGGATAACAGTGTCACCGTATCGGACAATGGCCGGGGCATCCCCACCGATATGCACGAAGAGGAAGGCGTATCCGCCGCTGAAGTTATCATGACCGTGCTGCATGCCGGTGGTAAGTTTGATGATAACTCCTATAAAGTCTCCGGTGGTCTGCACGGCGTGGGTGTTTCCGTGGTAAACGCCCTCTCGGCTGAGCTGAAACTGACGATCCGCCGTAAAGGTGAAGTATTTGAACAGACCTACCGCCACGGTGTCCCTGATGAGCCGCTGAAAGTGGTGGGTCAGACCGAAACCTCCGGTACATCAGTGCGCTTCTGGCCCTCTGAAGAGACCTTCCACAACCAGCTCGAGTTTAAATTTGATATTCTGGCGAAACGTCTGCGCGAACTCTCCTTCCTCAACTCCGGTGTGGCGATCCGCCTGAAGGATGAGCGTAGCGGCGAAGAGGAGCTGTTTGCTTACGAAGGTGGTCTGAGTTCCTTTGTTGATTACCTCAACACCAACAAAACCCCGGCGAACAAGATGTTTCACATCAACGTGATGCATGAAAACGGCGTTGGCGTTGAAGTGGCGATGCAGTGGAACGACAGCTATCAGGAAAGTATCCACGCCTTCACCAACAACATTCCCCAGCGTGATGGGGGTACCCACCTGTCGGGCTTCCGTACCGCCCTCACCCGGGCGCTGAACAACTATATTGAAGCCGAAAAGCTCAACAAGAATGGCAAGGGCAGCACCACCGGTGATGACTGCCGTGAAGGTCTGACCGCTATCGTCTCTGTGAAAGTGCCCGACCCTAAATTCTCCTCCCAGACCAAAGACAAACTGGTCTCCTCTGAGGTGAAAACCGCGGTTGAGCAGGCGATGTATGAACAGCTGAACGACTACCTGCAGGAAAACCCGCAGGACGCAAAAGCGGTGGTCATGAAGATGATCGATGCCGCCCGTGCCCGTGAAGCGGCGCGTAAGGCCCGCGAGATGACCCGACGCAAAGGCGCACTGGATATTGCTGGCCTGCCCGGCAAACTGGCCGACTGCCAGGAGAAAGACCCGGCCCTCTCTGAAATCTACCTGGTGGAGGGTGATTCTGCGGGCGGTTCTGCCAAGCAGGGTCGCAACCGTAAGTCACAGGCGATTCTGCCGCTGAAGGGTAAGATCCTCAACGTCGAGAAAGCCCGTTTTGACAAGATGCTGGCCTCTGCTGAGGTGGGCACCCTGATCACTGCACTGGGTACCGGTATCGGCCGTGAAGAGTTTAACGCCGATAAGCTGCGTTACCACTCCATCATCATCATGACCGATGCCGACGTGGATGGATCGCACATCCGTACCCTGCTGCTGACCTTCTTCTTCCGGCAGATGCCGGAGATCATCGAGCGCGGTCATGTGTTTATTGCCCAGCCACCGCTCTACAAGATCAAAAAAGGTAAGCAGGAACAGTATCTGAAAGATGATGATGCGCTGGAAAACTACCTGCTTCAGGGCGCCCTGGAAGGCGCATCGATGCATGTGAATGCCGATGCCCCACCGATCAGCGGTACCGGCCTTGAAGAGATCGTTAACCGTTATCGTGCGGTGGATAAGATGCTGGCCCGTCTGTGCCGTCTTTATCCTGAGCCGATTCTGCGGCAGATGGTGTATACCTCACGTCTGACACCTGAACTGCTAAAAGATGAGCAGACCGTAGCCGAGTGGATCGACCGGGTGTGTGACGGTCTGGGTGATACTCTGGATGGCGGTGATGTTTACACCTCATCCGCCGCTGAAGATATGGAGCACCAGGGCATCTTCCTGCCCAGTGTTAAAGTGATCCAGCACGGCGTCAGCCACCACTACACCTTCGACCAGTCATTCTTTGAATCGAGAGACTACGCCTCCCTGACCAGCCTGGGTGAAACCCTGGACGGCCTGTTGGAAGAGACTGCCTACTTCAAGCGCGGTGAGCGTGTCTTTGCGACGACTGAGTTCACTGCCGGTCTTAACTGGCTGATGGAGCAGTCCAAGCGGGGCTACTACATCCAGCGCTATAAGGGACTGGGTGAGATGAACCCGGAACAGCTGTGGGAAACCACTATGGACCCGGAACAGCGCCGTATGTTGCGCGTCACCATCGACGACGCCATCGCCGCCGACCTGCTATTCACCACCCTTATGGGCGATGAAGTAGAGCCCCGCCGAGAATTTATTGAAACCAATGCGCTGAATGTGTCCAATCTGGATATTTGATGGGTGTCATTTAGGGTGATATAAACGAAGAAGCAGCCGAAATGGCTGCTTTTTTATGTCTGAATATTGCTTGGGTTTGAGCAAACTAATTATCGAATAAAAACCTTCATAATCTAAAAATCGCCCATTGTTTGGTAGGCTTAGCCGATTTATTTGCGTTTTTTTTGAGGAGCTCTTAGGTAAAAGGGCTTCACCACTTTACTTTTTAATCAGTGCATCTTTTTAATTTGTGCCCTAAATTTTTTTAAGCTATTACGATCGCTAGGGCTACAAGGAACTGTGATTGACCTTGAACCGTTCGGATGGGTCAATCGACCATGCTTACTACATCTTTTGTAGACCCATCCGAACTTAACCAAGCAATTTAGATATACATTCCAGTCTTTATCAGAGCTATACCTTTTCATGAATAGCTCCCAAATGATTTAAGAGAACATAGAGAAGTAAGCTGATTAAATTAAATGTGTTTTTAATAGCTGCTACCTTTCCACTGTCGGCGAGTTGCCCGCTGAAGTAGTTCACGCTTGTGAGCAGCCAATTTAGATCAAATATATCAACAGGAATGATAGTTACTAATGAATAGGTCACAGATAAATTAACTGCAACTTTAGTTTCTTTTGCGTGCATACGTATACTCCTTGACGATCTGGCTAGCAGATCGTGAAGTTTTTACATGGCGGACGCAGGGCGTCAGGGTAGGAGCATCTGGCTCCAGTACACCAAGTTTTTAGATGGGGTGTTAAAGTTGTGGATTACGAAGTAAGCGGCGTCTGACTTTCAGAGCCTCTTCGTAGTTCACATCCTCATTCAACTCGCGCCTTTGACAGATCAGTAACCACCACTCTGCAGCGATAATTGCACGTTTAAGATCTTCAATAGAGCGTGTTTTGTTTGAGTTACGTCGCACCAGGCGGTAGCATTCCTTAGCGATCTTACGAACACTTTCATCCGGATCATGCTGTTGCGTGAAATATACTGTTTTGTGGGCTTTGCCATTGAGATCAAAACCCAGCTCACCAAGGGCTTTCAAATAGCCTTGTCGCCAAATCGGTGAGGCTTCAATAACTTGGTCTGGATCGTATTTTCCATTGTTGGTTTTTTCACCTTTTCGTAGTCGAAGTCGACTGAGGCAAAACTCAGCTAACCTATGTGAAAAAAACTCATAACATTCAGACTTAGCTTTACTCCAATCGGTGGCGGATTCACCCCTCTGGGGCTGTTTTTGATATGAAAACCAATCAGTAGCTAGAATGTCCAGTGGCGAATACCAGTTAACTGCCTGGTCCTCATTAAGTGAACTAAATCGGGAAATGGATTCATCAGCAAAGGGCTTGTTTGATGAGCGCATTAGCATTAAGCGATGACGCAGAGACTTTGGTGCATCTAAGCGGTCGAATTCTGATAACAACTGCTTTAGCTCTTGATCATGTTCAGGCTTAATTCCTTTGGAGATATTCCCCCTGAGGATACCGATACTTTTATCAATGAAGGGTTTTCTTTCCTCGTCGAGAAGCTTATGTCTTGTGACCATTGCCCATTTTGGGGTTAACTCATTAGGGAAGTTGACATTATTGATCAGATTTCTAAGGAGTTCGTTCCACCAATTTTTACCTTCTTGGTATACGCCTTCTCCATGAAAAGGATACTTAGCATCTAAGAGACGAAGTTGGCTTTCTATATCGACATTATGAAACGCTTCAAGAAATTTTTTTTTCCAAGTAGGACTATGCTTCTTTTCACACCATTTCTTACTGTACGAAAGATTGCTAGCTCTTTCAGTCCGCAGAGTTGACTGAATATCTTCGTTAATCGTCCATTTTATCCAAGCCTCTACTTGTGAGGAGCTTAACTTAGAACAAAGCTGAATCAGACAATTATCATAGTGTAATTGCCACTCTTCGACTGGTGAGTCGTTATCAAAACAGGTATTGCACAAACTAATAAAGAAGTCATCTAAGCCTTTTGCCCAGCACTCAATCTCCAAATTTGTAGCAGAGATTAAATTTGCGTTAGTAAAATACTCGGTTTTTAACTCTTTCCATGTTTTTTGCAACCATTCTTCAGCAGATGACAAAGTGTTTTTGTCTAAACACTGGTTTTTGCCAATGGACTGGATTGCTCGTTGAAAACCGTAGTACCAATCAAGAGTTGCTATATCTACCAATGTTCTGCATTCATAACCTAATCGACCCGCTTGAGCATCATGTTTAAGCCAAGACTTTAAAAAAGTAATTCCGCGTAAAAGCTCATTTGAATTGGGTTTTTTAGAACTGTAAAGAATCCCTTCATTCAGTATCGAAAAGAGATAGTGGGGCTGAGAGTCATAATCTCCAGCAATGCTATTAAAGTAATTTAGGAAAAAGCGTGACCTGTCAGAAAAATCTAAAGAAGTCAGAGCTTCATCATTAAAGAAGGCACTTGATAAGCAGTAGTCGTTTTCATAAAAAATAGACAAAAAAACGTCGTTAAACTTTTCGTTGATTGCTTTCTCCGACACTAATTTATAAAAACTATAAGCAGACTTAGGAAAGGTCTTTCTTGCTACCTCAATTGCAAAATCTAATAGTGGGCAGTCACGATTAGATTTTCCAGTAAGATACTCTGCTTTTTTATGAGTAAATTCTAAACTCAGCCGAAACGCCACTGATGGTGATGACAGGAATTCAGAAAACTTATTGTAATCGGAACTATGCTGCTGAGCACATTTCAGTGCTTCTTCAAGGGGTTCAATCTCCCTAAATACCTGCTTCCAGTTTTTAGAAAAATGTTCAGTAAGTAATGAACGGAAATTGCCATCAACACTATGTTCATCGAGCGCTTGGATAAAGCGTTCAACAGGGTCTGTACTTTCATTAAGGGAATGGTCGCCAAAAGGCGCATCTATCCTGCACATATCGTCCTCCAAATTTGACGGAGTTAGGTTTCACAAAAATGATAAACCGAATAAAATTCGGTATTGCAGTTGAAACCTCCCGTGCATCAGAGGGGAGCGGAATAGTGGAACGGTGAGTATCAAACTCAATAGCCGACTGCATAAGAGGAAATAGTAGGGCAGTATTATTTGCAAGTCAACACTACTTCAACTTGATCATATATGAAAATCAAAGGCTCAGATCCGCATAAAGGTGGCAAATTTATTTATCGAATAACGATGAATAGTGCTGACCATTCGATGGTCACCCGACGGTGACGTGACGAGCTTTTCTGCTAATGTAAAACTTCAATCAGGGATTAAGCACGATCTGTTTTATGCGCTCAGTGCTTTTAAGGCATGTTCCGGATCGGCTTCGACCACCCGTAAAAGTGATCGGGCAGCTCCCGTAGGGTGCCGACGCCCCTGCTCCCAATTTTCTAAAGTACGCTTGCTTACGCCCAGAATCGTTGCAAACTTTTCCTGAGAAACGCCCAAACGTTCACGAATTGCCTTAACCTCGGGGTCAGGAAAATCAAAGGTACGAGATGCTTTTTTGCTCTCTTTTACAATCTCATCCATCTGCTGGACGCTATCTAAAAGCTCATTAAACATTTCATCATTCATGCTTGCCACCTTTCAACTATGGCTTTCAATTGTGCCACTTGTGCTTTCGTCAAATTGTCTTGTTTGCCTTTGGGATAGACATACAGCATACGGATATGATGATCGTCGACTGCCCAATAGTAAATGACACGTACTCCACCGCTTTTCCCTGTGCCTTGTTGACTCCAACGGATTTTGCGAAGCCCGCCTGATTCTTTTATCAGGTCTCCAGAATCTGGACGAGTTATAAGCACTTCCTGAAGGCATTTATATTCGTCATCACTCAGCATCTCTTTGATGAGTTTTGTGAATATAGGAGTTTCTACAATAATCATCTATCCTCCATGATACGCCATTGGCGTACTTCCATCCATAATAATTACCAACACTGCTGACTGCTGACTGCTGACTGCAGGGTGCGTTCTGTCATATATCTTATCTAATCCCTGATCGTTACGTGAGTGAAGTTCTTGGTGGATGAGATATCACTATGTGCCTCAAGAGAGGAGGCAAGATTAATAGTGTCAGAGTCATTGATCCAAACTTAACAATTCTAACTCTTGATGCTTCAGCCGTGCGGAGCTCCCCTGTCGCTTTATCTCTGTGCCCTCGGTGTCCTCTGTGGTGAGTTTACTGAAGGTGTATCACCGGAGTTAAGTCAGGTTTTGTTGCCGGGCGCGAGGTGCGCTCCTGTTTTTTGGCGGGTTGTGTTATGCGGTGGTTAATGATGGTTGTTGCAGATGTGCCGGGCCTTCGGGAGGGTCGGAGGTGCGTCCGCCTCCTCCCCTGTCCAGTTTGAAAAACGGGTATCACCTGTCATGGTGACACCCTTGTTTTATGCGGTTTTATTCATCATTCATGAATCCCATCAGATGAAGCAGACTGGTGAATAGATTGAATATCGACACAAACAGTGTTGTTGTCGCCATGATGTAGTTGGTTTCACCGCCGTGGATGATGTTGCTGGTTTCGTACAGGATGAGACCCGACATTAACAGCACAAACATCGCTGAAACCACCAGAGACAGCGCCGCTATTTCAAAGAAAAACGCGCCGATACCGGCCAGGAACGCCACCAGAATGCCGACCGTTAAAAAACCGCCCATAAAGCTGAAGTCTTTATTGGTGGTGACAACATAGGCTGACAGGCCGAGGAAGATCACCCCGGTTGCCGCCATGGCGTTCATGATGATCTGTCCGCCGTTTGGCAAGCTCATATAGGCACTCAGTATCGGCCCGAGGGTCAGGCCCATAAATCCGGTCAGTGCAAATACGCAGACGATGCCTACACCGCTGTTACGAAACTTGGAAGTGGCGAACAGCAAACCAAAGTAGCCAACCAGGGTAATAATGATGCCAGGATGTGGCAGATTCAGTGCCATGGAGAGGCCTGCAGTCGCGCCACTGAACAGCAGTGTCATCGACAACAGCATATAGGTGTTTTTAAGTACCCGGTTCTGTACACGGGTTGAGTCGGAGCCCGCAGCATATGCCGGGCTTGAGCTGATAGGGTTGTCCATTAGTGTTCTCCTGCTACAGACAAATATTCGTCGTATTCTGTTGCTGTCCCCAGCTGCGATTCGTTGAGCAGCCTGTTTTTGGGACGGATGCCCTTGCTGCGTATGCGTGCCAGGCGTCGTGTGAGCGTTCTGCTGGCCCGGCAGGCGGCGCTATCAATCGCCTCCTGCCAGTTTTGCTGCACATCGTCTATGACGATGTCGCGCTGCCCTGCAATCACGATGCGTACCTGGCAGCGCTTGTCTTTTCCCCCTCGCGGGCCATTAATGTCGGAAAGCGTGACATCAATTTGATTTGTTTGGTCATATCTTGATGCCAGCGCAAACGTCATCCGCCGGCGGACATACTCTTCCAGCCCTTTTTTTATAGAAACATGGCGAACCTTCAGATTAATTTTCATCTTGCTCTCCTGCATCCTGGTAGGGATATTGTGCGTTGAGGTTTTATCTTAGGACGAGAAAACAGCAAGTAAAATTCGAATTAAATATAAAAATAGATCGAAAAAACCGATCTTATAGCTGAAATGTTTTAACTTCAGGCGGTTACATTGCTTTCGTTGTGAAGGTTGAGCAGCGGTTACTATATGAAGAATAAGTGGGGATCAATAGGCTCAGATTAATTGACTTCGTAGCCTGAGGCATTTGCTTTCTATCTTGTTGGGATTCGTTCCTCATCCCAACCTACGGTATTTAATGCAGCGTTTTCGCTGATTGAGCCTTTAAATCCTCCTGTCGTTATAACCCGGAATAGTTTTTGCTCTGTCTTCTGTAGACCGCGACTGTGGGTGACAAATGGCCCGGTTTTGTCCTGTAGGGCACAAAATTACCTTACAAAGGTTGAATACCCTACAACCCCGCTCAGCTTTTTAGCAGCGCTTTTGAGTAGAGCGCTTGAGTAGAACTCTTGAGTCGGGCATTTAGTCGGGCTGTTTAGTCAGGCTTTCGCGGTCATTGATGTGCTAGAGAGAGTATTGCTCTGCCACAGACAGATAATTATAGGAGAGATCGAAATGGCTAAGTTCTATGTTGAAAAGGGTGCAAATGCAGCGGGTGAGTTTGTAGTGCATAAAGAGACTTGCTCATCCCTGCCGGAAAAAGATAAGTTGCTCTATCTGGGATCACGCAGTAATGCGGCGGCACCGCTGAATGAAGCGGGTCTTTACCAGTGTTCGCCATCCGCGCCCTGCCCTGAGTGTATTTCAGTCTGATAGCGTTGCTGTCGATGACAAAAAGCCCGCACTTGCGGGCTTTTTCCTGTTTGAACTGGCTTAGTGGCTGTAATTGCCCGGGTCTGCCATCTCTGCGGTCATCTTATTAAGCTGCTCTAGTGACAGTGTTTCATCGTAGACACCGGCGGCAACCTGAATGCCGGTGGAGAAGGCCAGGTCGGCGGTCACTGCGTAACTTAACTTACGCGATGTCTGCCCCGCCCCCGGTTTGGTCCATTGATATTCAACCCAGCCACCATTTTTTGCCGTGGCCGCAGCACATAACTCTTTAAAGATGTATTTGCCGTTATTGTCGGTGACCTGCATGATCGGGCGACCCACCAGGTCCGGGCGCATCGGATGCGCCACCATCCGGTCAAGCCGACAATCAAAGGCAAACACATAACTGTCCTTCCAGACCCAGGGGCCATCGGCATTGTTGAGCGAAGGAATGGCGGAGGCCCCTTTGGTTTGCAACACTTTGGCTGCGCCCCAAACTTTGGTGACCACTTCATCAGGCGTGGCGGCACTTTCGTCGGCGACTGCGGCGCTATGAGTGAGTAGTGTCGTGACTGTCAGCGTGAGTGCTATCAGCGCTGCTCGGGTAAGTTTGCGAATAGAATGCATGATGATCTCCTCTCAGACTTTGATCCAGGGGTTGCCCACTGGCAGGATGTTGCGACCAAATACGTCGGCGAAAATCACGTGCGCCATCATGTACCAGGCGGCCAGCGCAGTGAGCATCAGTTCATACCCGGCTACGACGGTGAGTTGTGGATAACCGAAATGCGCCAGATCCAGCAGAATAAAGCCGATCAGCAGCAGTGTGAAGGTGGTGGCCATGGCCCCGTGAATCCGCATTGCGCCGATCCACAGAATCGCGGTGAACAGCGTCCATGCCACCAGAAACCAGCCGATATCGGTCTTGCTGGAGACGTAGATGTTGAACTGGTTGCCGATCAGCAGCAACGCCAGTGAGATCCAGAAAGAGCCGTAGGCGGTAAAGGCGCAGTAACCAAAGTTGTTGCCTGTGGATTTTTCCTGAAACCCCGCGATCATCTGCGCCAGACCGCCAAAGATCAGCCCCAGCCAGATGACCGGGCCGATGCCCATCCAGCCCACGTTGTGAAACTGCAGCACCATCGTCGTTAATCCGAAGCCCCCCAGCCCGACGACAGCGGGGTTTCCCTGCTTCTGTTGTTGCATCTGTTTTTCTCCCTTAATCCATTTCTTTTGTATGGTTATTTTTCGATCATCATATGGACTATCTGTGGGGGAACAATGATACCTATGGCTAGCATCCGGCATTCTATTGATATCTGTCATGTTTCCTGTTGGCAATGGCGACGACAGAGTCTCTACTTTTCCGGCTGCCAGGGTGGGTGTTGTGTCGTAAAAAGCACAGCGAGTTCTGTTTGTCTGCGTTTCTCTCTGTTGTTTTGTCGTAAACACGACAACATAAAAAACAGACAATCCTTTATTTACAATGAGTTAGTGAATGGCATATCTTATGCTTTACGCTATGTAGTTGTACCTAATAACGGTTGAGTGATCTGATTGCGAGTGATCGGATGGCAAGTGATCAGGTACGGCTGATTAAGCGTGGTTGACGGGCTATAAGCCTGCAGAGGTCTTAGTTTTACTCGGTCATGCCTATCGCTATATAGTGGTACGTTATAGCGCTTATTTTAGGAGTCATTCTATATCACACTATTTTCAATAGCCTGTGGTTGAGGAGATCAAAATGAAGAAACCGGTCGAGCAGAAACAGGATAAAGGCCCGCTGATGGGGCGTGGTCGTAAATACGACCATCTGGAGTTGTTGGAGCAGATTGACGCCTGTGGCTCGATTACTGCAGCAGCAAACCTTATGGGGATGAGTTACAAAACCGCATGGGACGCTGTTGAAGCGATTAACAACCTTGCTGAAGCCCCGCTGGTTGAACGACGGGTGGGTGGACGCAATGGCGGCGGTGCAGTGCTGACCGTCAATGGTCGTCGGCTGGTGTCTGCATACCGGCGTCTTGATAAAGAGCGGGAGCGGGTTTTGAGTCAACTCAACCGTGTGATGGAAGATTTTGAGTCCTATTACAAAATCATCAGGAGATACGATATGAAAACCAGCGCACGGAATCAGTTTTTAGGCAAAATCAAACGTATTAAAACCGGCGAGGTGAACGCCGAGGTGGTGCTCGACATCGGTGGTGGGGATGAAATTGTCTCCAACATCACCTGCGATAGCGTTGAACATCTGGAGCTGAAGGTGGGCGACGATGCCTATGCCATGATCAAATCATCATGGGTGATTCTGACCAGCAATAACAACCTCAAAACCAGTTCTCGCAATAAGCTCACCGGTAAAGTGGTTCGCTGTCATGAGGGGGCGGTTAACGCGGAGGTGATTATTGAGCTGCCCGGGGGGAAGACCCTGACCGCGATTGTTACCAACGAGAGTGTCACCGATATGGGGCTGAAAATCGACAGTGAGGTTACCGCGCTGATTAAATCGTCCAACGTCATCCTGGCCGTAGCCTGTTAACCGATTGAGTAAAAGGATTTTAATGATGAAACAGATGTTACGTTTGATAACCGGTTGTGCATTGTTTTTTGGCTTTGCAGCTGCCCAGGCTGAGACCGTACAGGTGGCCACAGCGGCCAATTTCACCGCACCGATGAAGGAGATCGCCGCGGAATTTGAGCAACAGACCGGCCACAGGGTGGTGCTTACGTTTGCGTCATCGGGCAAGTTTTTTGCTCAGATTCAGAACGGAGCCCCCTTTGAAGTGTTTCTCTCTGCCGACGCGGCCAAGCCTCAGAAGCTTGAGGAACAGGGCTGGAGCGTACCGGGCAGTCGTTTTACCTACGCCCAGGGTTCACTGATATTGTGGTCTGCTGAGGAGGGCTTTGTCGCTGCAGACAGTCCTGATATTCTCAGCTCAGACCGCTTTAAGCATCTCTCGCTGGCGAATCCTAAACTGGCACCCTATGGGGCCGCGGCGGTGGAAACACTACAGAAACTCGGGCTTTACGACAGCGTTTCAGCCAAACTGGTGCAGGGTGAGAATATTGCCCAGACCTATCAGTTTGTGTATTCCGGGAATGCGCAGCTGGGTTTTGTCGCACTGTCACAGGTGATGAAAGAGGGCAAGCTCAGTGCTGGGTCCGGCTGGATTGTCCCTGCTGATCTGTATGCGCCGATTCGTCAGGATGCGGTGTTGTTAAACAAGGGTAAAGATAATGTTGCGGCCACTGAGTTACTTGACTATCTCAAGTCCGGACGTGCTGCGGTTATTATCAAATCCTACGGCTATAAACTCTAAACAGCTCGGGAGTCTCACCGATGTTCAGTGATGGAAATTGGGCGGCAATATTATTAACGGTTAAGCTGGCCAGCATTGTGACCCTGCTGCTCCTGCTGGTCAGTACACCGATTGCCTGGTGGCTGGCGCATACCCGCAGCCGTCTGAAATCTTTTTTTGAAGCATTGGTGGCTCTGCCGATTGTGCTGCCGCCCTCGGTGTTAGGTTTTTATCTGTTACTGGCGATGGGGCCGCAAGGCTTCGTCGGCCAGATAACACAAGCGCTGGGCATCGGCACCCTACCCTTTACCTTTGCCGGACTGGTGGTGGCCTCAGTGTTTTATTCCCTGCCCTTTGTGGTGCAGCCGATACAGCTGGCGTTTGAAAACATTGGCGAGAACTACCTGGAAGCGGCGGCAACCCTGCGCGCCAGTCCGTTAGACCGGTTTTTCAGTGTGGCAATGCCATTAGCCCTGCCCGGCTTTCTCACCGGCAGCATACTCGGGTTTGCCCACACCGTAGGCGAGTTTGGCGTGGTATTAATGGTGGGCGGTAATATTCCCGGTGTTTCCCGCGTGGTGTCAGTGCAGATTTATGACTATGTGGAAGCACTTGAGTATGGTCAGGCCCACTCGCTGGCGATCACGATGTTGATATTTTCGTTTCTGATTCTGTTGCTGCTCTACACCTTTAACCCCAATAGAAGAAAAGTCTGATGTCTCTATGCGCTGATATTCATGCTCAATTTAAGCTCAGTTATGACGGCTTTGCGCTGGATGTGGATCTGCAGCTGCCCTCTCAGGGGGTTACGGCACTGTTTGGTCCTTCCGGGTCGGGTAAATCCACCCTGCTGCGCTGTATTGCGGGCCTGGAACGGGCTGAGGGTAAGCTCAGCGTCAAGGGTGAAATCTGGCAGGATGAGCAGATCTTTATTCCCACCCATCAGCGGCCGATCGGTTATGTCTTTCAGGACGCTAACTTGTTTCCCCATATGAGCGTTAAAGCCAACCTCAACTATGGTTTTAAACGTCAGCCGCACCGGCATGATGGTTTTTCACTGGATAAGATTATTGATCTGCTGGGGATTGGCCATCTGTTGGATCGAAAACCCGACCGGCTTTCCGGGGGAGAGAAACAACGGGTTGCTATCGCCCGGGCACTGGCGGTTAATCCCCGTCTGCTGTTGATGGATGAGCCGCTGGCGGCACTCGATCTGGCGCGTAAACGGGAGATTCTGCCCTTTCTGGAAAAACTCCATGAAGAGCTGGAGATGCCGGTTATCTATGTCACTCATGCGCCCAATGAGGTGGCCCGTCTGGCAGATCATGTGGTGATGCTGAATCAGGGACGGCTGCAATCATTCGGCACCCTGAATGAAACTTTTGCTAATGTTGAACTGCCGGAGCAAGCCAGTGATGCGGGTAGCGTGATTATTGAGGCACGGATTACCGAGATTCAGCCCGAGTGGCATCTGGCGCGGGCCAGCTTTGATGGCGGCGATATCTGGCTTAGAGATCTTAATTTTACCCCCGGGCAGACGGTGCGTTTTCAGGTGATGGCCCGGGATGTCAGCCTGGCACTGACAGCAGACCATAACAGCAGTATCGCCAACGTACTGCAGGCCGAGGTTGATCAGATCAGTGATGGCGATCATCCCGGTATCGCGCTGGTGCGCTTGAAAATAGGGGATAATTTTATCCTGAGTCGTCTAACCCAGCGTTCTCTGCATACCCTGGGTGTCACTGAGGGCGACCCGGTTTGGGCGCAGATTAAGTCCACGGCGATTGTTGAGTAGCCGAACAACGTCAGGCAGAACTACATCACCCCGGTCCGCTTTTCCGACATAAAGGACTCAGGTTGAGAGACCTGAGTCCGCCGCTATAAGTTTTAATTAACCACCTCTCCTGCTGCACAAGCAAAGCTTTCATTTGAAATAGAAATGTCATTCATATGAAACATCATCGCTATTCATTTGAAATATTCAGCTGATTAAATACTCCCTATCCGGTCATCTGACCCTATGACGTAAATTCTTGAAACGCATAAACGGAGTGGATTATGTTTCGTAAAACAGTAGGTGCATTGGCGCTTTCTCTTCTGGCTGCACATGTGCAGGCCTCAACAGAGGTTGAGTGGTGGCACGCCATGGGCGGTCGCCTGGGCGAGAAAGTGAATGAGATCGCTGAGAAGTTTAACGCCAGTCAGAGTGACTATGTGGTAAAGCCGGTCTTTAAAGGTAACTACACCGAGACCATGACGGCTGCCATTGCGGCTTTCCGGGCGAAGAAACAGCCGGCGATTGTGCAGGTGTTTGAAGTGGGCACTGCCACTATGATGTCTGCTAAAGGCGCGGTTTACCCGACCTATGAGTTGATGGCCGATACCCAGGAGCCATTTAACTCGTCTGACTATCTGGCAGCGGTGACCGGTTATTACTCCACCAACGATGGCAAGATGCTCTCTATGCCATTCAACAGCTCTACTCCGGTGCTGTATTACAACAAAGATGCGTTGGCCAAGGCGGGTGTTGAACCACCAAAAACCTGGGAAGAGATGGGTAGCGTAGGCAAGAAGTTGCTGGATGCGGGATACAAGTGTGGTTTTACCACCGGCTGGCAGTCCTGGGTGCAGCTGGAAAACTTCAGCGCCCGTCATGACATCCCTTTTGCAACCAGGAACAACGGTTTCTCCGGTCTGGATACCGAGTTGGCGTTCAACAGTCCGCTGCATGTGAAACATATCACGCAGCTGGCTGAGTGGCAGAAAGAGGGTATTTTCAGTTATGGCGGTCGCCGTTCGGACAGCGCGCCTAAGTTCTATACCGGTGAGTGTGCCATGTATATGAACTCTTCTGCCTCTTATGCCGGGGTGAAGTCCAGCATTCAGGGATTTGAGTTTGGTGTGTCTGAGCTACCGTACTGGAAAGAAGCGATCAGCACACCGAAGAACACCATTATCGGTGGTGCGACCCTGTGGACACTGAAAGGCCATACGCAGGAAGAGTATAAAGGCGTGGCGAAGTTCTATACCTTCCTCTCCTCCCCTGAAATTCAGGCTGACTGGCACCAGTTCACCGGTTATCTGCCGATCACCCATGCGGCGGCTGAGCTGACCAAAAAACAGGGTTTCTATGCTGAAAATCCGGGTACTGATGTGGCGATTCAACAGATGACGTCCGGCACTCCGACGGCTAATTCTAAGGGGTTGCGTCTGGGTAACTTCGTGCAGATACGCGACATTATCAACGAAGAGCTGGAAAACGTCTGGGCGGGTAAAGCAACGGCAAAAGATGCGCTGGACAATGCGGTTAAGCGTGGTAACGAGCTGCTGCGTAAGTTTGAACGTAGCAACAGCTAAACCCTCGGGTGAGTGTTGATGGGCCGGAAACTACGTCCGGCCCTTTTTTACTTAGCGACTGAGTCCCATTTTCTGTTTAGCTCGATCTGGAATACAGATGTCCCGTATCTCAACCTATAATCATCGCCTGCTGCCCTGGCTGTTACTGGCGCCGCAATTGGCGATAACGCTGGTATTTTTCGTCTGGCCTGCGCTGCAGGCGGTTAAACAGTCTTTTCTCATTGAAGACGCGTTTGGTTTATCTTCCGAGTTTGTCTGGTTTGATAACTTCAATGAGCTGTTGCACAGCGAAGCGTACTACTCCAGTTTTGCCACCACCTTTATCTTTGGCATTGGCGTAACCCTGTTGTCGATGTGTTCTGCCCTGCTGCTGGCAGTCATGGCTGACCGGGTAATCCGCGGCGCTGCACTGTATAAAACCTTGCTGGTATGGCCTTATGCTGTCGCTCCGGCGGTTGCCGGGGTGCTGTGGATGTTTATGTTTCACCCCACTATCGGCGTGATGACCTATCTGCTGGAGCTGGTACAGATTCGCTGGAACCACTCCCTGAATGGTCATCAGGCGATGTTGCTGGTGATTATTGCCGCTGCCTGGAAGCAGATCAGCTATAACTTTCTGTTTTTTCTCGCGGGTCTGCAGTCGATCCCCCGCTCACTGATTGAGGCGGCGGCCATTGATGGCGCCGGTCCTATGAAGCGCTTCCGGGATATTATCTTTCCGCTGCTTTCGCCCACCAGTTTCTTCCTGCTGGTGGTTAATATCGTCTACGCCTTCTTTGATACCTTCGGCATCATCCATGCGGTGACTCAGGGCGGCCCCGGCAGCTCTACCCGAACCCTGGTATATAAGGTGTTTGATGATGGTTTTATCGGCCTCGATCTGGGTTCATCAGCGGCTCAGTCAGTGATTCTGATGTTTATCGTTGGCGCGATGACGATTATCCAGTTTAAGTTTATCGAACGTAAGGTGCAGTACTGATGGTTGAGAATCGTCGCTGGCTGACGCTCTTCAGCCATCTGGTTATCTGGCTGGGCATCGCACTGGTTGCGCTGCCCCTGTGGATCGCATTTGTCGCCTCTACCCACAGCTCGGATATGATTATGAGCGGTACCCTGCCGTTCTGGCCCGGTGAGTATATGTGGGAAAACTACAGCCGGATTTTGTTCGGTGACGCCGCCGACGCGGTGGGTGTCAGCGTCAGTACCCTGCTACTGAACAGCCTGATTATGGCGCTGGGGATCGCCATCGGTAAAATTGTCATCTCGATGATGGCCGCCTACGCCATCGTCTTCTTTGAGTTTCGCTTTCGTCTGTTCAGCTTCTGGATGATCTTTATGACGCTGATGCTGCCGGTGGAGGTGCGGATTATTCCGACCTTTGAAGTGGTGGCCAGTCTGGGGTTGCTGGATAGTTACACCGGTCTGACCCTGCCGCTGATTGCCAGTGCGACGGCAACTTTTTTGTTCCGGCAGTTTTTTCTCACCATTCCCAAAGAGATGCTCGAAGCGGCGCGGGTGGATGGTGCCGGTCCGATCCGTTTTCTCTTTGATATTCTGCTGCCGTTATCCCGCACCAATATCGCGGCACTGTTCGTGATTATGTTTATCTATGGCTGGAATCAGTATCTCTGGCCCCTGCTGGTGACCAATGATGAGAACTACTACACCGTGGTGATGAGCATTCAGCGGATGCTTGCGGTGGGTGACGATGAGGTCGCCTGGAATGTGGTTATGCCCGCCACCGTGCTGGCGATGCTCCCTCCGGTGCTGGTGGTCGTGCTGATGCAGCGGCTGTTTGTAAAAGGTCTGGTTGAGACTGAAAAATAAGGTATCCCATGGCAACTTTGAATCTGAAAAATCTTAAGAAAACCTATGCCAACGGTCACCAGGCGATACACGGTGTTGATCTGGATGTGCGCGAGGGTGAGCTGATTGTGATGGTGGGGCCTTCCGGGTGTGGTAAATCCACTCTGTTGCGGATGATCGCAGGATTGGAAGCGATCACTGAGGGCACGTTGGAAATTGATCAGCGCAGGGTGAACGATCTGGAGCCTGCAGAACGGGATATCGCTATGGTGTTTCAGAACTATGCGCTTTATCCCCATATGAATGTCTATAACAACATGGCCTATGGCCTGAAAAACCGGGGTGTTGATAAAGCTGAGATCGACCGGCTGGTGCGTCAGACTGCGGCTATTCTTGAATTGGACGCGTTGCTGGAACGTAAACCCGGACAGCTCTCCGGTGGGCAGCGTCAGCGGGTTGCGATGGGCCGGGCGATTGTGCGTAACCCTAAGGTTTTTCTGTTTGATGAGCCACTGTCCAATCTGGACGCTAAACTGCGGGTACAGATGCGCATTGAGATCAAGCGGCTGCAGCGTAAGCTGGGGATAACCTCTGTCTATGTGACCCATGATCAGGTGGAGGCGATGACCCTGGCGGACCGGTTGGTGGTGATGAATGGCGGCGTTGCTGAGCAAATTGGCACGCCGATGGATATCTATAACCGCCCGCAGACTCCGTTTGTGGCGGGGTTTATCGGTTCACCGGCGATGAACTTTATCCAGGCTCAGTTGCACGAGGGAGCCCTGACGCTGGGTGACCAGACGATCACCCTGGCAAACCCGCCGGACTTTAACGGAGCGGTGGTTGTCGGGCTGCGTCCGGAACATATGCATCGCAAACCGGACTATGCTCATCAGCTGATGCTGCATATTGATCTGTTAGAGCCGCTGGGTGCTGATACACTGGTGTATGGACGGATTGGCGGCTCGGGTGACGAGCTGGTGGTGCGCCTGAACCGGGAGTTCCGCAATCTTGATAATCAGGCTATTCTGCCGCTCTATTTCGACTGCGATGAACTGCATCTGTTCTGCGCTAAGTCACAACAACGCATTAACTAGGAGTGCGCTATGCGGATTAAACCTTCCCGGATTATGGGACATCGCGGCGTTCCCAGCCTGGCGCCGGAAAATACCCTCGGCGGTTTTGCCAAAGCGGCCGCTGTCGGCGCCCGCTGGGTGGAGCTGGATGTTACCCTGCTGAAAGATCACACGCCGGTTGTTCATCATGATGCCACGCTGGACCGTTGCAGTGATCATGGCGGTAAGTTATCGGCACTGCTGCCGGCCGATCTTGAGGGGGTCAACAATGCGGCGCTCTACCCTGAATGGCCGGCTGAGCCGGTGCCGTTACTTACTGATGTTCTCGATCTGCTGAAGGCTCAGGGTACCGGTTTAAATCTGGAGATTAAGAGTCATAGCTTTGACCCGCAACTCACTGCGCAAGTGGTGATTGATACCCTGAAGGGACGTTTTCCTGAAGAACGGCTGCTGATCTCCAGTTTTGAACTGCCGGTGCTGGCTGAAGTTGCCCGCAGTGCGCCCCGGATTGCACTGGGGCTAATCTGTGATGAGCTACCGGATGACTGGCTGACACAGGCCCGCGAACTCAATCTGTTCAGTATTCACTGCAACTGGCGCTATCTGAGTCAGCACTGTGTTGCCGAGATCAAACAACAGGGGTTCCAGCTGTATTGCTGGACCGCCAATGATCCGCAACAGGTCGCTTCTCTCTGGCACTGGGGAATTGATGGCGTGATCACCGATAACCCGCAGGACTTTATTACATACAATGAAACTCAATGAGCGTCAGAACATTATTCTGAACCTGCTGCAGGAATCTGATCAGTTGGAGGTGGATAGTCTGTCTGATCAGTTTGGCGTCAGCAGTCAGACGATCCGTAAAGATATCAATCATATGTGTGATCTGGGGCTGGTTCGCCGACTGCATGGCGGCGTGGGTCTGCCGACGGCGAATCAGAATATCTCGTTTCACTCCCGCGAGATGATCAATTCTGAGGTTAAACAGCAGATGGCGTTGGCGCTGGCTGCGCGGATACCGGATGGTGCTTCGGTCATGCTCGGTATCGGCACTTCCGTGTCCCATGCGGCCCGGGCGTTGATCAACCATAAACGGCTGCGAATCGTCACCAACAACCTTAATGTTGCTGGCATACTCTGCGAACAGCCGGAGATCGAGGTCTTAGTCAGTGGCGGCCAGCTGCGCCATAACGACCGTGACCTGGTGGGCGAGAATGTTACCCGCTTTCTGGATAACTTCCGTGTTGATTTTGGCATCATCGGTACCGGTGCGCTGGATGAGGGCCGTGGGTTGATGGATTTTGATCCGCTGGAAGCGGATGTCAGCCGAGCCATTCTGCGAAACTGCGGTCAGGCTATTTTGCTGGCCGACCAGAGCAAGTGGAAGCGTCGGGCGATGGTTCAGGTTGTACCGTTTACCGCCCTGAGCAAAATCATCACCGATGAACTGACCGACCCGTTACACCGCCAGCTGTTACTGGACAGCGAGCTCGACATTATTGAAACAGGACAGCTATGAACACTATGGTACCGCCTTTGGACGTCTCACTTCTGCCCAGTGGCATTCGCTATCTGCTCACCGACGTTGATGACACCATCACCACCGGGGGGAAACTCTTGCCACAGACGCTACAGGCACTCTATGACTTGCAGGATGCAGGCATCCGGGTAATTCCGGTGACGGGAGGCTGTGGCGGCTGGTGTGATCAGATTATGCGTCTGTGGCCAGTCGATGCGGTGATTGGTGAAAATGGAGCCTTTCATATGCAGCTGAATTCCGAGGGTCAGCTGCAGTTGCACAGCTGGCATGAAGAGGCCGAACGGCATGCCTATCAAAAGCGTTTGTTAGCGCTCACTTCTAATTTGAAGTGCATTATACCTGAGATTAAATTGGCTAAAGACCAGGCTTACCGTCTTGCTGATGTGGCACTCGACTACCGCCAGGATGGCTGTCTGACCCCGGATCAGATCACACAGGTGGTGACATTTTTCCAGAGTCAGGGGGCCAATGCCCGGGTCAGTTCGATCCATATCAACGCCTGGTTTGGTGAGTATAGTAAGCTGGCGATGGCCAGAAGACTGTTACAGAACAAGTATCAGCTGAGTGATACTGAGATGGTTGAACAGGTTGCCTATGTGGGGGACTCACCCAATGACGAGGTGATGTTTGGTTTCTTCAGACACACGTTTGGCGTAGCAAATATCCAGCCCTACCTGGCGCAAATGACCGATCACCCCAATACGATTCTTAGTCAGCCCGGCGGGCTTGGTTTCGCCGAACTGGCTCATCTGCTATTACAGACACAGACCGCCTGATCCCATCTTCAGATCTGATCTCTCTGGTGGCGGGCCTGATCTTAGCCTGTCACCTCTCATAGCCCCATTCTGGTGATATTAAATGAGGTTTGCATTCGTTGTATTGATGTAGATTCTTGTGGTCGCCTGGTCAGCCTCTTAACATCAGTAATTACTTTATTAGTAGATGCTTGTTAAATCCGAGGTAGTATATGTTTTCCCGGCTGCGTATCCGTTCAAGAATTCTTGGTGGTTTCTTTCTTCTTATCATTCTCGTTTGCAGTATTGTTATGCCTGTCATGTTTAAAGATATGCATAGTCTTGTGCAAACGGCTGAAAAAAGAGAGTTAACCGGTTTGTATCAGCAAGTGTTGCAAAAGATCGATGCAGAGCAGCGACTGGCAACGACCTTAGCCCGTTTTGTCGCCTCCCTTCCCGAGGTGCAACAACATATTAAAAATGATGATCGGACAGCACTTCAGGCATCAATGAACAGTGCCTTCACTGTATTGAAAAGTGAATATGGGCTGCGTCAGTTTCAGTTTCATCAGGCCCCCGCTACCTCCTATCTACGGGTGCATAAACCGGAAAAGTATGGTGATGACCTGTCAGGGTTTCGCCAGACCGTGGTTGAAACAAATAGCACCCATACTGCTGTCAGTGGTGTTGAACAAGGCGTCGCAGGTTTGGGTATCCGGGGTGTGGTCCCGGTTGTGATCGATGGTAAAAACTGGGGTTCTGTCGAGTTTGGCTTCTCTCTTGGGCAACCATTTTTTGACGATTTTAAACAGCAGACCGGTGTGGATATCGGCCTGTATGTGATTAAAAATGGTGATCTGAGCGCGTATGGATCGACCTATCAAGGGGCGCTGCTGTTTGATCAGACAGCGCTGTCACAGGCGCTGTTTGGTGAGCCCCAGGCGGGTAACTTTACCTTGAAAGGTGAAGATGTTGCAGCTTTTGCGAATCAAATGAACGACTTTTCCGGACAGGCTATCGGTGTGATTGAGATCGCTATGGAGCGAAGCAGTTACCTGGCAATGATCAATGATTCGCTGATCGATACGATTGCTATCGGTGTGGTGATCTTGCTGCTGGGTGCTTTAGTGGCGGTATTGATCACCCGCAGTATTGCCAGACCACTGAATGAGATGCATGTGGCGATGGACAATATTGCTTCCGGTGATGGCGACCTGACCCGCAGGTTAACGGTGGAGGGTAATAATGAGCTCAGTGATATTGCCGGGGCGTTTAATGACTTTGTCATTAAGATTGAAACCCTGGTAAAAACGCTGATGACCTCGGTTTCCAATGTCTCTAATTCGGGTTCTGAGCTGTTTGATGAGACCGAGAAAACCATGAGAGTGGCGAAGAATCAGCAGGCCAGAACCGAAGAGGTGGCTACCGCGGTCAACGAAATGACAGCAACCGCCCATGACGTTGCCGGCAATGCGGAGAATGCATCCTCACTGACGCAGTCCTCCCAGGAGCGTTCAGAGCATGGTTATAAAACCGTCACTCAGTCTATTGCCACGATCAATCTGTTGGCGGCTAATGTTGCTGAAACAGTGAAGCTGGTCAGTCAGGTTGATAATCAGAGCACCAAAATTCATACCATTCTGGATGTTATTCAGGGGATTGCCGGACAGACCAATCTGCTGGCCCTGAACGCGGCTATCGAAGCGGCACGGGCGGGTGATCAGGGCCGTGGTTTTGCTGTGGTGGCCGATGAAGTGCGCTCCCTGGCTGCCAGAACTCAGAACTCTGCGGCCGAGATCAATGAGATGATCACTCAACTGCAAACAGGAACCACGCATACCGTTACGGTTATTGAGGAAAGCCAGCAGCAGGCGAAGGATACGGTTTCGATAGCGACAGAGTCTGGTGAAGCGTTGCAAAGTATCCGTGATGCGATGGCACTGATTAATGATTCGGTCATGCTGATCGCCAGTGCTGCAGAGGAACAGAGTCAGGTTGCTGAGTCGATCAACCAGAGTGTTGTTGATATTGCTGATGGTGCTACTGATGTGGCAACCGGCGCTAACCATATTATGACAACCTCATCTCAGATCGGCTCCGAACTGAATGCGCTGATGGCGGTGATCCGCCGCTTTAAAGTGCACAAAGATCCGGCCATTGAGCTGGCGGTTGCCCGAAGTGCGCATCAGGCCTGGAAAATGCGGTTACGTAGTTTTCTTGATGGTAGTGGTGCCCTGACTGCGGCGCAGGCAGTGTCCCATAAAGAGTGTGATTTCGGTCGCTGGTACTATGGAGAAGGAGCGCACGTCTGTGGTGAATACCCTGTGCTGAAACAGTTGGAAGGGCCTCATGAGCGGATGCACAAGCTGATCGGCATGATTGTTGAGGCCAAACATGCGGGCAAAAAACAACAGGCAGAAGATCTGTATCACGAGGTATGTCAGCTTTCTGAAACCATTGTTAAAGGGATGGAAGCCGCCATAGCCCAGTTTAAGTAAGAGAGTATTTGAAGGCTTAGTTAACCTGTCCTGATTGACGCGACGGTTTAAATAGACCATTATCGAGCCATGAACAGATTCGCATTCGACAGCAATAGCATTATTACCATCATTTCCGAGGAACTGGTGGGTTAACGCATGTCTTAGCAAAACATAAAAAACCCGCCCTCCCGGCGGGTTTTTTTATATCTGAAAACGCGCTGCTTAGGAGGGTCAGGTCACCGAAAAATCAACTGATATTGAGGTACGAAGATCCATCATGAATAACGCAGTGTCTGCCCAGTCAACGACAACACCCCGTGATTACTACCCTGCCCTTGAAGATATTCTTGCAGCATCAGAACGGCTGCAAACGGTCGTCACCCGAACCCCGCTGATCCGCAGTGATAATCTCAGTGAGCGGTATGGCGCCGAGATCTATCTTAAACGGGAAGATCAGCAACTGGTGCGCTCCTATAAGATCCGCGGTGCGTACAACAAAATTATCAGCCTCACCCCGCAACAACAGGCCCAGGGAATTGTGTGTGCCAGTGCCGGCAACCATGCTCAGGGGGTGGCTTATGCCTGCGCCCTGCTGGGGTTAAAGGCGACCATTTTTATGCCCGCGCCGACGCCGGCGCAAAAAGTTGAGCAGGTCAGAAAATACGGTAAAGACCGGGTCGATATCCGTTTAGTCGGCGATGCCTATGATGATGCCTATCACCAGGCGATGACCTTCTGCACCGCCGAACAGGCAACCTTCGTGCACCCATTTGATGACCCGAAAGTGATTGAGGGTCAGGCATCGGTGGGTGTGGAGATTCTTAATCAACTGGCGTCAAGCGGCTGTCAGGTGGATATGCTGCTGATGCCTGTTGGCGGTGGCGGGCTGGCCTCCGGATTGTCAGCCTATTTCAAAGCGCGCTCTCCCCTTACCCGGCTGATCGGTGTTGAGCCTGAGGGCGCCGCGTCGATGAGCCGCTCATTAGCCGCGGGGAGTAATGAGACATTGACTCAGATCGACAACTTCGTCGATGGTGCTGCGGTTAAACGGGTTGGCGAACGGACCTTTGAGATCTGTAAGCAGAATCTTGAAACGGTAGTCACCGTGCCCGAAGGCAAGGTTTGCTCCACCATGATGCAGCTCTATAACCAGGAGGCGATTGTGGTTGAACCCGCCGGCGCGTTATCGATAGCGGCACTGGATAATTTCAGGGATGAGATCCGTGGGAAAACCGTCGTCTGTATTGTCAGTGGGGGCAACAACGATATTCTGCGTACCGAAGAGATTAAAGAGCGCGCGATGCTGTTTGAGGGGTTGAAGCATTATTTTATCGTTAACTTTCCCCAACGGGCCGGTGCCCTGCGTGAGTTTCTGGTTGAGGTTCTGGGGCCGAATGATGATATCTCCCGCTTTGAATATTCGAAGAAGAATAATTGTGACCGTGGCCCTGCCCTGATCGGAATTGAGCTGGCTCGCAAAGAGGATCTTCAGCCGTTACTTGAGCGGATGACGGCGAAGCAGATCCGTTTTGAATATCTCAATGACCGCCAGGACCTGTTCCGCTTTATGGTTTAAGGCTGGGTTTAAGGCGGGGATTGAGCATCCTGCTTTGATCAACAAAGTGGTAGGTATAGAGCTTGCCAGTTCGGCCTTGCTGTCTGAATATGAGTAGACGGTTTATTGATAAATTGAATGGGCAGAGCCGATGGATAGTTTCTATCAGCAGTTGACGGGCTTCACGGATATCTCTCAGATTATTGATGAGCGATTCTACCGACCGGTGCCGGATGACTGGTATGTCTCGGTCGTTGATGTACGTGGCTCGACTCAGGCGATTGAGGCGGGCAACTATCGTGACGTTAACTTTATCGGGGCGGCCGCTATTACCGCTCATCTGCATTGGGTCGCGCCAAACCTGCCGTTTATTTTTGGTGGCGATGGCGCGGTGGTGTTGGTGACAGCCAGTATGCGAGAGGCGACGCTGGATGTATTGCAGTCGCTCTGCTATCACGCCAGAGAGAGTTTTGGTCTGGAGTTGCATGCAGGGTTAGTGCCGATAAAAACGCTGCGTCAGATGGGTAAAGATCTGCAGATCGCCAAGTATCTGCCCGGAGATAACATTATCCAGGCAATGTTAAAGGGAGGTGGGTCGACACTGGCTGAGAACCTGGTGAAAACCCGCCCGGAGTTTCGATGTGAGCCTCGCCGGGTGTTGAGCAAAACCGATATTTTTACCGGGCTGACCTGTCGCTGGCAGCCGATACCTTCAGGTAAAGGTGTCACGCTCTCGGTGTTAATTCAGCCACATAATGAAGTGGATGATACTGTTCTGGTAAAGGTGATCAGAAACCTGGAGCAGATTCTGGGTGGTTCATTTGCGGCGGCGAATCCAGTCAGGATGACGGACGCCCGTTACCACTCTTTTCTACATAACCTTAAACGGCAGTTAAACGTCAGCGATATCCGCTGGGACAGCACCTTTTTTCGCACGCTCTATGAGCTGCTGTTAACCGCCCCGTTGTTTAATCTTAAGTGCTTCAGGTTTATTCCCGGAGTGCAGAACTACTTCGATAAAATCCCCCTGCACTGCGATTTTAAAAAGTACGATGATACCCTGCGCATGGTGCTCGACTGCTCCCATTCAGAATATCAGGCAATTGAAGGTTATCTGCAAACAGAGCAACGGGCGGGAAAGATTAATTTCGGCATCCACGTATCAGATGCTGCGCAGATGACCTGCTATGTTGAAAGCATGGATGATGGTGGCCACCTGCACTTTATTGATGGTAGTGATGGTGGTTATGCTCTGGCAGCAAAAAAACTCAAACAGACACTCCTTAGCCCGCTGGAGGCTTAGCTATTTTAAGTCCCTTTCGGGGGGTAAACAGACACCTCTGCCTGTAAAGGTTTTACCGCGGACGTGATTCAATCGACTCATTCTGTTCGGCTTTCAATTAATTGTTATTATTCAATGCCTGCCTTAAACACCAAAGCTCATCATGCATCATTTGCGAGATTTTTATGCAGGCAGCAATAGGTGTTTTAGCCCGGTATCTGATGGCGTCGATACGACATTGTAATTGTCGTAAATGACGTCTGTTTTCTGGTCTTGCGCAGCTCACTATCTGGTCAATCTTGCAGCGTAAATAACGTTCAGTACCTACGGTTTACGTTCAGTCAGCGTTGCCAGATGATCAAAATTCAAAGGTTTATATTGGTAGTTCATACACAACCTACTCCATCATAGGGTTATTACCGTCTGGCAGTAACTTGCAGCAACGGTTATGTGCAGTCCCAAAGATCACCACGGGATGATAATTAAGTGCCCTGTTAGTGCTGGATCTGGTCTATATTTTGGTGAGGAGTGTTGTCTGTACCTAATGGATTCTTAACAGAGGATGTCAGTTATTATGGCAAAATCGGTGGTGTTGGTTCTGAATGATGGCGGTCATCTTCATGATGATGCGGAACATTTTTTACGGAGAAAAGGTTATAAGGTCGTTACCGATCCTGATGAGTTCGGTGATGCCTTTGCGAGGGATGACCGTAAAATTATCCTGATCGCCTATCAGGATCTGCTACAAGGGGTGGAGTCTTATAGCAAACTGGTGATTGATTTTTCGCTTGAGCATAGTCCGCATTACAGGATTGTTTTGTGTCTTAGCAAAGATATTGGTAAGGCGAGTGAACTTTGTTTAAATCAGACCGTAGATAACTATTTTATTGTAAAGCCGTCATACGATATGCACCGCTTAGCGCTGGTGCTTAAACAGGCAGATGATGCGGTAGTTCATGCAGAGCAGCGAATGGCTTTAGCCTATATTGGCGAAGAACTGCTTGAGCATAAGAAAGTCCTCGATCGGTTCATTTACAATAACGTCGACAAAGGGGTCGAGTGTCAGGCTGATACAGTGGAATCTTTTTCGTCACTACTGAATGAGTTGACTGATCTGATTGCAGGTCAATCTGGCCGTAATATCACTATTGATCATCAACGGGTAGCGGAACAGACCCGGCAGTTAAGTGACCGTAAGCTCAAACAGATATCGGACTGGGCTGAAACTGTAAAAGAGGAGTATAACGAGATCAGCCGGTTGAATATTCCTGCAGCTGCAAAAGATAAGAAGAATATTGCCCTGATTGATAGTAATGCGCAAAATGTTTTGCCCGTACAACAGATTATTTCTGACTGTGGCTACAACCTCATTATGTTTAAAAGTGCCAAAGAGGCGTTGCCCGCGATGATCTGTCAAAATCCCGATCTGGTTTTATTGGATTATGAAATATCTGATCTGAGTGCTTTGAAGGTGCTGGCGTACATGCAGAAGTTTAATCAGTTGGCGGACATTCCGGTAATACTGCTAACCGGGCACCGGGACAAAGAAATTATTTCCAACTGTCTGAAAGCCGGCGCTCGTGACTTCATCATCAAACCTGCAGATAAAGACGTATATCAGGAAAAAATAGATAAATTTTTTCCTGAGAAGCATCAGGGGTAAGCCCGGTGACCCGGTTTGAAATTCTGGTTTTAATGTGTTCGTCAGAACCAGTTTTTGCGCTTAAACAGCCATAGTTGTATTACCACGGTAGCGGTCATAAACCCGCTGACAATCCAGAAAGCCCAGGGGTTTTCTGCCCCCGGCATTCCACCGACATTGATCCCCAGAAGCCCCGTCAGAAAGCCCAGCGGGAGGAACACCGCAGCGACAATGGATAGCAGATACATGCGGTTATTCATCTGCTCTGCCAGACGGTTTGACAGCTCTTCCTGAGCCACCGCTGCCCGATCCCGCGCTGAGTCCAGATCTTCAATATAGCGGATCAGGGTATCGGTAACCTCCCGCAACTCCTGCCTGCTATTTTCATTGAACCAGCTCACCCGGGTCTGATGCATCTGCAACATCGCATCGCGCTGAGGTGCCAGATAGCGCCGCAGAGAGATGACGATTCGGCGTACTGCAGAGATTTTGTTCCTCAAGTCATAACTGCTGGAGCTGACCAGTTCCTCCTCGATTGAGTCGACGTAATCTTCAGTGTCGTTAATGGTATCCTGCATCCGCACCATCAGAGCCGCAGATAACCTCGCCAGAAAGTCTCCTGCGTCGGTTGGGCCGTTGCCCGCCTCCAGCGCGTCGACCATATCTTTAGCCGAGAGCATTCTGCGTCGGCGGGTGCTGATAATCCGTTTCTCATCAATCCAGATACGGATGCCGACCATGTCTTCCGGGTTGGAGTCGGGGCTGAGGTTGACACCTCTTAATGCAACCAGCAGTCCATCACCTACCTGGGTGGATCGGGGGCGACTTTCCTCGGTTAGCAATGCATCAATGACCACTCCGTTCAGCTGGCTTTTTTCACTGATCCACTGCCGGCTTTCGGGGTCAGTATAGTCAAAATGAAGCCAGGTCAGCTGATCATCTGGCAGGCCATTTTCGATATCATCTCCGCTGACGACCTGACCGCCGCCATGACCATCCAGCTGATAGCCGTACACTAATCCTGAACATCCCATATCCCGCCCCTACCTGACAATGACAACAAAATCGTTTAGATCGATTTATAACAGCTTAGCACTCTAAAAGCGCGTTCAAAGTGAAGTGAAATCGGGCCGGTTATCACCGGGCAACACTGAATGGGAGATGTGCCTGGATTCAGGCACAAATTAACCATAGGGGTATGAGCGATTACCGCAGCGAAGGCGGATCAGTGAACCGGGCTGCATTCGCCACACAGCGGCCTGGTGATATTTTCCCGGATGTAGAACGGATCGCAACCGTTGGCGATCAGGAAGTGTAACTTGGTGAACGCGGCTTCCAGGGTCAGGTCTGATCCCGGTATTACGCCAATCCGGTTTAAGGTCTCCCCGGTAGCATAGGCACCCTGATAGACACTTCCCTGATAGCACTGGGTGGTATTGAGAATGACCACCCCCCGATCACTGGCCCGCTCCAGCGAAGCGATCAGCGCCTGGTTTTTATCCGGCGGATTGCCGACTCCGTAGGATTGCAAAATCAATGCGCGAACCTGATCTGAATCGAGCAGTGCATCGATCACCCTGGCGGAAATGCCCGGATAGACCTGCGCCATGACGACCGCATCGGGGTTGAACTGCGGCAGCGTGAAGTGCGGTGTCCCCTGTTTCAGCAGCAACTCATACTGGAGTTCTATATGGATACCCACCTGCCCAAGCCAGGCAAAGTTGGGTGAATCAAAGGCATTCAGCTCGGAGCTTTTGACCTTTCTGCTGCGGTTGCCCCGCAGCAGTCGTCCGTTAAAATAGATACAGACTTCCGGAATAGCAAAATTACCCGCCAGAATCAGGCTGGTCACCAGGTTATCCAGCGCATCGTTGCGCAACTCCGACAGTGGAATCTGAGAGCCGGTAATGATCACCGGCTTATCGATCCCTTGCAGGATAAAGGAGAGCGCTGAGGCAGTATACGCCATCGTATCGGTACCATGGAGGACGATAAAGCCATCATAGTCGTTCCAGCGTTCTATTAGCATCTGGCCTATTTTACTCCAGTCCGCAGGCATCAGATTCGAGCTGTCGATCAGCTGTTCAAACTCAATCAGCTCATAATCCGGCAACGGGTGTGTCGAGGCCGCGCTTTGCTGCAGCTGCAACCGGGTGCTGAGCAGTGCTTTAAAGCCATCATCCGGCACATATCCCTGTGCCGACGAACACATGCCGATGGTGCCCCCGGTGTGCAGAATCAGGATGTGCTTTTTCATCCGCTACGTTTCTCCAGACTGATGGGTTGAGGTGCCAGCATGGATGCCGGGCTGAGTAACCTTTCCAGCTCAGCTTCGCTCAGCAGCCCCTCTGCGAGGACCAGCTCCCGCACAGTGCTACCACTGTTCAGGGCAACCTGGGCGATCCGTGAGGCGTTGCTATAACCGATGTGGGGCACCAGTGCCGTAATGCAGCCGATGCTCCGGTCCAGCAGTTCAGCACAGCGTTCCCGGTCTGCTGTAATTCCACGGATGCAACGCTCTTCCAGCATTGAGCAGGCCGATCCGAGCATCTTCATGGAGTTCAGCAGGTTGTAGATAATCAGCGGCTCCATTGCGTTCAGCTGCAACTGCCCCGCTTCGGCTGCCAGAGTCACGGCCAGGTCGCTGGCGATTACCTGGTAGGCTGTCTGGTTGACCGCCTCAGGAATTACCGGGTTTACCTTGCCGGGCATGATGGATGAGCCCGGTTGCATCGGTGGCAGTTTGATCTAGCCAAAGCCGGTACGTGGGCCACTGGAGAGCAGCCGCAGATCGTTGGATATCTTGCTCAACTTGATCGCAAAGCGTCGCAGAATACCGGAGAACAGCACAAAGGCTCCCATGTCAGAGGTCGCTTCAACCAGGTTAGTTGCCGGCACCATCGGCTTGCCGGAAATCTCTGCCAGATAGCTGACAGCCAGTCCGGCATACTGCGGATGGGTATTGATACCGGTACCGATAGCGGTACCGCCAAGATTGATCTCACACAGCAGTGTGCAGGCTTCACCGAGACGATCAATGTCCTCACTCAGTGTCACTGCGAACGCTTCAAACTCCTGACCCAGGGTCATCGGTACCGCATCCTGCATCTGGGTTCGGCCCATCTTGACGACATCGGCGAACTCAACCCCTTTAGCTGCTAACGCTGCCACCAGACTTTTAATGGTTTCGACCAGCGGGTCTGCTGCCAGTTGAATCGCCAGGCAGGCTGCCGATGGATAAGCATCGTTAGTCGATTGGGAACGGTTAACATCGTCGTTGGGGTGCAGAAACTGGTACTGCCCTTTCCCGTGCCCCAGTTTTTCCAGCGCCAGATTGGCAATGACTTCGTTGGCATTCATGTTGGTCGAGGTGCCAGCCCCGCCCTGAATCAGGTCGACGACAAACTGGTCATGCAGGTGTCCATCACGAATCTCTTCGCAGGCGGCGATGATCGCTTGTGACTTTTCCGGCGCAAGACTGCCCAGATCGGTGTTGGCTTTTGCCGCGGCCATTTTCACCATCGCCAGTGCCTGCACTAGTTGTGGGAAATGGCTGATGGGAACACCGGTGATAGCGAAGTTATCAACGGCGCGTTTTGTCTGGATGCCATACCAGGCGTCGGCAGGAATTTCCATATCGCCCAGCAGGTCGTGCTCAAGACGTGTGTTCATTTGTCAGTGTTCCATCCAAGAGGCCGGGCAGCTCTGCCCGTTGCCATTCAGGTTGTGAGTATCCGCCGCTGAGTTTAGTCAGCAGCGGGGATTAATTAATATCAGGAGGTAGCCTTCGCGGTGTGATCGGCGCTACGCTCATCGGTTGTATTCTGTGGCGCCACTGATTGATCCCAGGCAGCCGGATCAATATTCAGATCGCTGAATTTGCAGATGTCGAATAGCGGTGTTTCTATGCCCTCTTTTAGCTGCTGCTCATAGTCACGCATCACCCGCAGGCCAGTTTTAAATAGCAGCGCCAGAGCCAGCAGGTTTGCCAGTGCGAGCAAGCCCATGGTGACATCGGCAAAGGCGAATACCGTACCGAGATCCATAATGGCACCCCAGCAGCAGAGGCAGATAATCGCGACGCGGAAGGCATTAAACAGATTCTGGTTCTCTTCGCTGAAGAAGTTCAGGCTGTTCTCGCCCAGATAATAGTTGTAAAGGATGGTGCTGAAACCAAACAGCAGCAGTGCAATACTGACGAACATCCGGCCCCATTCGCCAACGTGATCGGCCAGAGCCGACTGAGTCAGCGCGACGCCTCCCTGCTCGGCAATGGTGGCAGGATCATAGATGCCGCTCAGCAGAATAATGAACGCGGTACAGGAGCACAGAATCAGGGTGTCGATAAAGACTGAGAACGCCTGCACGATGCCCTGGTTCGCCGGGTGTGGAACGTAGGCAACCGCTGCCACGTTCGGAGCGCTGCCCAGCCCTGCTTCGTTGGAAAATAGTCCGCGTTTAACACCCATCAGAATAGCCGCGCCGATGCCGCCACCAATTGCCGGGTTAAGGCCAAATGCGCTATTAACAATCAGCACGATGACGTCGGGAATACGCTCGATGTTCAGGCCCAGAACCACCAGAGTGATGCCGAGGTAGCCCAGCGCCATTACCGGAACCAGCACTTCAGATACTTTAGCAATGCGCTTTACACCGCCAAAGATGATCAGACCGACAATCAGCGCCAGTGCTATTCCGGTATAATAAGTCGGAATGCCAAAGGCATCTTCAAACGAAGTGGCAACTGAGTAAGACTGCATCGCTGTGAAGCCGAAGCCGAACGTCACCAGCAGTAATACCGAATAGAGCGCTGCCAGCCATTGCCATTGTTTACCCAGACCACGACGGATGTAGTATGCGGGGCCACCACGATAGGTGCCATCCGGCTCGGCTTTTTTAAAGGTTTGTGCCAGGGTACATTCGAAGTAACTGGTCGCCATACCCATCAGGCCGATAACCCACATCCAGAAAATGGCACCCGGTCCACCCAACGTAATAGCAACCGCAACACCGGCGATATTACCGCCCCCCACTCGTCCGGCAACGGAAAGTAAGAGTGCCTGAAATGAACTCAAGTGCCCCTGCTGTTCATGTTTGAATGCTTGCTTGCTACCGAGAATTTTGAACATCTGGCCAAAATAGCGGAACTGCACAAACCGTGATGCAATCGTAAACCAGAGGCCCAGGGTGATTAGCACAGCGATGAGCACTTTTCCCCAGAGCAGATCGTTGAGTAACTCCAACATAAGACAGTCTCCATGTGCGACACCGGGCCGCTATTATTTTTGTGTTTGAGATGAATATTTAATCAGTATTCAGGGGAGCGGAACATTTGATGCTTTAGTGCAGAATGGTGTCAGATAGCGCACTAACTGCGCTAATGTGCGCCATCAATTGCTTTGCATCCGGCACAGCTTCCCCTTTAGAATGAAGTTCCCCGGGCGTCGTTAAGTGGAGCAGGATCTGATGCATCAGGACTTTGCCAGCAATCTCAGGCTGCTCTGCAGCTATTACAAATCGATAGCAGAAGTGTGTCGACGGCTCGATATTAACCGGCCTCAGTTCAACCGTTATCTTAGCGGGCGGTATAAACCCTCTGCCCATACGCTGCTGCGCTTCTGTGATTTCTTTGGTGTTGAAGAGCATGAGATTCTCATGCCCCATGAACAGTTTGAACGTCTGATCAAAGTGCGTCCCCGTCCTCAGACAATTGAAGAGCCTGAACACCTCGAATCAGAACATCTGGAACGGCTGCAACGAGGTGCTGCCGGGCTGGACAAATACCTGGGATATTACTTCGAATACTATCAATCGATGGCCTATCCCGGACGGATCCTGAGAACGCTGATCTGTATCGAACGGCGCGATGATAGGGTCTGTTATCAGCGCACAGAACGTTTGCGAGAACATCCCGGCGACAAGGTATTTCATGGCGTTTATCTCGGTATTGCCAGCTTTCTCACCGACCGTATTTTTATGATGGATTATGAATCTCTCACCGGCAATGAGATGACCCAGACTATTCTGTTCCCCTCATTCAAAAATCGGGTATCGCGATTGAGCGGTTTGAAGCTGGGGGTGTCAGGTAGTGGCGAACGGATGCCCTGCTGCGCCCGGGTTGTGTATGAGTATCTGGGTTTGTCAGTAGATAAGCAGCGAGCGTTATCTTTATGCGGATTATATGAACAGGATTCCGATCAGATAGAGCCGTCCATCAGAACAATGATCAGTAACGAGATGGGCAGTGATGACTGGCATTTTCGGGCATTGTATATTTGAAGTTTGCGGCACGGTTTCTTCTAAGCCGGCGATTTTACCAATCCGGGTTTATCTCTCTGGTTCTATCAGTCTGTCTTGATCAGCCCATTTTTGATCAGCGTTGCATGGATTTTCATTGCGCTTTTCTTTAGTCGGTTTAGCTCACCAAGGTTCGGAATCAGCCCCGCATTTAGTTCCGCCTCTTTCTCCTCCAGCTGCATATCCAGATAATCCAACAATTTTTTTGAGCATCCTGTACAGGGACCATCGCACAATTTTTCCATCGGTGTGTCGAACGGAACTGCTTTTCTGATATCTGAAATCAGTGTTTGCATCGCTGTCTTTGTATCGGGTTTGGTTACCATCTTTCAATGTTCCACGTGGAACCTTTACTCGGTTCGGGTGTTTTGGTGGTAGATGATATGCAGTGCTGCGGCTTCGAGGTCATCTACTATTATGGTGTTTTCCGGTAGGCCGCCTTTGCTGATGGTGCGCTCACCCTTCCCGGTTTTCACCAGAATGGGAAGGCAGCCTGCGGCAACGGCTGCTTCAAGATCACGGAGAGAATCGCCTACTGAAAAAACTTTGCCAGGATCAATGTCCGGATAGCAGCTTAAAATATGCTGATAAAGGCCGGGCTGGGGTTTGCGGCAGTAACAGTTATCATCCGGTGAGTGTGGGCAGAATTCAATTTTATCAATGCGTCCGCCCTGCTCTTTAGCCAGCTCAGACATCTTGTGATGCATCTGTTTGAGTGCTGTGATATCGAAATAGCCTCTGGCGAGACCGGACTGATTAGTGGCAACGCATACATCAAAACCTGCTTTGGACAGTCGGGCAATCGCTTCAAGACTGCCAGGCAGCGGCTGCCATTCATCGACTGTTTTAATGTAGTCATCGGAGTCGTAGTTGATCACTCCGTCCCGATCGAGAATTACTAATTTCATCATTGTGCTTTCCGGCGTATGAAGCCTGGGTTGATTGTCATCGTGTAGGATAATAGCTTAGATGATATAGAGCAGATACAAAAATGCCGGTTATTCACCGGCATTTTGTTAAGCACTGTCGTGTGCGTCAAAAGGACAATCTTAACTGAGCGCTGAGATATCCGCTACGCCGAGGAACAGATTGCGCAGTTGTTTGAGCAGCGCAAGACGGTTGTTGCGGATCGCTTCATCGTCCGCCATCACCATCACTTCGTCAAAGAATTTATCGACGACCGGGCGTAGTTCAGCAAGTTGCTCCAGTACCGCTTTAAAGTCGCCCTTAGCGAACAGAGGCTGCAGCTGAATCGCTTTTTCAGCAACCGCTTTAGCCAGCGCTTTTTCAGCATCCTCCTGCAACAGAGCTTCAGACACGCTGGAAGAGATGTCGCTCTCCTGCTTACTCAGAATGTTGGACACCCGTTTGTTCGCGGCTGCCAGGGCGCCTGCTTCTTCCAGTGTGCGGAAGTGACTGACGGCCTGTACGCGCTGGTTGAACTCCAGTGGACGGGTTGGGCGCAGTGCGTGAACAGCAAGATAAACTTCGGTAGCGATACCTTCGTCATCATACCAGGCACGGAAGCGGTCCAGCATAAAGTCAGTAATACGCGCCACCAGACCATCCTTCGCAGGCAGGTCTGTGTAGTTGTTAGCTGCAACCTGAATCAGATCTTCGAGGTCAAGATTTAGCTGGCGCTCAACAATAATACGCAGCACACCGAGGGAGGCGCGACGCAGTGCAAACGGATCTTTTGAGCCGGTTGGTGGCTGGTTAATGCCGAACAGACCTGTAAGAGTATCCAGACGATCCGCCAGTGCCACAGCAATGCCCGGCTCGCTTTGCGGCAGTTCATCGCCGGCAAAACGTGGCATGTATTGCTCGTTCTGTGCCAGGGCTACGCCTTCGTCTTCGCCGTCATTCAGGGCGTAGTGATAACCCATCAACCCCTGAAGATCGGTGAATTCATATACCATGTCAGTCATCAGATCGGTTTTGGCGAGCATCGCTGCACGCTCTGCTTTGTCCTGATCCTGTCCCAGTTGAGCCGCGATATGTTTCGCCAGCACGGCAACACGCACCGCTTTATCATGCAGGGTGCCAAGCTCTTGCTGGAAGACAATCGATTTCAGATCTTCGATGCGGGACTCAAGGGTGCGCTTCTTGTCGGTTTCAAAGAAGAACGCCGCATCGGCCAGACGGGGGCGGATGACCTTTTCGTTTCCGGCAATCACCTGCGCCGGATCGGTCGATTCGATGTTGGCGATGGTGATAAAGAATGGCATCAGCTGGCCGTTGCTGTCAGTGACGTGGAAGTATTTCTGGTGCTCTTTCATTGAAGAGATCAGTGCCTGGGGAGGCACGTCCAGGAAGCGGTCATCGAACCGTCCGGTCAGGGCGACAGGCCATTCGTTAAGCGCCGTTACTTCGTCGAGAAGGTCTTCGTCAATCTGAGCGATACCGTTAATGGCCGCTCCTTCTGACTCAACCTGGGCGCGGATTTTCTCCCGGCGCTCTTCAAAGTGGGCGATTACCCAGCCAACGCTTTCGAGGTTTTCCAGGTATTCGTTTGCCTGATTGAGGCTGATCTCGTTGTTATAGTGAAAGCGATGACCCCGGGTGTTGCGGTCTGCTTTCAGTCCCAGAATCTCACACTCGATCACCTGATCGCCCATCAGCATGACCAGCCACTTCACCGGACGAACAAACTCGGTACGGGAAGCGCCCCAGCGCATCCGCTTAGGAATGGGCAGTTTGCTGAGTGCGTTTTCAATGATGGCAGGCAGTTCATTAGCGATTGCTTTAGCCGGCAGAGACTGGCTGAAACTCATCTTACCATCGATCTCTTGCAGGTTTTCAACTGAGGTGCCGCACTTGCGTGCGAAGCCTTCCAACGCTTTAGACGGGTTGCCCTGATCGTCAAACGCGATGCGTGCCGGAGGTCCCTGCATCATAAAAGTGCTGCTGGGGACTTCGTCAGCCAGGTTGCTGATCAGTAGTGCCAAACGTCGTGGTGCAGCATATGAGTTGATGGTGGTGTCGGCAAAAAGAGTTTCGGCTTGCTTGCCAAACAGCTCTTTAATGCTGCTGACGACTTCCTTTTCCAATGCGGCGGAAAGGGATTTCAGGGCCTTGGGTGGCAGCTCTTCTGTGCCCAGTTCGAAGAGAAAATCCTGACGGTTAACTGAATCAGTCATTACTTGCTCTCCTCTTCGCAGGCGGCTAATACTTCGTTGCGGATGCTCTCTTCTGCTAATGGGAAGCCGAGTCCTTTACGGGTGTTGAAGTATCCTTGCGCAACTTCGCGGGCCAGTGTACGTACGCGTAGAATGAAGCGCTGACGCTCAGTGACGGAAATTGCGTGGCGTGCATCCAGCAGGTTGAATGTATGAGAAGCTTTCAGAACCTGCTCATACGCAGGCAGTGGCAGTGGTGTGCTCAGTGCCAGCAGCTTATTGCACTCAGCTTCGTGATGGTCGAAGTTTTTGAATAACTGTGGCACGTCAGCGTGTTCGAAGTTATACGTCGATTGCTCAACTTCATTCTGATGGTACACGTCACCGTAAGTGACAGGAGAGCCATCCCGGTTGTAGGTCCATACCAGATCATAGACGCTCTCTACGTCCTGCAGGTACATGGCGATACGCTCCAGGCCGTAAGTGATCTCTCCGGTGACTGGGTAGCATTCAATGCCGCCAGCCTGCTGGAAGTAAGTGAACTGTGTTACTTCCATGCCGTTAAGCCAGACTTCCCAGCCCAATCCCCATGCGCCCAGCGTTGGCGATTCCCAGTTGTCCTCTACGAAACGAACATCGTGAACGTTGAGGTCCAGTCCCATGCGTTGCAGCGAACCCAGGTAGAGCTCCTGAAAGTTCTCAGGCGAAGGTTTCATGACTACCTGGAACTGGTAGTAGTGTTGCAGTCGGTTTGGGTTTTCACCATAGCGGCCATCAGTTGGGCGGCGGCTTGGTTGCACGTATGCTGAGCTCCAGCTTTCGGGACCGATAGCGCGCAGAAAAGTTGCTGGGTGGAAGGTGCCTGCGCCGACTTCCATATCCAGTGGTTGCACTATTACACAGCCCTGCTCTGACCAATACTCTTGCAGTGCCAGGATCAGCCCTTGAAAGGTGCTTGCATCCGGTCTCGCTTTATCTGTCACTGAGATCACCATTTAGAATCTGTTTGTACAAAAATAGAGCGAAATTATACACGAAATCCTGGTAGGTAGAGCGTCTGGATGGCCGATAAGGCTGGTTTTTTCAGTTCCTTTTACCGGTGTTTAATAGTCTTTGCACAGGTATTCTAAAATTTCGATCACCTGTTCGGTGTTTTCTGCAGTGGCCATGGCTGCAGCATCTACTTCTTTCAGTGGGTGAGTGAGTTCTTTTGAGTGCTCAACAATCAGCGATTTACCGAGGGCGGTTGCAATGCCTGCATCAAATGCAGCGTTCCATTGTTTGTATTTATCACCAAAGCGAACAACAACGATATCTGCTCTGCTTAGGGCTGTCATGTGTCTAATGCTGTTTATTTTCGCTGCCTTGTGGTCTTTCCAGAAAGGGTTCTCCTCTGCCCCTAATATATTGACTCCGCACTCGTCGCTGCTGTCATGGTCTGTATTGGGGGTTAGGATATCTATTGGAAGGCTATTTGTTTCGATGGCGTTTTTGATTTTATCTCGCCACTCAGTATGAATTTCGCCTGACAGATATACGGTATATTTCATTTCTATTGTGCCTTGTGTTAGTCATTAATAGAGCCTGCATTATATAATCTCCTCAGTTTTTTAGCGTTGTTATCATTCCGTAATATAAAAAGGTTCCACGTGAAACATCTTAAAGGCTGGCTATCTGTTGCAGTGTTGTACCTGCTTGCTGTTCTCCCACTCTCTCTGGCGCAAAAGCTTGGAGCCGCAATTGGTCGCCGCGCCTGTAAAAAACGGGGTAAGAGCTATGAAATCACCCGGATGAATATTGATTTCTGTTTTCCGGAAATGAGTGATGCGGCGAGAGATGATCTGGTAAAAACCAGCCTCGAAGAAACGGGAAAGCTTGCCGGTGAGATGGGGATGGCATGGATATGGGATGCGCGTCGTGCCCTGAAAAAAATAAAGGGGGTGCATAACGAGTCGGTTATGAAGGAAGCCCTGGCCGAAGGCAAGGGGGTGATTGTGATCGCTCCGCACCTGGGTAACTGGGAGATGCTGGGGCTTTATATCAGCCAGGCATATCCGTTAACGTCTATGTACCGCCCTCCTAAAATTGAGTTGATGGATCGGCTGATTAAGAAAAAGCGTGAGCGTGAAGGCTCGAAACTAGCCCCTGCCAGTGTTAAGGGGGTGCGCATGGCATTGAAGGCATTAAAGGCGGGTGAGGTGTTGGGTATACTTCCGGACCAGGAGGCGGATAAAGGGAGTGGCGTGTTTGCACCGTTTTTCAATCAGGAGGCGTATTCGATGAAGCTGCTGCCACAGTTGGCGGCACAAACTGGAGCTGTCGTTGTGTCTGCCTATGCGCAACGTTTACCTAACGCCGAGGGGTTCGAAGTTTTTTTCCATAGAGCGTCCGGGCAGATAAATGATAAGGATCTGGTGGTGTCTGCAGCGGCGATGAATGCGGAAGTGGAGCGCTGTGTCCGGCAGGTGCCGGAACAATACCAATGGGAGTATAAGCGGTTTCAGCACCGTCCCGATGGTGGTCGAATGTATTGATGGTTTCTTGAATATCCGTTCATATAATGAAAACGGGGCCTGCAATGGCCCCGTTTATTATTTCATGTAGCTGCATTTATCTGTTGTTCTAGCGCTTCCAGAATGCCGGTGTAAATAGCACTAGTAGAGTGAAAACCTCTAAGCGACCGAGCAACATGGCAAACGTTAGCACCCATTTAGCCGTGCTGTTAAGATCGCCGTAGTGGACTTCAACGGCGCCAAGGCCTGGGCCAAGGTTGTTGAGTGTGGCGCCAACGGCCGACCATGCGGTGACCTGGTCAAGCCCGGTTCCCAATAGGATGATCAGCATAATAACGAATACGATCAGATAGACAGAGAAGAACCCCCAGACGGCTTCAAGAATACGGTCAGAGATCGGTTCTTTACCGAGTTTGACCGGGATGACGGCGTTGGGGTGGATCAGTCGTTTGATCTCCCTGTGGCCCTGTTTAAGGATCAGCAGAACGCGGATCACCTTCATGCCGCCGCCGGTTGAGCCAGCACAGCCGCCGGCAAATGCGGCAACGAATAGTAGAAATGGCAACATAACCGGCCACTGGGCGAAATCAGCTGTGGCAAATCCGGTGGTGGTTGCGATAGATACGACCTCAAATATCGCCTTACGGATCGACTCTCCCGGGCCATAGGTATCGGTCACAATCAGCACGACAGCGGATAGACAGGAGATGCTGAAGAGGATTGTCAGGTAGAACTTAAACTCCGGGTCCTGAAAGTAATGGTTTAAGGTACGCTGACGCCAGGCGAAAAAGTGCAGGCCGAAATTAACGGCAGAGATCACCATAAAGAAGATACAGATCGCTTCTATGAGCGGGCTGTCGAAGTAGCCAATACTGGCATCATGGGTTGAGAATCCTCCGATCGCCACGGTCGAGAAGCTGTGCCCTACCGCATCAAAAAGAGTCATGCCTGCCAGCCAGTAGCCGAGTGCACAGGCAATCGTGAGAGACAGGTAGATGTACCAGAGCGCTTTCGCGGTCTCGGTGATACGGGGTGTAAGCTTGCTATCCTTCACTGGTCCGGGTGTTTCGGCGCGGTATAACTGCATGCCGCCGATGCCTAGCATAGGTAGGATGGCGACCGCCAACACGATAATACCCATGCCACCGAGCCATTGCAGTTGTTGCCGGTAGAACAGGATTGATTCGGGTAGTGCGTCAATGCCGGTCATTACTGTGGCACCGGTCGTTGTCAGGCCGGATAGTGATTCAAATACTGCATCAACAAATGACAGCCCCGGGTCGTCTGATAACATAAACGGGATCGAACCGAACAGCCCCAGTACAGCCCAGAAAAGAACGGTAATCAAAAATCCGTCGCGGGTTCTCAGATCTTCCCTGACTCTGTACACCGGCGCCCAGATGAGAAAGCCTGTTAGCAGGGTGATGATAAAGCCTGAGGTAAATGCCATGTGGGTACCGTCATGGTATCCATAGGAGATTGCCAGTGGCGGCAGCATGGTGATGCTGAATATCATCAGCAACAGGCCGAGGATTCGGAGAATTACCTTATAGTGCATAAATGCTCTCCGATTAGAAAAATCCTAAACCGACCTGGAATAAGCGTTCCACTTCACTGATTTTGCGTTTATCAACGAGGAACAGTATCACATGATCGTCGTTCTCGACGATGATGTCGTCATGGGCAATCAGTACTTCGTCCTTGCGAACGATGGCACCAATGGTGGTGCCTGCCGGGAGGTCGATCTCTTCAATCGTCTTGCCAACCACTTTAGACGACCGCTTGTCGCCATGAGCGACCGCTTCAATGGCTTCTGCTGCACCACGGCGCAGTGAGTGTACTGCGGCAACATCGCCACGGCGGACGTGGGTCAACAGGCTGCCGATGGTGGTTTGTTGCGGTGATATAGCAATATCGATCACTCCGCCCTGCACCAGGTCAACATAAGCCGGGTTGTTAATCAGGGTCATAACTGTGCGTGCGCCCAGACGTTTTGCCAGCATTGACGCCATGATGTTGGCTTCATCATCATTGGTCAGTGCGCAGAAAACATCGGTGTCTTCGATATTTTCTTCCAGCAGTAACTCTTTATCCGAAGCGCTGCCCTGCAGAACGATGGTTTTATCCAGAGTTTTGGCCAGGTTGTTACAGCGGCGAATATCCCGCTCAATGATTTTTACCTGATACTTGTCTTCAATGTTCTGTGCTAAGCGTGCACCAATATTACCGCCGCCGGCGATGATGATCCGTTTATAAGGGCGGTCGAGACGCCGCAGCTCGCTCATCACTGCGCGAATATCTTTTTTTGCGGCGATGAAAAAGACTTCGTCATCGGCTTCGATAACGGTATCCCCTTTGGGGATGATGGGTCTGTCTTTGCGGAAAATAGCGGCTACCCGGGTGTCGATGGAGGGCATGTGTGAGCGGAGATAGGATATTTCCCGTCCAACCAGCGGGCCGCCGTAATAGGCTTTAACTGCTACCAGCTGGGCGATACCATCGGCAAAATCGAGTACCTGCAGTGCTCCGGGGTGTTCGATCAGACGGCGAATATGTTTGGTTACCAGCTCTTCCGGGCTGATAAGAACATCGATCGGGATCGATTTGTCGGTGAAGATCGCTTTATCTTTGAGCAGGTAATCATGCTCCCGGACCCGGGCGATTTTGGTCGGCGTGTTATACAGGCTCTGGGCGATCTGACAGGCGATCATATTGACTTCGTCGCTGTTGGTTACCGCGATCAGCATATCAGCATCCCGGGCACCCGCCTGTTCGAGGATCGACGGGTGAGAGGCTTTGCCTTCCACGGTGCGGATATCCAGGCGATCCTGCAACTCTCTGAGCCGGCTGATATCGGTGTCGACAATGGTAATGTCGTTCGCTTCACTGGCAAGGTTCTCTGCCAGCGTGCCGCCTACCTGCCCTGCGCCAAGAATAATAATTTTCATAACTAATAACTCTCCGGTCAGCTGGCAGAAACAGCCTGCTTCAGTTCTGATCCTTTAACAATACTGCATAATAAAAGCCATCATGTCCCTGCGGCTGAGGGAATAGTTGACGACCAAAGGGCCGTTCTATACCCCAGTTCGCTTCGATAGGGTGATGGCATGCATCTGTTTGTGTCTTAGTAAATCGTTCTATTACCCGCTCGTTTTCCTGAGGAAAAACTGAGCAGGTTGCATACACTAGTCGACCGCCGGGTTTGAGCATCTGCCAGCAGTTCCTGAGAATCGCCAACTGCAGTTCAGCCAGAACTTTAATGTCTTCACTCTGGCGCAGGTGTTTTATATCCGGATTGCGCCGGATAACGCCTGCGGCTGAACAGGGGGCATCCAGAAGAATGCGATCATATTCAAGCCCATCCCACCAGGTGTTAGTAGCGGCATCGGCAATGATAACTTCAGCGCTCAGGTTCAAACGGCTGAGGTTTTCCTGAATTCTGCCTGCCCGGCTTTCCTCGAGCTCAACGGCGGTAACATGGCTCAGGTCGGGCTGGTGCTCAAGAATATGGCACAGTTTTCCGCCGGGTGCGGCGCAGGCGTCCAGTACCCGCTGTCCCGCCTGCAGATCCAGGAGTGCGCCGCTGAGTTGAGCCGCCTCGTCCTGAACGCTGACAAAACCGTAGCCAAATCCCGGCAGTATACTGACATCTACCGCAGACTCCAGCTGAATTCCTACTTCTGAATAGGGGGTTGCGGATGCGTTGATCCCGGTATCCTGCAGCATCTGCAAATAGTCGCTCTGGCTGGTTTTCTGCTGATTAACGCGCAGGGTCATCGGTGGCTGCTGGTTATTCTGTTCCACCATTTCTGCAAAGTTTTCCGGCCAGTTATGTTGTAATTTGGAGATCATCCACTGGGGGTGGTTGTAGCGAAATTCAGGCTGCTCTGCGAGCTTCTCAAACAGAGTATCCTGCTCCCGTTGCAGGTTGCGCAGCAGCGCGTTGAGGAGCCCTTTGGCCCACTCTTTATTTAGCTGGCTGGCGGCTTCAACGGTTTCGCTGACTGCGGCATGAGTCGGTACCCGCATTTCCAGCAGTTGATAAAACCCCAGCAGAACCAGGGCATAAAGGTCCTGATCCTGAGGCTTAAAGGGCTTTTTAAGAAGTTGACTTGCGAGACAGGAAAGGCGGGGCAAAAAACGCATGGTGCCGTAGCAGAGCTGCTGCAGCAGAGCTCTGTCGCTCTCCTGACATTGTTGCAGCGCCCGGGGAAGTGCGGTGTTTAATGATTCTTTTCGGGCGATAACCGGCCCGAGGGCGCGTGCGGCAATGGCGCGGATATTCATCAGGACAGACCCAGCCCCGTGCCGTTGCTAAACAACTCTTTTTTGGAGTTAAGCACGGCACTGCTGTCCATCGCTTTGCTGCCGGGCAGTTGTATTTTAAGCAGTCTGACCGCTCCTTCGCCACAGGCAACAATAACGGCCTTTTTATCGGTGCCGATCACTGTGCCAGGTTGAGCGCTGGTCTCTTCATCGCTGGCTTCGGCATACCATACCCGCAGAGTTTCTCCGTTGAGAGAGGTAAATGCGACCGGCCAGGGAGCGAGCCCTCTTACCTGCCGTGCTATCTCGCTTGCTGGTTTATGCCAGTCGATTTCGCCTTCAGCTTTTTCAAGCTTGTGCGCATAGCAGGCCAGATTATCGTCCTGAACTTCAGGGGTGATGGTCTGATCGGCTACTGCTGGGAGGCTTTCCAGAAGCGCTGCTGCGCCAATTGCTGCAAGCCGGTCATGGAGTTCACCGCTGGTGTCAGACGCACTGATCGGACACTGTTTTTTCAGTATCATAGCGCCGGTATCCAGTCCTTCATCCATCTGCATAATGGTAATGCCGGTTTCCCTGTCGCCCGCCAGCAGCGAGCGGTGAATCGGCGCCGCGCCGCGCCAGCGAGGCAGAAGTGATGCATGGACATTGATGCAGCCCAGCCGTGGAGCATCAAGAACAGCTTTTGGCAGCAGCAAACCATATGCGGCGACGATCATAAGATCGGCTTGCAGAGAAGCGAGTCGCTGGCGGTCCTCTTCTTGTTTGAAATTCACTGGCTGGTAAACCGGAAGATTATGTTCCAGAGCGACGGCTTTTACCGGGCTGGGGGTTAGTTTCCGGCCACGCCCTGCGGGTCTGTCGGGCTGGGTATAGACACCGATAACATTGTGTCCGGCATCCAGCAGAGCCTGGAGGCTTGAAGCCGCAAAATCCGGGGTGCCGGCAAACAGTATGCGCAGTTGTTTAGCAGAGTCGGACATGCTTCAGACCTTCTGCTTGTGCAGTTTGTCCAGTTTGCTGCGGATACGATTACGTTTCAGTGGCGAAAGGTAATCGACAAACAGCTTGCCTTCAAGGTGGTCAATTTCGTGTTGAATACACACGGCCAGCAGATCATCCGCTTCCAGAGTGTATTCCTCGCCGAACTCATTCTGAGCGGTGAGACGTATTTTGTTTGGCCTAACGACATCTTCATAGAAGCCCGGAACCGAGAGACAACCCTCCTGCATCAGCTCTGTTTCATCAGCAAGAACCTCAATCTGGGGATTAATCACCACAAGGGGGGCATTTTTCTCTTCAGAGGTGTCGATAGTGATGATACGCTGGTGAACATTGATCTGTGTTGCCGCAAGGCCAATGCCGGGTGCGTCATACATGGTTTCAAACATGTCTTTGACCAGCAGGCGCAGTTCATCGTTAAATTCGGTAACCGGCTCAGCAATTGTGCGCAGGCGTGGATCTGGAAATTCGAGTATTGGAAGTAATGACATGGCTGCTTGAGAAAGAATAGGTTGAAAAAAAGGTGCGCTAGAATCAATAATCTTTCTATTATACTGATATAGATACACAATGTATTGCCGATACTGTTATAGACTCTCAAAAACATGGCGGTCTGAGACAAGGATTAGAAAATGAAACAACTGGTAACAGGTTTTCTGGGCGCTCTGGTGGTATGTATTGCATTAGTAATGCCGGCTCAGGCCGATGTTCGCAAAGATACCCTGGCGTTAAAGGACAACCATCCGAAAACTTATGTGGTCGTTAAGGGTGATACGCTGTGGGATATCTCCGGGATGTTCCTGCAATCTCCATGGAAGTGGCCTCAGCTGTGGGGTTATAACCAGCAGATTGATAACCCCCACCTCATCTACCCGGGCGATGTGCTCACACTCAAGTGGGTTGATGGTCAGCCACGTCTGGTGCTGAATGACGGCATACTCCGTCTGAGTCCCAAGGCCAAAGTGACGCCGCTGAAAGATGCGATACCTGCCATTCCGCTGAAAGACATCATCAGCTTTTTGTCAGACAACATCATTATGGATAGTGATGAGCTGACGGCTTCGCCTTATATCGTTGGTGGAACTGCCAACCGAATCGTTGCTGGCGCCGGTGACCGGGTCTATGCACGGGGTACCCTGGCTGAAGACTATGCCCGCCAGAATATCTACCGCCCGGCTAAAGAGTACATCGATCCGGTGACGCAAGAGCATCTGGGTTATGAGCTCTTTAAGATTGGTGATGCGGTGGTTGATAGCAAGAAAGGTGACATCATCACCCTCGACCTGCGTAAAACCCGGGAGGAAGTCTCTGCACTGGACCGCGTATATCCGAGTCAGAAAGAGGCTATTCAGTCGGTGTTCTACCCCAGTGCGCCTGAAAGTGAGATCGATGGACGTATTCTCTCTGTTTTGCGGGGGGTGCGTCAGGCGGGGCAATATGATGTCGTTGCCATCAATCAGGGCCTGCGTGAAGGCTTGAAGCCGGGTAATGTTCTGACTATTTTCCGTGCGGGTGAGCAGCTGAAAGACCCCGTGACCAGCGAGCTCATCGTCCTGCCTGCTGAAAAGTCAGGCCTGATGATGATCTTTAAAGCGTACGAAAAGGTCAGTTATGCGCTGATACTGAAAGCCACCGATATCATCTCTATCGATGATGAAGTGCATACGCCCGAATAAGCTTTATTTGTTAAAACACCGATGGACAAGGAGCGTCCATGCACGAACATCTCAGGGAGTGGATCGCCCTGGCAGAACTGCCCGGGGTTGGTCCCGGAGTGCTGCTCAGGCTGATACAGGCGTGTCGGTCTGAGTCTTCAGCCGATGCTACGCCGCTGTTACAGCTGAGCGGAGATCAGCTGCGGTCCTTTAATCTGCCGACACAGACGATTCACCATATCAGCGCTTATCAGGCGGGAGAGTGGCCCGCTGCTGACTATCTTGAGGGTATTGATGCCTGGCTCGATCAGCCGCTAAACCACCTCATTACCTATGCCTGTGATAGCTATCCCACTCTGTTAAAGCAGATATCTGACCCTCCCCTATTGCTGTATGTCAGAGGTTATCCGGATGTTCTGCATCTGCCGCAGCTGGCCATTGTCGGCAGTCGCTCCGCCAGTCGCAGTGGCATCGCCTTAAGCAGCGCCTTCGCCAGCGACCTCACAAAGGCCGGGGTCACTATCAGTAGCGGTCTTGCCAGAGGTGTCGATGGCGCCGCGCATATGGCCGCTGTGGCGCTTTCAAAGCCTACCGTGGCGGTATTGGGCTCGGGTCTGATGAATATCTATCCCCGCCACCATCTAACGCTGGCGGATGATATCGTTAACCAGGGTGGCGCTTTGGTGTCGGAATATCCATTAACAATGGCGCCATTGCCGCATAACTTCCCCCGCCGTAACCGCATCATCAGCGGGCTGAGTGCCGGAGTGCTGGTGGTTGAAGCGGCCAGGCGCAGTGGTTCGCTGATTACTGCACGGATGGCGCTGGAGCAGGGCCGCGAAGTGTTTGCGCTCCCCGGCGCACTCAACAACCCTCAGAGTCACGGCTGTCATGACCTTATTCGGGAGGGCGCCACGCTGGTTGAAACCAGCGCCCAGATTATTGAGCCATTAGCCAGTTTGTTGGGCAGTTACTGTTATGATGAAAAGCGACCATCGTCCGACTCAATAAAGCTGACCGATATCGAGGCGCAGCTGCTGGAGCAGATGGGCTATCAGCTGGTAACGCTTGAGCAACTGCTTGGAATAACAGGGCTGAATGCCGCAGAACTGTTGCCGCAGTTGGTGGGGATGGAGCTGTCAGGTTATATTGAAAATACTCCCGATGGCTATCAGCGGCTGATCTGAGAACGAAGCGTTCTCTTGAGCGATCAGACGTGTAAAAACCCGCTATTTTACGTGGTTGAATATTGTACAGTTATAGCGTATTTTGCGGTCATTTATCCGATAACTTTACGACCTTTGAAGGAAATCATGACTAAACCATTCGTTGCTATTCTGATGGGTTCCGACTCTGACCTGCCGACTATGAAAGCTGCTGTTGACGTACTACGTTCTCTTGAAGTGCCGTTTGAGATGAAAGTAAGTTCAGCGCACCGTACCCCGGTACAAACTCACGACTACGTTAAAGATGCTGACCAGCGCGGCGCGGTTGCCTTTATCTGTGCCGCGGGTATGGCTGCTCACCTGGCCGGTGCTGTGGCTGCTAACACCACTAAGCCGGTTATTGGTGTGCCGATTGAATCCTCTCTGGATGGCCTGGATGCCCTTCTTTCTACCGTACAGATGCCCGGCGGCATTCCTGTTGCAACCGTCGCAATCGGTAAAGCTGGTGCTAAAAATGCTGCCTATCTGGCATGTCAGATCGTTGCGGTGCAGGATGCTGAACTGGCTGAGCGGATCAAAGCTGAGCGTCTGGCAAATACCGAAGCGGTTGTTGCTAAAGACAAAGCGCTGCAGGAACGACTGGCCAACGGCGAAATCTGATCGTTATGGGCTGGTGGCATATTCGTCAGGCAGCCAGGGCGATGCACCAGGGTGGTGTCATCGCCTATCCAACTGAAGCTGTTTGGGGGCTCGGCTGCGACCCCTTTAATGAAACAGCGGTGTATCGCCTGTTGGCTATTAAACGTCGCCCGGTTCATAAAGGGCTGATTCTGGTGGCGGCATCGGTGCAACAGGTAAAGCCTTTGCTGGATAATCTTGCGCCAGATGACCGGGCACGCGTGGTCGCTTCCTGGCCTGGCCCCGTCACCTGGATTTTACCTGATCCCGATAATCTTATACCCTATTGGATTAAAGGAAATCACGATTCAGTTGCCGTGAGAGTGAGTGATCACTATCAGGTAAAAAATCTTTGTGAAGCGTTTGGCTCAATGATTGTATCAACTTCAGCTAATTATTCAGATAAAGATGCTGCAAGGGATAAGTTGAAAGTGGCTATTCACTTCGGCGATAAAGTAGATGCTATTGTCCCCGGTGAACTGGGGGCTCTGAGTCGACCGACTAAAATTTATCGTCTGGACAGTGACCAACCGGTAAGAAGTTAAATCTGACAGCGGTTGGTAATGACTGACACTGTTGCAATGATTAAGGGTAAGAGTATGTCAGCACCGGACATTAATGCGGTAAAAGAGTATCTGCTAAATCTGCAAGACAGTGTTTGTGCGCAACTGGAAAAAGTTGATGGGCTGGCAAACTTTGCCGAAGACAGCTGGCAGCGCGAAGGGGGTGGCGGAGGCCGCACCCGGGTGCTGGTTGACGGCGCGGTGATCGAGAAAGGCGGGGTGAATTTTTCCCATGTGTTTGGCGATAAGCTGCCCGGCTCAGCAACTGCTCACCGGCCTGAACTCGCCGGTCGTACTTTCCAGGCGATGGGGGTGTCACTGGTTATCCATCCGCACAACCCTTATGTGCCCACTTCGCATGCCAATGTCCGTTTCTTTATCGCCGAAAAAGAGGGTGAAGAGCCGGTCTGGTGGTTTGGTGGTGGCTTTGATCTGACCCCCTATTACGGTTATAAAGAGGATTGTCGTGCCTGGCACCAGGCGGCAAAAGATGCCTGTGATCCTTTTGGTGAGGATGTTTATCCCCGCTACAAAGCCTGGTGCGATGAGTATTTCTATCTTAAGCACCGTGATGAGCCGCGCGGCATTGGCGGTCTGTTCTTCGACGATCTGAATGAGCCGGATTTTGACACCTGCTTTGCGCTGATGCGTTCCATCGGTGATGCCTATGCTCCCGCCTATTGCCCCATCGTTGAGAAACGTAAAAACCTGCCGTACGGCGAGCATCAGCGTGATTTTCAGCTGCACCGTCGCGGACGTTATGTCGAATTTAATCTGGTGTTTGACCGGGGTACTCTGTTTGGCCTGCAGTCCGGTGGTCGTACCGAGTCGATTCTGATGTCGCTGCCGCCCGAGGTTCGCTGGGGGTATGACTGGAAGCCTGAGCCAGGCTCTGAAGAAGCGCAGCTGTATGAGCTGTATCTGCAGCCGCAGAACTGGCTGGAGGGCTGAGATGACTGATCGTTATGCGGTGTTTGGTAACCCGATCAAGCACTCAAAGTCGCCGCTGATCCATACGTTTTTTGCCGCTCAGACACAGCAGGATCTTGAATACACCTCAGTATTAGTGCCGGAAGATGGCTTCAATGAGGCTGTGGATAACTTTCTGTCCCCCGAGGGTCATGGCAAAGGTCTGAATATCACCGTGCCATTTAAGGTTGAGGCCTGGCAAAAAGCCGGTTGGCACTCTGCCCGGGCACAGCTCGCGGGTGCGGTTAACACCTTGTACCGCAATGAAGCGGGTCAACTCTGTGGCGATAATACCGATGGCCTGGGGCTGGTGGCGGATATTACCCGTAATAATGGCGGCGAAATCTGCGGCAAAGAGGTTCTGATTCTGGGTGCGGGCGGTGCCGTGCGCGGCGTGTTAGAGCCTATTCTGGCGTTGCAACCCGCCCGGCTGGTGATCGCCAACCGGACCGTGACTAAAGCAGAAGAGCTGGCTGAGTTGTTTGCTGAGCACGGGGCGATTGAAGTCTGCAGCTTTGAGCAGTTAAGCGGTCAGCAGTTTGATCTGGTGATCAACGGAACAGCGGCCAGTCTGCAGGGCGAAGTCCCCCCGCTTCCCGATAATCTGCTGCGTGATGGCGCCTGGTGCTACGACATGATGTATGCTGCAGAGGTCACCGCGTTCAATCGTTGGGCTGTAGCACATGGCGCGGTAAAAGTGCTCGACGGACTGGGGATGCTGGTAGAGCAGGCGGCTGAGTCCTTTGCCATATGGCGAGGTATTCGTCCAGACACTTCTGAACTAATTCAAGAGCTTAGACATCAACTGCTGGCTAACAAGTAACCAGTAAAATCGTTCCTTGCGTGGAGTTTCCCGGCGGGTTATAACAGGGGGGTCTACTCCAGTCGCAGGAATGATCCGTTATGGAAAAAGAGACCCGCCTCACCCCCGATCAGCTTTATCGTCACTGCAATACCGAGTTGTTGCCCTTCAAGACGACCGAAACACTTGAGCCCTATACCGGCTTCTTTGGCCAGGAACGTGCGGTTGAAGCGATGGAGTTCGGTATCGGTATGAAACGCCCCGGTTATAACATGTTTGTTATGGGCAACCCACATACCGGACGCTTCTCATTTGCCATCGAAAGTATCCGCGCTATCGCCAAGAAAGAGCTGAAAAAGACCAGCGACTGGTGCTATCTGAACAATATGGAGGAAACCCGTAACCCTATTGTCATTCAACTGCCTGCGGGAAAAGGTTGGGTGTTCAAGCGGGATATCAAACATCTGATTGAGGGGATTCTCACCGAACTGCCTGCGGCGTTTGAAAGCCCCGCCTATCAGCGCAAGAAAAGTAAGGTCGAGCGGGATTTTAATCGTCTCTATGATCAGGCGATTGAAAAAGTTGACAGTCTGGCCCGGGAGCACAGCATCGCCGTCTATCGTGATGCCGGCAGTATCGGTTTTACACCGGTATCAGAGGGCCAGGGTATGGATGAAGCCGCTTTCTCCCAGCTGCCGGAAGAGATTCGTGACGAATTCACTCGTAACATTGCCAAACTGGAAGAGTATCTCAATGAAGAGCTCGCCAGCATGCCGAAATGGCGCCGTGAAGCCGGCGACAAGATGAAAATTCTGGATCGGGAAACCTCCCGTAACGCGGTCGCACCGCTGATCCAGCCGCTGCGGGAAAAATACCATAACTCTTCCGGTGTGCCTGATTATCTCAGCCAGCTGGAATCCAATCTGGTGAAAAACGCGCTGGATATTATCGAAGAGGATAAGCCCAACGAAGCGCGCACCGATCTGGCCCGACGGCAATATATGGAAAACACCTTTGGCGTGAATATGCTGGTGGACAATCAGAAAACCAAAGGTGCGCCGGTGGTGTTTGAAACCCACCCTACCTACGACAATCTGTTTGGCCGGGTTGAATACAACTCTGAGATGGGTGCACTGAGTACCAACTTCCAGCTGATCCGTTCAGGTGCACTGCATCGTGCTAATGGCGGCTATCTGGTATTAGAGTCAGAGAAACTGCTGGAGCAGCCGTTTGTCTACGGCGCTTTGAAGCGCGCTCTGAAATCCCATGAGATCCGCATTGAAAACCCGATGTCAGAGATGACCGGCATGGGCACTATCACCCTGGCGCCGCAGTCGATCCCGCTGAATGTCAAAGTGGTACTGATCGGCACCCGGGAAACCTACTACCTGCTACAGGAGCTGGATCATGATTTTGAGAAGATGTTCCGGGTGGTGGTTGATTTCGATGAAGATGTAAAACGGGAACCCGCCACTATTCGCAGCTATGCCCGACTGATGAAAACCCTGGCCGACGAAGAGGGGCTGGCACCACTGAACCGCCAGGCGGTCGCCCGGCTGGTGGAACACAGCTCAAGACTAACGGAAGATCAGGAACTGCTCTCAGCGCACGTAGGAGAGCTGGTAGACCTGCTCTGTGAAGCGGACTACAAGCGGATTCGCAACCGCGATGAGATTATCAATGATCAGCATGTCGAGATGGCACTGCAGGCCAAAGAGCGCCGCACCAGTCGTATCTCATCGAAGATCCTCGACAGTATTCTCAATGAAACCGTTCTTATCGACACCGATGGCGAGTCCTCCGGCCGCACCAACGGTCTGACCGTGCTGGGCGTAGGCGATGTCTCCTTTGGTTTCCCGGCCCGCATTACCGTCACCGTACACCCCGGCAACCGGGGTATTGTTGATATCGAGCGTGAAGTTACCCTGGGCCAGCCGATCCACTCCAAAGGGGTGCTAATCCTGTCCGGTTATCTGGGCCATAAATACGCCAAAGACTTCCCCCTCACCCTGTCCGCCAGCATCGCCCTGGAACAGTCCTATGGTTATGTGGATGGCGACAGCGCCTCAATGGCTGAAGTCTGTACCCTGATCTCTGCCCTGACCGATATACCGATCAAGCAACAGTTCGCCATCACCGGCTCTATCAACCAGTACGGCGAAGTACAGGCCATCGGTGGCGTGAACGAGAAGATCGAAGGCTTCTTCAACCTCTGTAAAACCCGTGGCCTCACCGGCACCCAGGGGGTAATCATCCCGAAAGCCAACATTCGCAACCTGATGCTCAAACGTGAAGTGGTCGATGCAGTCGCCGAAGGCGAATTCTGTATCCACGCCGTCGCCACCGTAGACCAGTGCCTCGAACTACTGATGGGCCGCAAAGCCGGCCAGCTGAAGGAAGATGGCACCTTTACCCAACGGTCGGTGAATGCGGCGGTGGTTAAGCGGTTGAGGGAGATTGCTAAGGCGAAAGCCTGAAATCTGTGAAACAGATTTCAGGCCAGACCGCCGCTTCGCGGCTAGCTAGAACGCGCTTCGCGCTTGCTAGACGTCACTGCGTGACTTGCTAGGGGCTAGGAAAAGCGTCGCTCGCTGCTCGAACGTCACAAAAAACGTGACTTGTTCGTTGCTCGAATAAGCAAAGAAAATAGCAGTTGTAGTCATTAATATGGCTACTGGGATAGAGTTTAACTGGATGGGTAAAGGAGTACTCGTGTCGTAGTCTGTGATTTTTGATTAGGTTATGTCGCTCGCCGATGCACTGACAATCAGACGGATATTCAGGATGAATACCATGAATCTTGTTCCCTCCTCTGGCAGCTCTTGCTGTTGCATATCGAGTCCATATTCCTGCGATCAGACTTTTGCGATGCATCGCTAATTAAGCCAAATAATACGTTTGACGATATATACGTCATAGAGTATATTTTGAGAAGCTAAGGACAGCACATGACGTGGGAAATACTATATACAGATGAGTATGAGGGCTGGTTTCTCGGGCTAACCGATGCTGAACAAATAGACGTTCAGGCAATGGTCGACGTTCTCGAAATCAAAGGCCCTAATCTTGGACGTCCTCATGCTGACACGATTAAGGGCACAAAGAGGGTTAAAAACCTTAAGGAGCTGGTCATTCAGCATGCAGGGAAGCCCTACAGGGTTTTCTATGCCTTTGACCCGAAGCGACGCGCTGTTCTTCTGTGTGGTGGCCGCAAAGATGGATCGAAAGATAAACAGTTTTACAAACAGATGGTACCGCTAGCTGAAGCAGAGTTTGCGGATCACTTAAAAAGTGAAGGCCTCAAGTAGGTCTGGGACAGGTAAAATGGCCAAGCCGTTAAGCGAACTTCGCAAGAAAATGAGGCCTGAGGTACAGGCTGCCGCACGCGCAAAAGCCGTTGGCATCGTTGCAGAAATGTCACTGGCAGAAACCCGTAAACTGCGTGGACGCAGTCAGGCGGTGGTGGCTCGCGCCTTGGGTATAGCCCAACCAAATGTCTCTCAAATTGAAAAGCGCCCAGACACAATGGTCAGCACACTGGCGTCCTACGTTGAAGCCCTGGGCGGAACGCTCGAAATTCATGCGAAATTTCCAGATGGACAAGATGTTGAAATTACTCAGTTCAAAAAAGCTTAAAAGCCGTAGCTCGTCGCTCGAACGTCACAAAAAAACGTGACTTGCTCGAAAGAGAAGAGGCTGATTTATTTCATAGGCTACTTAAACGATAAAAAATAAATCTGTTCCCTTTTCTTACAGCCTCAGAAATTACTACTGACTACAAGTAATAGATCTACTGGTTATTACGTTTTATAGCCTTATTAACTCTTTCGAAAGAGTGGTGGTTTTGTTTAAAGCTATCTAGCAGATCAAAGTATGGCGGAGCTGCATGAAGTTTCTTCCATGAAACTATTAGGTATTCTTTAAATGCCTGAGCTCGTTTATAGCGATCTTCGATACTCAAGGATTTCAAATTATCTAGCATATTATCAAGACGTTCTTCATTAAATATAGGAGTGTCAAAAACCATAGCATCTATGTAGGTGAATGTTCCCAGCCACCTCTGAAGGTGATAAGCTCCTATACTTGTTATTCTAAAACTGGTCGGCATTTCGCCGATCAAACCTGTTTCATCTTCTTCAAAGGTGAATCTTTGAGAGGTTTCTAGTAGTTTTTTGTTAGTAGATCTTCTGAGAGCGCTTTCAATTTGGATTGAAGTGAAACCATAATTCTGTAGTTCCTCAAAAATTACAGTAGTGCTGCAGAATCCATCTTTATCTTTATGCTCTCCCTCTGTTATCAAAAAGGAAGAGATAATAGGAACAAGAAAATGTTCATTTGAGTCAGCAGTTGCTACATCGAAGATATTCATGGCTATAGATGTGTCAGGATTGTAGTGTGAGTAATCTCCAAGAAGAGCAGACTTCGTAAATTCATGAATGGGGATTACATACTCGCCGGTTTCTTCCATAATTTTGATTATCTTCTCGGCTTCTACATTAGGGCTGCCAATAAAGCCAGTTACAAACTCAATAACAGAACGAATATTGCCTCCGGTTATATTGGTAAGAAACTCTTGAAGTTCTCTGTTTTTGTGTAGTGATTGAATCAGGACTTTTAAGAATGTAGCTAGGCTTTCTAGATTCAACTTTACAAAATCTATTGTTTCTAGAGGGATAGAACCTTCTGCCATTCCTAAAGCAAACAGAAGTCGCTTTTCAATCATCTGATCAACTCTAGGAGGTGAAATAGTAAAGATCTTGTGAGGATATGCTGTAAGCGCACCTGAACGTTTAGACTTGTAAAAAGTTTGAGGCCGAACAGCCATAAATACGGTGGCATTCCACTCTTTAGCCAGTTCTTGGGAGATAATAAAGGCATCCTGTTGTATGTCAAATTCACGTTGGTCGGCGTTATCTAAGGAAATAATGACTTGTTTATGCCTGGACCTTGATAAGTATGCTATTGAGCGTTTTAAATGCTGGTCTTTAACTGATATAAGGCTATCTAGTTCATTAAATAATTTTTCTTCATATTTGTCAGGATTTTTGGTTTGGAGCTTTCCCCATAAACCTTTTGAAAATCGCGATATTTCACCTGCATAAACAGTACGGATAAAATTATACTCATATGTATCTACACTGTATTTATCATGTAGTTGTCGTTCAATCTCACTTAGAACAAATTCTTTAAGGTTGGCGGACAAAGATGCGTTAGAACCTAAGTCGATATAAACATAAATGGCATTTTTGAATTCATTATGCGCACTGTTGTATATTAGGTTTTTTACAAAAGAGGTCTTACCAACACCTACATCTCCAATCAAAACAATTGGCCTGCGCGATAAAGCCTCTGTCATAATGTCAGGTGAGAAATTATTTTGATTTTTTGATTTTACTGACTGTGCTCTTGGATGTGGCTCGGTTGTGCTGAACATCGCTTCATATCGGGCTTCCAGGATGTTTTTACTCAGAAGAGAGTATTTCGATAATGCTCCACTTTCGCAATAACAATTAGAAAAGAAACGTTTTTCTAGTTCTGGATTTTCAACAATATCTTGAATCAGCAATTCAGAAAGCTGTTTTAAAGTGGATTGTAAGTCGCTGGCATATCTGATTTTAGGAAAATCATCCAGTCTAGATGATAGCTTTCTGGGTATTCCTGTAAATCCATTGGATAGGTATCTGTTAATATTCCTATCTTTAATTCCGGCACTAGATAACATTTTCCATGCTACGGGAAAATTATCATGCATGTGCTGTAAGGATTTAAAGACTAAAGCTTTAGCATCTAAAACGGATCTTCCATCTTGGCGAGAAGCGAGAAAACAAATGTATTGATGGCCGTTTGTTACAATCGCAATTGCGACACCTCTGCGGCTGCAATACTCCTGTGCTTGTTCTATAGCCTCTTTGGCTTCGTGGCTTGATGTGCAAATCGATGGTAGATCTACTAGGAGGCTTTTAGACAGTGTTGCTGGAAGATCGAATGCCCTGCCTTCTCTTTTTGCTTCCAGTATTGCTAGGCGAGGAGCACCTAATTCATAGTCAGTAAATTTTTGGCGCTCGGCTTTTTCTACTTCTATATCAACTCTACTCCAGCCTAAGCAGGTTTCTAGCAGAGTATCGATAATATGAAATCTGGTTTGCGCTTCATTTCTGTCTGTTTTTTGAGCATCAATCGAGTGAATCAAGTTCCGTAGTGCTCGCTTCCCTGAGTCTAAACAAACCACGTTATTACCCCTAGTTTAAGTTATTACGATATATGCGAAACCGATTGTTGAGTCTGCTTCATTTGTTCTCACAAGTGAATAGTCTTGTTTATTATGTCTTTTGCTGCGAATAGAATTAAAGGGGGTAGATTTATTTTCTATCCCCTTCTCTTTCGAGCAAGTAAAACGAAGTTTTACGTCGAGCAACGAGCCACGGCTCTTTCTTTCCTAGCAAGGAAACGAAGTTTCCGTCTAGATAATTGGACTCCCCTCGCCCCTGAACAGGAACCGAGGTACGCTGACAGTTCTCACACAACCAACTGGAGTC
>NZ_CAKZLP010000077.1 GCF_937127095.1 uncultured Amphritea sp.
GCAGGGCCTGAGCCCAGAATAATCAATTTATGGTGTTGTATATCGCTCATTGGTGATCCGTTTTCTGTTCACGCATTGTATTGAGGCCTATTATGCCCGTTTCACCGAGCGGACAAAACAGGGATGAGTGCTGAATTTTTTAATCTGTCGCAGGTCAGACACTCTTTGTTTAGTCTTTCAGCACTAATTTCCAGAGTAGCGGACATTATTGTTCAGTTTATGCTCAGTCCGGTCCGTTATGCTGAATAAAGAGTATAAAAGTCCGGATTGTGTCTGGGGAGCCGGGGCTAAATATGTTATTTTTTAGCTCATTTTTATGGATAGATGTAAGGATATTTTTCTTGTCTCATAGTAGTCAAACAAATAGTCACGACAGCCGTAGCAAAGAAGCCGGTAGCAAAGCTGATTCCCGCGAAACTAAGATCGTCTCTTTCTCAGAACTGCTCGGACGGGTGGTGAAAGAGGGCGGGCTGATCATTGTTATCGGTTTCGCTGTTTTTCTGCAGTTCGCTCTGTTTGGTTATGACAGTCGGGACCCGGGCTGGTCTCACCTGGGGTATCAGCCAGAAGCGCGAAACTTTACCGGCTATGTCGGTGCCTGGCTGGCCGATCTTATTCTGTCAGTTTTCGGTATCGCTGCATGGCTGGTTCCGCTGATGCTATTAGTGCCAGCACTGCGCTTTATGGTGCGTCGGCATGTATCGCTGCTGGATGGTATCCCCTTTATGATGTTGCGCTTTACCGGCGCAATACTGGTGCTGCTCTGTCTGGCAACCCTGGCGGCCACCCATCTGTCCAATGCCGAAGCGATGCTGCCATTCAGTATGGGCGGGCTGGTCGGGCAGGCGGTGTCTGATCTTGCGGTATCGCTGTTTAGTCTGATTGGTAGTTCAGTGGTGATCTGGACTGTACTGTTGTTCGGCTTTACCTTAATGCTGGAACTGTCCTGGTCGCACTTGCTGGAACGACTCGGTCAGGCACTCTTTTCGCTGGGTGCTAAGTTGAAACCGGCGGTGCGTGAAAAACCTCAGAAACCAGCGGTAAACCCGTATGCTCAGGAGGATGAAGAAAAGCGTAATCTGCTCAGAGCCGCAGCCCGGCAGGGACATCCGCAAGAGGGCAGTTTGCGCACAGAACCGGGCATCAGTATCAACGTGCCTGTTGTGGGTGATGAGCGGCGCAACGACTCCAGAAGTCGTGATCAGCCGCTAACGGAATCAGCGCCGGAGAGTTACTCAGCCGATCATCAGTACGATGAGACACTGACGATGCCCCGGCGGGAATATGCCCCTGATCAATACGAGTCGGTCACCGTTAGTGATGAAGAACTGGACGCAATCCCGCTGGTGACACAGTACGCTGATCCTCACGCCTCGCAATCATTCCACCCTGATCAGCCGTTTGTGGCTGTCGATCGCAAAGGGGTTAAGGTGGTGCCTCTGTCGGAGGCGCATACGCCGATGAAGGACAGTGAGTTGGGACTGGATCATATCCCTCAGGCAACCCGTCGCCGTGAGCCGCGCAGAAAGATTCCTTCGCTGGATCTGCTGGATGCGCCTGAGCTTAAACAGGGGCACTGCTACAGCGATGATCAGCTGGAAGAGATGTCACGTCTGCTTGAAAGTAAGTTGAAAGACTTTGGCATCGTCGCCGAGGTTGTCGAAGTCAACCCTGGTCCGGTGATCACCCGCTTTGAGATGCAGCCGGCGCCAGGCGTCAAAGCCAGCCGGATAACCAATCTGGCACGCGATCTGGCCCGCTCCATGGCGGTGATGAGTGTGCGGGTGGTGGAAGTCATCGCGGGAAAATCGGTTATTGGTATTGAGATTCCGAACGAAGAGCGGCAGATGGTGCGCCTGAGTGAAGTACTTAACTCAAAACCCTATAAAGAGGCGTCATCCAAACTGACATTGGGTCTGGGAAATGATATCGCCGGTAATCCGGTGGTTGCCAACCTGGCGAAGATGCCCCATTTGTTGGTAGCGGGTACCACCGGTTCCGGTAAGTCTGTCGGTGTCAACGCGATGCTGCTGAGCTTGCTGTTTAAAGCGACCCCGGATGAAGTCCGACTGATGCTGGTCGACCCGAAAATGCTGGAGCTGTCAGTCTATGAGGGCATTCCACATCTGCTGGCGCCGGTTATAACCGATATGAAAGAAGCGGCAGGTGGTTTGCGCTGGTGTGTTGCTGAGATGGAACGGCGCTATAAGCTGATGTCCAAAATGGGCGTCAGAAACATCGCTGGTTACAACGACAAGGTTACCGAAGCCCGTGACCGGGGTACCCCTTTGCTTGACCCACTGTGGAACCCTGAAGAGCAGGGGCTGCCCTCTGATGCACCGGCACCCTACCTGGAGACACTGCCCTATATCGTCGTCTGTATCGATGAGTTTGCCGATATGATAATGGTGGTGGGTAAAAAGGTCGAAGAACTGATTGCGCGAATTGCGCAAAAAGCACGGGCGGCTGGTATTCACCTGATTCTCGCCACTCAGCGCCCCTCTGTGGATGTTATTACTGGTTTGATTAAGGCTAACATCCCTACACGGATCGGCTTTCAGGTGTCTTCTAAGATCGATTCGCGCACGGTACTGGACCAGAGCGGTGCAGAACACCTGCTGGGCAACGGCGATATGCTCTATCTGCCAGCGGGTAGCAGTCTGCCTAACCGGGTTCATGGTGCCTTTGTCAGTGATGATGAAGTCCACCGGGTGGTCGAAGCCTGGAAGAAGATCGGTGCGCCGGATTATCTGATTACCGACCTTTCTGAGGTGGTTGAAGGGGGCGGCGGAGCATTTTCCGGGGATATGGATGAGGAGCAGGATGCGTTGTATGACGAGGCGGTCGCTTTTGTTACCGAAACCCGCAAGGCATCGATCTCTTCGGTGCAGCGTAAGCTGAAAATCGGTTATAACCGGGCCGCCCGAATGATTGAAACCATGGAAGCCGCAGGCGTTGTGTCTACGGCCAGCCATAACGGTGCCCGTGAAGTGCTGGCATCGCCACCGCCTAAGGATTGATGATGACATTAAAGAAGATAGCCGCGGCTGCGCTGCTGGGTTGTTCGCTGAGTTTCTCTGTGCTGGCGGGTATCCAGGAAGATGCGGCCAGCCAGCTCAATAGTCAGTTGGCAAAGTTTAGTAGTTTCAGTGCTGAGTTCGATCAGGTCTCTGGCAGTGAAGATTCACGGCGCATGGAAAACTCACAGGGCACGCTGCTGCTGGCCAAACCCAACAAATTCAGATGGATTGCTACCGAACCGTTTGCGCAAAAGCTGATCAGCGATGGCGAAACACTGTGGATCTATGACCCTGATCTGGAACAGGCGACGAAACGCAAAGTGGCAGAAAGCGATGCTGGCGTGCCAGCCCTGATTCTCAATGGTCAGATAGAGGAGCTGCAGGCACACTATACGATTCGGCTGCTTCAGGAAAAAGGCGATGATCAGCTGTTTGAACTGTTGCCACTGCAAGAGGCTGATGTATTCACCCGTATCCGTTTGTTGTTTAGCGCGGGTCTGATTAAAGAGCTGCAGATGGAGGATTCTCTGGGTCAGCGAACATCTATACTCTTTAATAATCAGAAGCTTAATCCAGACTATTCAGAGGATGCTTTTACATTTATTCCCCCTGAGGGCACTGATATTATTGTCGAGAACAAAGCGGAGCCGGTTAACTGATGGCGGACCTGTTTGATGATCTGCAACCGCCAGGATATGAACCTCTGGCGGCACGGATGCGGCCCCGATCACTGGAAGAGTATTGCGGTCAGCAACACTTGCTGGCACCGGGAAAGCCGCTGCGCAAAGCGCTGGAGCAGGGCACTGTTCACTCGATGATTCTCTGGGGGCCACCCGGTGTTGGTAAAACAACGCTGGCACGCTTGCTCGCCCATCAGGTTGATGCCCACTTTATTATTCTGTCTGCAGTGCTCTCCGGGGTTAAGGATATACGTGCGTCGGTGGATCAGGCGTTGCAGGTCAAAGCGCAGTCCGGGCGTAAGACCATCCTGTTTGTCGATGAGGTGCATCGTTTTAACAAGTCCCAGCAGGATGCTTTTCTTCCCTATATAGAAGATGGTACGTTCCTGTTTGTTGGTGCCACCACTGAAAATCCCTCATTCGAACTGAATAATGCACTGTTGTCCCGGGCGCGGGTTTATCTGCTACGAAGTCTGGAACAGAGCGATATTGAAGCGTTGTTGCTGCGTGCCTTGCATGATAAAGAACGTGGCATACCGCAACAGCCGCTGGTGTTTGCTGACGGAGCGCTGCAGCAACTTGCTGCAGCCGCCGACGGGGATGGGCGTCGCGGGCTTAATCTGCTTGAAATAGCTGCGGATCTGGCTGATTTCGATGGCACTGAATATACCATTGGGCCGCAGATTATCGAGGAGGTGCTGAAGTCCAGTGCCCGTCGTTACGATAAGCAGGGGGATCTGTTCTACGACATGATCTCCGCTTTTCATAAATCGGTACGCGGTTCATCACCCGATGGTGCGCTGTACTGGTATTGCCGGATGCTGGATGGCGGCTGTGATCCTCTCTATATTGCCCGGCGACTGGTGGCTATCGCCTCAGAAGATATTGGTAATGCTGACCCACGGGCGATGCAGGTTGCCCTGTCGGCCTGGGATGCCTTTGAGCGGGTTGGCCCGGCGGAGGGCGAACGGGCAATCGCTCAGGCGGCGATCTATTGTGCCAGTGCGCCGAAAAGTAATGCGGTCTACCGGGCCTTTAATCAGGCGATGGCGGATGTGCGCAGTGAACCCGGCTATGACGTCCCGGTGCATCTGCGCAATGCGCCGACCAGTCTGATGAAGGACCTTGGATATGGGGCTGAATATCGTTATGCTCATGATGAGCCCGATGCCTATGCCGCCGGTGAGTGCTATCTGCCGCCGGAGATTGCGGGTCGGCACTATTACCAGCCAGAACCGCGAGGACTGGAAATTCGCATCGGCGATAAACTTGAGCATCTGCAAGCGCTGGATCGAGCCAGTAGCAAACAACGTTATAAGGATTAACCCATGCTACACCTGCTTTCCGTCGCCACAGGCGGCGCAGTCGGAGCCCTGGCCCGTTATTGGGTGAGTGGGGTGCTGGTGAGTAATGCCCAGTTTAAACTGCCCTATGGGACGATGCTCTGTAATGTACTGGGCTCCTTTCTGATGGGTATATTCTTCGTTTTGATTATGGAGAAAGCCCGCATCAGTCCGGAATTAAGACCGCTGCTGATGGTTGGTTTTCTCGGCGCATTCACAACTTTTTCCACCTTCTCGCTGGAAGCCGTGACCATGCTGCAAGAAGGGCATATAATGTCCGCCGCAATTTACATATTAATGAGCGTAGTGCTCTGCATGGTCGCCCTGTATAGCGGCTTATGGTTTACTCGCCTGTTCTGACTTTAAGGTTGTTTCTGACATCATGCTAGATCCTAAATTTTTACGTGCAAATCCTGAAGAGGTAGCACAGCTACTACTCAAAAAGGGTTATAAGTTTCCGGTTGACGAGTTTAATGCGCTGGAGAATCAGCGTCGTGACGTGCAGGTTGAGTCTGAGCGCTTGCAAAATGAGCGTAACATCCGCTCCAAAAACATTGGTAAAGCAAAAGCAGCAGGTGAAGATATAGAACCGCTGCTGGCTGAAGTCAGCACCCTGGGTGAGCAACTGGATGCCGCCAAAGAGCAGCTGAAAGTCGTTCAGGAACAGATGGATGCGCTGCTGATGGGGATGCCTAATATTCCCCATGAGTCGGTGCCTGCGGGACTGAGCGAAGACGACAATATCGAGATTCGGAAGTGGGGCGTGCCTGCTCAGCTGGATTTTGAGCCAAAAGATCATGTCGACCTGGGTGAGCAGAACGGCGGGCTGGATTTTGCCACTGCGGCGAAGATTACCGGTGCACGTTTTGCGGTTCTGCGGGGCGGTATCGCCCGTATGCACCGGGCCCTGATTCAGTTTATGCTCGATACCCACACCGCAGAACACGGCTATGAAGAGACCTACGTCCCTTATTTGGTGAACGCTGATTCATTGCGTGGCACCGGCCAGCTGCCTAAATTTGAAGAGGACCTGTTTAAGGTTCCCGGTGAGCGGGATTACTACCTGATCCCGACGGCTGAAGTTCCGGTCACCAACATCGTTCGTGATGAAATTATCGATGCTGAGCAGATGCCGCTGAAGTTTGTAGCGCACACCCCCTGTTTCCGCAGTGAAGCGGGCAGTCATGGTCGTGATACCCGTGGCATGATCCGCCAGCACCAGTTCGAGAAAGTTGAACTGGTACATATTGTAGAGCCTTCCAAATCATGGGATGCGCTGGAAGAGCTGATCGGAAATGCTGAAACGATTCTGCAGAAGCTTAATCTGCCATACCGTGTCGTCACCCTGTGCGGTGGTGATCTGGGTTTCAGTGCGGCAAAGACCTACGATATTGAAGTATGGCTGCCGGGTCAGCAGAAATACCGTGAAATCTCCTCCTGTAGCAACATGGAAGATTTCCAGGCTCGCCGGATGATGGCGCGCTGGCGTAACCCGGAAACCGGTAAGCCCGAGCTGGTGCATACGCTTAACGGTTCTGGTCTGGCGGTCGGTCGTACGCTGGTGGCTATTCTGGAGAACTATCAGACGGCAGAAGGTAAGGTGAAAGTACCTGAAGTGCTCCTGCCGTATATGGGCGGCATTACCGAGCTCTAAGCCTGAATCTGTCAAAAAAGCGCCAGTGGCGCTTTTTTTATACCTGCTGTCAGCTGTTGATGGCATAGCTGATACCTGCATCCATCGATAACTATTGCCCGGATAAAGCGTTTGAAAACACTTTAGAAGCATCGGGCTGAAAGGTACAATTCAGAGCCATTTTAACAACCTGAGATAGGCTGTTTATCGCTAGCGGAGAGAACATGAAAAACCGGTATGATCTGTTAATTGTCGGTGGTGGTATGGTGGGTGCGACCATAGCGGCGGCCCTGGGGAATACCGATCTCAAAATTGCGGTTGTAGAGCAGCAATACCCTGACCCGTTTCAGCCCGGTTCTGAACATGATCTGCGGGTATCGGCGCTGAGCATCGCGTCAGAACAGATTTTCAAAACTCTCGGAGTCTGGGATGGCATCGTCTCTCGCAGAGTCTGCCCGTATCGGCGGATGAAAGTGTGGGAAAGTGATGAAAATCGAGCGGCTACTGAGTTTGTCAGCGACGACATTGGTGCCGATCACCTTGGCTATATTGTCGAGAACAGAGTCATTCAGCTGGCCCTGCTGGAACACCTGAGTCAGTTCGACAATATCGATCTGATCTGTCCCGCAGAAACCGTTGATGTCGATTACTCTCCCGGCTGCAGTCTGCTGCGACTGGCTAATGGCCGTGAACTGATCGGTAAACTGATGATCGCCGCGGATGGCGGTGGCTCAAGGGTGAGAATGGCGGCCGGTATCGGTGTCCATAGCTGGGACTATGATCAGCATGCGCTGGTCGCTTCCGTTATCACCGAGCAGCCTCAGCAGGATATTACCTGGCAACAGTTTACCCCTGATGGCCCTATGGCGTTTCTGCCGCTGTCGGGGCACCGTGGATCTTTAGTGTGGTATAACCGCCCGTCTGAAGTCAGGCGGCTACTCAACCTTGATGACCAGCTGTTCATCAATGAACTGAGCACAGCGTTTCCCGATCGGCTGGGCACCATTGAGACACTACTGGAGCGAGGTGCATTCCCCCTGCGACGCCAGCATGCCCAGCAGTATGTCAAAGAGGGTGTTGCCCTGGCGGGTGATGCCGCCCATATGATCAACCCGCTGGCAGGTCAGGGGGTGAATATCGGCCTGCTGGATGCTGCTGTCCTGGCGGAAGTTATCCTTAAGGGCCATCGTCAGGGCGTTGAGATTAGCGATCTGTCATTATTACAACAGTATGAGCAGCAGCGACGCAGCCATAACCTGATGATGATGCAAGTGATGGATGGTTTTTACCGGGTGTTCTCTAATGACCTGTTACCGCTGAAGCTGCTACGAAACTTTGGTCTGGGCGTTGCCGAACGATTAGCCCCGGCGAAAAACAAGGTGATGCGTTTTGCGATGGGACTGGAAGGCACACTGCCGGCACTGGCCCGGGGTGAAAAGCTCTGAGGCTGAAAAACGATAATTGAGCTATTGTGAAGCTAAAGTCCTTATGCAGGCCTTAAAAGAAACATAAAAAAACGGAGCCTTCAGGCTCCGTTTTTTATTAGGGGAAGGTCGCTTATTTAGCGTCCTCAGCCTTCGGTGCTGCAGGTGCTGGCTTAGCCGCTGGAGCGGGTGCAGCAGCAGCCGGAGCTTCGGCTTTCTTAGCTGGTGCGGCTTTCTTAACCGGGGCAGCCTTAGCAGCAGGTGCAGCGGTTTTCTTCGCAGGAGCGGCAGCAGGTTTCTTAGCAGCAGGCGCAGGCTTAGCAGCGGCTTTTGGTGCGGCAGCTTTCTTCGCAGGGGCTGGTTTGGCAGCCGCTTTTGGTGCAGCAGCAGGTTTGCTTTCCGCTTTGGCAGCAGGGGCTGCTGCAGATGTCATGAACTTACTCAGGTCTTCAAAGTAGTTCATATCTTTCAGGCCCAGGCCTGCAAAGCTTTTCTCAATAACGGCGGTTAACTCATCTTTAGCTGAGTTCAGTGCAGCTATCTCTTCTTCTGCAACGCTGCTCAGTTTAGCTTCAAGTGTCTTAACGAACTCAACCTGAAGTTCGATCGCTTCTTTAGGATCTTTGATAGAAGACAGAGCCTGCATTTGCGCCATAGTAGCGTTAACAAAGTCAGATACATAACCAGACTGCAGGGCAATCAGTTTCTCTGCAGCTTTTTTGTTGATCTCAGCCATATCAACAACTGGCTTCATATTTTCCTTAACGTCTTTCATCATATCTTCGTACATGTTTATTCACCTGTGATCGCAAGAGTTTCAATCTTTGTGCGTTGCAGCAATTTTGTCCACTATATTAGCCGCATACAATAATGTCAATTATATTGTTGCGGTGCAACATAAGGATTATTTTTCAAAGAACACAACTGTTTGGCAGAAGTTTCCGACTGTATCAACCTAAAGACTATTGATGAAAAAAACATGACAATAGGCGAAAGATTGAGACTACCGGACGCGTCCTGCTAATTACTGTAGCTCAGTTCCTGTTAAAGTTGCGGGTAATCTGTCATTTCTTTGATCCGAACGGGTCAAAACAGATTGATTTAGTTACAATGATCGCAATATCTAGCTATGAGATCACAGACATTGGATAACGTTATGACTTGTCACCCGGCTTTTACCCTTCAGCGCACTGAAACAATTGAATCACTGGGCATCGATATGCAGGAGTATGTCCATACCCGCACCGGCGCTCTTCATTATCATATAGCCGCTGACAACCAGGAAAACGTATTCCTGGTTGCGTTTCGTACCGTGCCGGAAGACAACTGTGGTGTCGCCCATATTTTAGAACACACTGCGCTGTGCGGTAGTGCTAAATATCCCGTGCGTGACCCTTTCTTTATGATGAGTCGGCGTTCGCTGAATACCTTTATGAACGCATTCACCAGCAGTGACTGGACCGCGTATCCCTTTGCCAGCCAGAACCGTAAAGACTATTTTAATCTGCTGGACGTTTATCTGGATGCGGCATTCTTCTCCCGACTGGATCCACTGGATTTTGCCCAGGAAGGACACCGGATTGAGTTCAGCGAGGCCGATAACGCTGACAGTCCGCTGGTCTATAAAGGTGTGGTTTATAATGAGATGAAAGGGGCGATGAGTTCGCCGGTTTCCTATCTGTGGCAAACTCTTACCCGTCATCTGTTTCCATCGACTACTTACCATTACAACTCCGGTGGTGACCCAGAGGCGATACCCGATCTCAGCTATGAGCAACTGCTGCACTTTTATAAAACCCATTACCACCCATCCAATGCGGTATTTATGACCTTTGGTGATATCCCGGTTGAGGAGTTACAACAACGCTTTGAGGCTCAGGCGCTTTCCAGCTTTGAAAAGCTGGATGAAGAGATCGCTGTAGGGGATGAAAAACGCTACTTCTCGCCTGTCAGAATAGAGGAGGCCTATGCGCTGGATGATGAGGACAGCAGTGGTAAAACCCATCATGTGCTGGCCTGGTTGCTTGGCCCGAGTATCGATCTCGAACAACAGCTTAAAGCCAACCTGCTGTCCCGTGTGTTGCTCGACAACAGCTCTTCACCGCTGCGCTATGCTCTCGAGTCAACCGACCTGGGTGCATCGCCTTCGCCGCTCTGTGGTCTGGAAGAGTCCAACCGTGAGATGGGCTTTATGTGTGGTATCGAAGGCAGTGAGCCGGAGAAAGCCGCTGAGTTTGAACAACTGGTGCTGGATACACTGGCTAATGTTGCTGAGAACGGCGTGCCTCAGGAACACCTGGAAGCGGCCTTACATCAGCTTGAACTCAGTCAGCGGGAGATCAGCGGTGATGGTTATCCCTACGGCATGAGTCTGATTCTGGCATCGCTTTCCTCCGCTATTCATCGCGGCGACCCGATTGCGTTGCTGAATCTGGATCCGGTGCTGGCTAAGTTGCATGAAGAGATTACCCACCCGGACTTCATCCCATCGATGGTGCGTGAGTTACTCGATAACCCGCACCGGGTAAGACTGACACTGAGGCCTGACGCCAAGCTGGCAGAAAAACGCGATGCGGCTGAAACGGCGAAACTGGAAAAGATTCGTCAGTCTCTTGATGAAAGCCAGAAGCAGGCGGTTATAGACCAGGCTAAGGCACTTGAAGCACGGCAAAATCAGATTGATGATGAGTCTCTGCTACCTAAAGTCACCATTGCAGATGTCCCTGCGCAGATGCATATTGCCCAGGGCGCCGAAGCATCGTCGCAGGGGTTTACCTATCATTTTTACCCTCAGGGTACCAATGGGCTGGTGTATCAGCAGGTGATTATGGATCTGCCGCAGCTGACGGAAGAGGAGCAGCAACTGATTCCGCTTTACAGCAACTGTCTGACGGAGCTGGGTTGTGACGGCAAGAGTTATCAGGATACTCAGGCATGGCAATCACAGGTGTGTGGCAGCATCAGTGCTTACGCATCGGTGCGTGGCGACATTGAGGACGAGCAAAAAGTCAGCGGTTATATGACGCTCTCAGCTAAGGCGTTGCTGAGCAAGAATACTGAAATGACCGAACTGATGCATAAAACCCTCACCAGTGTTCGTTTTGATGAGCTGAGCCGGATTCGCGAGATGGTGTCTCAGCAGCGTACCCGTAAAGAGCAGAGCGTCACCGGGCAGGGCCACAGCCTTGCCATTATGGCCGCGGTCAGCCAGTTATCACCGGGCGGACTGTTATCCCATAACCAGCGTGGTCTGCAAAGCATCCGTGCGGTAAAAGCGCTGGATGAAGCTATCCGTGATGAGGGAAAACTCAAACAGCTGGCGAGCTCTCTGGAGCAACTGCATCAGAAGATCCTCAACGCGCCACGCCGTTTTCTAATTGTGACGGAAGCAGAGCATCAGCAGGCGATAGCGGAGACTCTTGCGGCGCAATGGCAGACCGCTGTTGATGACAGTGGCTTTAAACCCTTTACCCTGCCATCGACTCGTAAGGGTGTTAAGCAGGCCTGGACCACCAGCACCCAGGTTAACTTCTGCGCCAAAGCCTATCCTACGGTTCCGGTTGAACATCCCGATGCTGCCGCGTTGACGGTACTGGGTGATTTTCTGCGCAACGGTTTTCTACACCGAGTGGTGCGGGAGAAAGGCGGTGCTTATGGCAGTGGTGCCGGTCAGGACTCTGCTGATGCAGTGTTCCGTTTCTTCTCCTACCGGGATCCGCGTCTGAGTGAAACCCTGGCGGATTTTGATGCCTCTCTGACCTGGCTGCAAAGCAGTGAGCTTGAAGCACAAAAACTGGAAGAGGCGATTCTCGGTGTGGTGAGTAGTATTGATAAACCGGGCTCACCTGCCGGGGAGGCGAAGCAGGCCTATCACAGCGCATTGTTTGGCCGTACAGCCGAGCAGCGAGAAGCGTTCCGTCAGCGTATTCTTAAGGTGACCCTGGAAGATCTGAAGCGTGTCGGGGCTACCTATCTTAAACCTGAACTCGCCAGTGTTGCGGTGGTTACCAGCCCCGCGGCGGCGGCTAAACTGGATGATCAGTTCGAGATTATCGCCATTTAACGATGGGTTAACGTTTTATAAATAGGGAGTTCAGATAGCCCTTCTGCAACCGGCAGGAGGGCTATTGTTGTTTATGAAAAGCAATAATTTTCTGCTGGGTGCTGCGCTGATACTGGTATCCGAAATGTTTCTGGTGCTATCCGGAATGGTTATCAAGCAGCTGTCAGGTGAGTTACCCACGGAGATGATCGTTTTCTTTCGTAACTTCCTCGGTCTGATGCTCTTTATCCCCTGGTTGCTTCGCAATGGCGGCAACGTTCTGCGTACTCAAAAGCTACGATTTCATCTGATGCGGGCAGGGGTGGGTGTCACCGCGATGACCTGCCTGTTTTATACCTGGGGGCATCTGCCCCTGGCTCAGGCGGCGTTATTAAAGCAGACAGCGCCTTTCTTTATGCCGCTGATCGCCTTCTGGTGGTTGAAGGAGCGTATTAGTCTACAGGTGAAATTTGCGATTCTGGTTGGCTTTATCGGGGTTGCATGTATCATTAATCCAGACAAATCCGCTATCAATATCGGCATTCTGATCGCCTTAGTCGGTGCTTGCCTGGGGGCGCTTGCGAAGGTGACTATTCGTCGGATGAGAGATACGGAATCGCCACAGATCATCGTCTTCTATTTCGCATTTTTTGCTGCATTGCTATCAGCCATCCCTGCCTGGCTCAGTGGTGCCGGGCTTAATCTGGTGCAGTTCGGCTGGCTGATTGTACTGGCAGCGACCTCCACTGTGGCGCAGCTGTTCCTCAGTAAAGCCTATGGTCTGGCCCAGGCGGGCCAGTTAGCACCTTACACCTATGGCTCGGTGGCGATGGCAGCCCTGTTTGGCTGGCTGGTCTGGGATGAGGTATTGGGAATGAATACCTTGTTAGGTATTTTGCTGGTCAGTTGTGCCGGCATCGTGGCGATGATGGGTAAACGAGAGCCGGTGATTAAGCCGGCTACCGATCCGGTGCTTTGACGTTTAACGCACCTCTCTGATCACGCTTTTCGTTTCAGCCGCCATGCTCATCCTTCTCTTCTAAGGGAGGCGATTGGCTGAGGCTTTGAATGCGCGAGTCGCTGCGATAGGGCACCTGACTGCTGGGAACCCGCTTCGAGGCCGTTATCAGATGTGCCGGTTGGTCATCAAAAAAGATATGTGGGCGCAGCGCACTTAATACCGGCTCTTTACTCATGCCGCCGAGAAAAAACGCCTGATCGACATTCACACCCCATTGCCGCAGCGTTTTAATCACCCGCAGATGTGCCGGGCCGTTACGGGCGGTGACAATGGATAAGCGCAGCGGGGAGCGATCGGCACCGAGTTTCTGGTTGAGTCGGGACAAAACTCTGACCAGTTTGGCAAAGGGACCATCGGGTAACATCACGTCTTCATTGTCCGATTCATTCTGCTGAAAGCGCTCCAGTCCCTCGGTTTTGTAGATATATTCCGACTCATCTGAAAACAGCACCGCATCGGCATCGAAGGCGATACGGATCTGGTCACGGTCCGGCTGGAAGCTTTCCGGTGGATCATAGATCAGCGCAGCAGCACAGTCCTGGGTATCAATCGCCACCTGTGCATCATCTGAATGTCGTGTCAGCAGCAGGTCAACACTATAGGCCTGCAGAAAAGGGGCGAGGGATTCACCTCCGGTAAAGGCAGAGCGGGTAATATCCAGTTGGTAGTGCTGAATGGACTTAAGCACCCTTAAACCTGTGTCGGGGCTGTTTTTTGACATCACCACCACTTCAACAAGACGTTCTTCAGACAGGGCGTTAAGGCTAAGCAATGCTTCTACCAGATGAAACGCGGTTCCTTTGCCGAGAATCTTATCTTCCTGCTCAAACTGATAGCGGCGGTAGGCCTCAACATCCTCTTGCTGGTAGATACTGTCTTCATGTTCCAGATCAAACAGTGCCCGGCTGGAAACGCCAACCACCAGAACCTCATCAAAGGCAAATGTCATTATCTTGTCCGCTGTTTACGATCAATTCATCCATGCCGCTAGTTAACCACACTACAGGCAATGAATCATCTGTGAGTGCTGTTCAAAAAACAGTCTATGTTCGGTATGATCATTCCTATTCCGGCGTCATCCTTAACCCTGCGGTAACCCTATTTTGAAAGCTTCCCGTTGCTCAATTCGCAAGTGGCTGATCCGTATGCTGCTGGCGCTGATCCTGTTTCCTGTTTTGCTGGTACTGGCGCTGCGCTTTGTCGACCCGGCGGTGTGGATGTGGCAGATTCAGCGGGAACTTAATCCACCCACAGGTTATCCGGCAAATACGCACCATACCTGGGTGCCTCTGGAACAGATATCTCCGGCGATGCAACTGGCGGTTATCGCCTCTGAAGACCAGAAGTTCCCGCAGCACTGGGGGCTCGATCTGGAATCTATCTCGGATGCGTTAAGTGACAACGAAAAGGGCGGGCGGGTCAGAGGGGCCAGCACACTGACCCAGCAAACCGCCAAGAATCTATTCCTCTGGCCGGCAAAGAGTTACCTGCGCAAAGGACTGGAAGCGGGGTTGGCGGTATTAATGGAAACCCTGTGGAATAAGCCGCGTATTCTTGAGGTCTATCTGAATATTGTTGAGTTTGGCCCCGGAATCTATGGTGTAGAAGCGGCAAGTCAGACCTATTTCCATAAATCGGCGAAGCGGCTTTCAACCACAGAAGCGGCACGGCTGGCTGCGGTATTACCCAACCCTTATCGACTGAGTGCCGCACGCCCCAGTAACTATGTCTGGCAACGGGTTCGCTGGATTGAAAATCAGATGCGCCTGTTGGGACCTGATCACTGGAACCCATAAACTCACAGCGCTGAAGCTCTTTACCGGAAATAGCGCTGAAGCTCTCTGTCGGCAATATAATGCCGCAACAAAAAACCGCCCGGAGGCGGTTTCTGCATTGAGATTATCCTGCGTATGCTCAGGTATCTTCCGGTTCGTATCCCAGGTTGGGTGACAACCAGCGTTCCGCTTCGGTTTTCTCCATGCCGGTCCGTTTGGCATAGGATTCCAGTTGATCTTCACCGATCTTGGCGACACCGAAATACTGTGATTGCGGATGGCTGAAATACCAACCACTGACGGAGGATGTTGGCAGCATCGCGTAGCTGTCCGTCAGACTCATGCCGATGCGATTTTCGACATCCAGTAGCTTCCACAGCAGGCCTTTTTCGGTATGCTCAGGACAGGCCGGATAGCCAGGGGCAGGACGGATGCCCTGATACTTCTCTTTAATCAGCGCTTCGTTATCCAGCGTTTCATCGGCGGCGTAGCCCCAGAACTCCCGACGTGTCCGCGCGTGCATATACTCCGCAAGGGCCTCTGCAAGTCGGTCTGCCAGCGCTTTCACCATAATGCTGTGATAGTCATCATGATCGGCTTCATAGGCATCAATCATTACCTGATCACCGAAACCGGTGCTGACCGCAAAGGCACCAAAGTAATCGGCTTTGCCGCTCGCTTTAGGCGCGATAAAGTCGGTCAGACACATATTGGCCTTGCCATCGGTTTTCTCTATTTGCTGACGCAGATGATGCAGATTCATCAAGACCTCTGAGCGGCTGTCATCGGTATAGAGTTCGATATCGTCATCATTGATGCTGTTCGCAGGGAAGATACCGATAACCGCCCGGGCTTCCAGTTTCCGGTTATCAATGATGTCATCCAGCATCGCTTTCGCATCGTTAAACAGGCGGGTGGCCTCTTCACCGATAATCTCGTCGGTGAGAATGCGAGGATAGCGACCGGCCAGTTCCCATGAGTGGAAGAACGGTGTCCAGTCGATGTAATCACGCAACTCATTCAGATCGATATTCTCGAAGGTCTGAATACCCGGCTGTGTCGGTACCGGTGGGGTGTAGCTGTCCCAGTCGATCTTGAATTTGTTGGCCCGCGCCTGAATCAGCGAAACCCGGCGCGACTGACTCTGACGCTCAGCATAACGCTGACGTACCGCTTCATAGTCCTCCTGTATCTCTTTGACATAGGCGGGTTTTCGCTCTTTAGAGAGCAGGGTGCTGGCAACGTTTACCGCACGGGATGCGTTGGTAACATGTACCACCTGATCACGTTTATAAGCCTGATCAATCTTCACCGCCGTGTGTGCTTTAGAGGTGGTGGCACCACCGATCATCAGTGGGATGCTGAAGCCCTGACGCTCCATCTCTTTAGCGACATGCACCATCTCATCGAGGGACGGGGTAATCAGCCCGGAAAGACCGATAATATCGACATTCTCTTCACGGGCGGTACGCAGAATCTTCTCCGCCGACACCATGACACCCAGGTCGATGATCTCGTAGTTATTACACTGCAGCACCACGCCAACAATGTTCTTACCGATATCGTGAACATCGCCTTTGACAGTGGCCATCAGAATTTTGCCTGCGGTCTCGCTGGCGGCACCGGCTTTTTCCTCTTCGATGAACGGCATCAGATAGGCAACCGCTTTCTTCATCACCCGGGCGGATTTGACGACCTGAGGCAGGAACATCTTACCTGCACCAAACAGATCGCCGACCACGCCCATGCCATCCATCAGTGGACCTTCAATCACCTGAATCGGGCGGTCATACAGATGCCGACACTCTTCAACGTCTTCATCAATAAATTCAGCGATGCCTTTAACCAGCGAGTGTGACAGACGCTCCTGAACCGGGAGTGCACGCCACTCCAATACTTTCTCTTCAGTCTGGGAGCTACCATCGCCGCGGTATTTCTCGGCAATTTCCAGCAGTTTATCGGTGCCCTGGTCGTCGGTGTTAAGAATCACCGCTTCGACGGCAACCCGCAACTCTTCTGGCAGGTCATCGTAGATTGCCAGCTGACCGGCGTTGACGATGCCCATATCCATACCCTGCTGAATCGCATGGTAGAGGAACACACAGTGAATCGCTTCGCGCACCGGGTTATTACCGCGGAATGAGAAGGACACGTTGGATACACCGCCGGAGATCATCGCATAGGGCAGGTTTTTCTTAATCCAGCCGGTCGCGCGGATAAAGTCCAGCGCATAGTTGTTGTGCTCATCAATACCGGTGGCAACGGCAAAGATGTTCGGGTCAAAGATTATATCCTCTGGCGGGAAGCCTACCTTCTCGGTGAGCACCTTATAAGAGCGCTCACAGATACTGATCTTACGTTGCTCGGTGTCTGCCTGGCCATCTTCGTCAAACGCCATCACAACGACGGCAGCACCGTAACGACGCAGCAGATTAGCCTGATAGATAAACTTCTCTTCACCCTCTTTTAAGCTGATGGAGTTCACCACTCCTTTACCCTGAATACATTTCAGGCCCGCTTCAATCACCTCCCATTTGGAGGAGTCGATCATGATCGGCACCCGGGAGATATCCGGTTCAGAAGCGATCAGTGTGAGGAAACGGACCATCGCGGCTTCCGCATCCAGCATCCCCTCATCCATATTGATATCGATGATCTGCGCGCCGTTTTCAACCTGCTGACGGGCAACATCAAGCGCAGTTTCGTAATCACCCTCTTTGATCAGGCGTTTGAACATCGCCGAACCGGTGACGTTGGTTCGCTCACCGACGTTGACAAACAGGGTGTCTTTATTGATGTTCTGCGGTTCCAGGCCGGCTAAACGACACTCAATCGGAATCTCCGGAATCTGCCGGGGAGGGTATTCGTTGGCAGCATTACCCATGGCAGTCACGTGGGCTGGAGTCGTACCACAGCAGCCACCGATAATATTCAGAAAGCCCGCCTGAGACCATTCGCGGATCTCTGCTGCCATCTGCTCAGGCGTCTCATCATAGCCGCCGAAGGCATTGGGTAAGCCTGCATTAGGGTGAGCAGAAACAAAGGTGTTGGCGATGCGGGAAAGCTCTTCCACATACTGACGCAGTTCCTGTGGTCCCAGTGCGCAGTTCAGACCGATCGATAACGGCTTTATATGGCGTACCGAGTTCCAGAACGCTTCTGTGGTCTGGCCAGAAAGGGTACGGCCAGAGGCATCGGTAATGGTACCGGAGATCATAACAGGCAGGCTGATAGCGTGGTCTTCAAAATACTGATCAACTGCGAAGATAGCCGCTTTGGCGTTCAGTGTATCGAAGATGGTCTCAATCAGAATGATATCGGCGCCGCCTGTGATCAGTCCATCAACCGACTCAGTATAGGCTTCAACCAGTTGATCAAAGCTGACATTACGAAATCCGGGATCGTTAACATCCGGGGAGATTGAGCAGGTGCGGTTGGTTGGGCCAAGCACCCCGGCGACGTAACGTGGCTTATCCGGCGTTTCCGCGGTCACCTCATCGGCCACCTTACGGGCTAGCTGAGCCGCCACCAGGTTGATTTCATGGCTGATCGATTCCATCTCATAATCGGCCATGGCAATCTGGGTGGCGTTAAAGGTATTGGTTTCAATGATGTCGGCACCGGCATCAAGATAAGCGCGGTGGATCGTACTGATAACCTCTGGCTGAGTCAGCACCAGCAGGTCATTATTACCTTGCAGATCGACACTCCAGTTAGCAAACCGTTCACCGCGAAAATCAGCTTCCTTCAGTTTGCGATCCTGAATCATCGTGCCCATACCGCCATCGAGAACCAGTATACGCTCTGCCATTGCCTGTTTAAGCTGTTCGGTCTTATCTGTCTGAATAACTGCTACCACGGTGAAAACCTATTATAACCTGTTGTAAAGGCGGCTATTTTATAGGATTTATTCAGCTTTTGGGTGAGTTAGACTCATCTATGCATGAAAAACTTTGTGGTTGATAGGCAGTCCGAACATGCTAAACAGCCATATTGACGCAAAACTGACCGATCCTCGCTTATATTCTGCAAAAGTTATATTGATTAGATCTTAATTTTTTAAAATATACTGGTACAATTGCCGCTGCTTTAAAGGTAAGTGATATATTAACCTGGCGTCATGCGCTGCTTACCTTTGGTTTCAGGTCTGTTTAGTGATGCTGGAATAATCCGCAGCTAAGCCTGTGATGAGGCCGCTATCAATCGATGGTTAAAGCCAATGCTGAGGTCTGGTGTCGATAATATCTGCCAGCAGATAGATATCGGCAGGGATATGCTGAAACTGTTTTCAGCAGTATGAGAGTCCGGTTTTATCCGGCTAACTGAGACGTAGGTCATTTAAATGCTGCAAACATTCCTAAAAGCTAAATTGCATCGGGTTACGGTAACGCACGCAGAGCTTCATTATGAAGGCTCCTGTGCAATCGATGGTGTACTACTCGAACGCTCCGGAATTAAGGAGTATGAGCAGATACATATATACAACATCAATAATGGTGAGCGTTTCACTACTTATGCGATTCGGGGTGAAGATAACAGCGGCATCATCTCTGTTAATGGTGCGGCTGCTCACAAAGCCTCAAAGGGTGATCTGCTAATTATCTGTTCTTATGTACAACTTGATGAGCAGGAAACAGAAACATTTCAGCCAACCCTGTGTTATTTCGACAATGCAAAGAACGAAAATGATGCGCACCGGGTCAGTGATGCAGAGCTGCACCAGCGCAACATCATGACCGGCATTAAAAACAGTATTGCGGTGCAGGAAAACAACTGATATCTGCCGCTCTTAAGCTTTGCAAAAGCTGCTACCTGGCAGCTTTTTTTATGTCTGGAAGAAAATAGTGGATGATCAGAGGAAATCTTAGATTGTCGACAATTGATCTGAGTCATTATTTTATCACGCTATAAATGATCTAAAAACGCTATCAAAATAAGATTCTGTCTACATATCGTAGACAATTTAGCCTTTTGTAGTAGTTTATTTTTAAGGTATCTCGGTTAGAGTGTGTTTCATCAGGCTATACCTGCAGATAAAAATGATAGGCCTATAAAAGCAGGTGCTGCCGGTCTGAAACATATAATAACGGTTACAGCGAAGGGCCAGAGCTATGTCATATAAAGAAGAATACAGAAAATCAATCGAAACCCCTGAAGCGTTCTGGGCTGAGAAGGCTGAAGCGGTTAAGTGGTTTAAAAAGCCAGTGACTATTCTGAGTAAGGATGAAAATGGCATAGACCGCTGGTTTGCCGATGGTGAGATGAACACCGCTTATCTGGCACTGGACTATCATGTTGAGTCCGGGCGCGGCGATCAGGATGCGCTGATTTTTGATTCACCAGTCACTGACACTAAGCAGCGTTACACTTATTCAGAGCTGCGTGATGCAGTAGCAAAGTTCGCCGGCGTGCTGAAAGCTCAGGGTGTTGAGAAAGGTGACCGGGTTGTTATCTATATGCCGATGATTGCTGAAGCAGTTATCGCGATGCTGGGTGTTGCTCGTCTGGGTGCAATTCATTCCGTGGTGTTTGGTGGTTTTGCCCCCCACGAACTGGCAGTCCGTATTGATGATGCTGAACCTAAGGTGGTTGTTACCGCTTCCTGTGGTATTGAGATTGCAAAAGTTATCGAATACAAGCCACTGTTGGATGAGGCTATCCGCAAGTCAGCGCATCAGCCTGATAGCTGTATTGTTTTCCAGCGCCCACAGGTTACTGCTTCGATGATTGAAGGTCGGGATATTGACTGGGCAACAGCGGTTGCCACTGCTGAACCTGCCGACTGCACGCCGGTTAAAGCCACTGATCCTCTCTATATTCTCTACACTTCCGGTACCACCGGCAAACCAAAGGGTGTTGTGCGGGATAATGGCGGCCATGCGGTTGCCCTGAAGTACAGTATGAAAGCGATCTACAACATGGAACCTGGCGATGTATTCTGGGCGGCTTCCGATGTTGGCTGGGTTGTAGGGCACTCCTATATTGTTTATGGCCCACTGCTGGCTGGCTGCACTACCATTGTTTACGAAGGTAAGCCGATCAAGACTCCTGATGCTGGTGCATTCTGGCGTGTGTGTGCAGAGTATGGTGCTAAAGCACTGTTTGCTGCACCTACCGCCTTCCGTGCAATCAAGAAAGAAGATCCTGATTCTGAGCTGCTGAAACAGTATGATTTGAGCAAACTGCAGACAATCTTCATGGCCGGTGAGCGACTGGATCCACCGACCTATCACTGGACTAAAGAGACTCTGGGTAAGCCGGTTATCGATCACTGGTGGCAGACCGAAACCGGCTGGGCGATCTGCGGTAACCTCACCGGTGTTGAGATGCTTGAGCCTAAACCGGGTTCTTCAACCGTGCCTGTCAGTGGCTTTAATATTCATATTCTTGACCATGATGGTAACGAACTGCCTAACGGCGAGCAGGGCAATATCGCGCTTAAACTGCCGCTGCCACCCAGCTGTCTGCCAACCGTATGGGGTGACTTCGAGCGTTTCCGCACCGGCTACCTGAGTGAGTTCCCGGGATATTACTGCTCTGGTGATGGCGGCTATAAAGATGATGACGGTTATATTTTCATCATGGGGCGTACCGATGATGTTATCAACGTTGCCGGTCACCGTCTCTCTACCGGAGAGATGGAGGAGATCGTTGCCGATCACCCGGCAGTGGCTGAGTGCGCGGTAATTGGTATTAATGATCCGCTGAAAGGGCAGCAACCGATTGGTCTGGTGCTGCTTAAAAACGGTGTTGAGATTGATGATGCACAGATTGAAGCCGAACTGGTTGCGATGGTGCGTAAAGAGATTGGTGCGGTTGCCTGCTTCCGTCGTGCGATTGTGGTGCAGCGTCTGCCTAAAACCCGTTCGGGTAAGATCCTGCGTAAATTGCTGCGTCAGATCGCCGACGGTCAGGAATATACAGTACCCTCTACCATTGATGATCCGGCCTCACTGCCTGAGATTCAGGAGATCATGGGGCGTAATGGCCTGGTAAGCTGACCCTTACCGATTAAAGCGTTTTACTACCTTCAGGCAGCCATCGGGCTGCCTTTTTTATGTTGCTAGCGGATAGCGTGCCTTAAGTCCGTTAATCCGGTTAAGCTGCCAGCAAGCCTGACCATTTATACTAACCATATGCACTTTAAGGATCGCTCCAATAAACTGTTCGCTCTCTATCTGTATAAGGGTCTCTATGCTTCGCATCAATGCTTTACCACTGTTCGGATTACTCTTTTCTGTTATAGCGTCTGCCTCAACCCAGGTGAATGATTCAGCTATTTTTGATCAGAAAAACTTATATGGTCGCTGGAACTGTAAATATGCGATGGAAGATGCCAATACACGGATGAAAGTTGACTATGATATAAGCTATTTCGCAGATGGCAGAGCCAGTGGTTCCGGAACATTGTTACTCAGGATGCAAAATTTTCCTCAAATGGAGTATAGCCTTTCGAATCGTTCGACCTGGGTGGTTAAAGCGGGCTCGCTTATCTTATCGTCAGCAGAGTTTAAGCTGGTGAACAGAAGCCATCCGGAGTTGGATCAGATTCTTAATCTGGAGAGTTTATTTCCGCAGAATGTTCGTGAATCATCAACCATTCTTGAGTTAACTCAATCGACCCTTGTGGCACGATCTGACTCCTATGGTGGGGTCTATTCCTGCTCAAAGCGGGCACCGAAAATCTGATGCTATTGGTTCATAAGTAGTACAGATCTGTACTTTTAAGATGATAAAAAATAGCACCAAAGTTCTGCCGTAGTTCTTGAGTGTCAGTGATAAAGTGCTGTGACCTGGACGTTTCCGACAACTGTTGTTGAATGTTTGTGACGTTAGTACTGAGACATATCCTATGTATTTAAAATTATCGTCTTTGGGAATGACTCCTGGCTGTATAGGCTGGCGGGTTTTGACCTGTCGGGCTCTGATACTATTTTTGTCGGCCGGAATTGTGTCATCCAGCTTTGCTCATGGTGTTTCCGGCAGTGATGCGCTATTTATCCAGCAGACTAGTGGTATGCAGTTGTTTCCCTTTGCCTATCTGGGGGCGAAACATATGGTGACCGGATACGACCATTTGCTGTTTCTGACAGGTGTGATTTTCTTTCTCTACAGAATGAAAGAGGTTTACATCTATGTGACGTTGTTTGCCGTCAGCCATAGTGTCACGCTTTTATATGGTGTACTTAGCGAGGTGCAGGTTAATGCACATATCATCGACGCTATCATCGGCTTCTCTGTTGTCTATAAGGCGTTAGATAATCTAGGGGGCTTCCGTCGCTGGTTCGGGTTTCAACTTAACACCAAAGCAGCTGTAGTGGTTTTTGGTCTGTTTCATGGTTTCGGTCTTGCCACTAAACTTCAGGATTTTTCTTTACCGGCAGAGGGACTGGTAGCTAATATTTTAGCCTTCAACGCAGGTGTTGAACTGGGGCAGCTGGTGGCCCTGAGTGGCATACTTATTTTAATGAATATCTGGCGTAAAACGGATGCATTTCCCCGGCATGCATATTCTGCCAATGTTCTGTTGATGTCAGCAGGCTTTATTCTGATGGGTTATCAATTAACGGGCTTTTTGACACTTTCCTGAGGTATTCAATATGCGTGATATAGCTGACCTTAATCATGACCAGCTACCATCGGCAATGAGTTTAATTAAAGCCACTATGACGGCTATTGCCGGGGCCCTTGTACTGCTTGTTGTCATCATTTTGCCGGCTGAATATGGTCTTGATCCTACCGGTCTGGGTAAGCAGTTGGGTCTGACAATACTCAGTGTAGACCCTTCTGAGGTCGCTATTAACGCTCAATCTAAGACAATGGACACTCCGCTTAATGCTTATGTTCCACCGGTCTGGATAGGCAGTTCCCCATTTCGTTCCGATGAGGTCTCCATGACCTTAAAGCCAGGGAAGGGTGCAGAAATTAAAGCCAGAATGAAGTCTGGTGAAAATTTTGTATTCAACTGGAAGGCTCAGGGTGGTGATCTGTACTTCGATATGCACGGTGAGAAAATTGATGCGGGTGATGAATTTACCAGCTATTGGCTGGAACGAAGCAGGTCGAGTGCCAGTGGGTCCTTTGAGGCACCGTTTGATGGCACGCATGGCTGGTATTGGAAAAATAATGGCACTGAAATGGTCACGGTGTTTTTGGAAATAAGTGGCTTTTATGAAGCGCTCTTCAAGCCCTGAGTCAGCGCTTCACAACAGATAAGCTCTTTTCTGGTCTTATATTATTGCTTGAGGTTTTATTTGTTCTCTGAGGCTGAAGCCCGAAGCAGAATCCAGTCAAGCGCCCGGGTAGGCAGCACTCGTCGCAGAAAGCCAAACAGGTGGGTAGGGACTGTAACGTAGTAACGCGGCCTGGGCCGTTTACTCTCCAGCGCATGAATGACTTTTATCAGCACGGCTTGTGGTCCAAGTGTAAACATATCATCACCATCATCCGCTTTGCTCAACCGTTGCAGTACTTTCCGGTAAATATCACGAAAAGGGCTGGATTCAACATCGATATTGTCACGAAAGGCTATTAAGCAGTTATCTCTGAATTTACTTTTTACCGGGCCGGGTTCTATCAGCGATACATAGATACCGGTACCTGCCAGTTCCTGCCGCAGGGTATCGCTGTAACCTTCAAGGGCGAACTTACTGGTGTTGTAAGCGCCACGAAAGCGCATGGTAATCAACCCCAGAATAGAACTGTTCTGAATAATCCGGCCAAAGCCCTGGCGCCGCATTAGCGGCAGCACCCGACAGGTGAGCTCATGCCAGCCCAGCAGGTTAGTTTCCAGTTGTTGACGTAACAGGTCGCGACTGAGATCCTCTATTGCACCGGGCTGGCCATAGGCGCCGTTATTAAACAGTGCATACAGTTCGCCGCCGGTTTCTGCTTCAACCCAGTCCATAGCGTGTTGGATCGATTCAGAAGATTGCAGATCAAGCTGGACCGATTCCAGCCCCTGCTGCTTTAATCGTTCTACATCCTGCTGTTGTCGTGCAGTTGCAATGACTCTGTAGCCGCGCTGCTGCAGTCCGTTTGCTACATGATAGCCAATGCCGCTGGAGCAGCCGGTAATCAGTATTGTTTTCATCTGTTTCTCAAGTCTGTGCCGGTCTATACGATGGCTTAATGGTTGGCTAGATCTTATTCAGTAATGACAGAAACGCATGCTCAGGCACCCCTTTGCTGAACAGAAAGCCCTGCGCGTAAAAGCATTTTTCATCAATCAGGAACTGACGTTGTTCTTCTGTTTCCATGCCTTCAGCAATGACTTCAAGGCCTAGGCTGTCGGCCAGGGCGATAATGGCTCTGGAGATCGCCTGATCATTCATGTCACCGGGTATATCCCGAATAAAGGAGTGATCGATCTTTAGTCGGTCCAGCGGTAGTGTTTTAAGATAACTGAGAGAGGAGTAACCGGTTCCGAAATCATCAATGGCTAAGCGGATGCCCATCTCCCGAAGTTGCGTCAGCTCTTTACCGGCACGCTCTGGATTGTTCATGATCACCCCTTCGGTGATCTCAAGTTCAATCATTTCGCTACTGCATCGGTTTTGATCGAGTATTGCGGCAACCTCAGTCGCCAGCGAGTTAGAACCAAAATGGCGGGGGGATATATTGATTGAGATGCGCGGAACCTGGTATCCCTGCTGTTGCCATTCATGAATGTTGCGGCACACGGTATCGAGCACCCAGTGATCGATAATCTTAATCATGCCGGTTTTTTCAGCGACCGGAATAAACCGGGCAGGCTCGATGGTGCCCATTTGAGGGTCTTTCCAGCGAATCAGTGCTTCTGCACCGATAATGCTATTGTCTCTCAGGTCTATTTGCGGCTGATAATGTAGCACGAACTGTTCATGTTCAATGGCATTGCGCAGTGCACCGACCATCAGGATGCGTTCGAATGCCTGATCAGTCATCTCCTGAGTGTAAAACTCATAGCGATTTTTACCGGCGGCTTTAGCCCGGTACATCGCCGTATCGGCATTTCGGATGAGTGCTTCAGGCAGGTCGGCATCGTTTGGATAGAGGCTAATGCCGATACTCAGACTGATATGCAGTTGCTCATCGAGTTCAACCGGAAGGCGAAAGGCATCCAGCAGGTTTTGTGCAACCAGCGCAGCATCATTTGCATGTGCGAGATCTTCAATAATGATCGTGAATTCATCGCCGCCTAAACGTGAAATAGTATCGTTATCGCGAACATGGTTTTTAAGCCGTTCTGCGACTTTCTTAAGTAGCTGATCCCCCAGGTTGTGGCCAAAACTATCGTTGATCTCCTTAAACTCATCCAGATCAATAAATAAAAGGGCGACACCGGTGTTATTCCGTTTTGCATGCCGCAGCGCTTGTTCTAACCGGTCACCAAACAGCAGGCGGTTGGGCAGCTTTGTCAGCGGGTCATGATGTGCCAGGTAATCCAGACTTTTCTCTTTTTCCATCAGGGTCTGACGGGTTTTAATATGCTCGGTGATGTCACGGCTTGATTCTACCAGTCCGGTGACCTGACCATCGACGCCATAAAGAGGGCTGGCCATCAGCTCAAATGTCCGGGTTTCTCCACTCTTTATGGTGTGCTCATGTATCCGGGTAAATGGCTGTTTACTTGTCACGACATCTTTCAGCGGGCAGGCCTCGCAGGGGTTGTCGCTGTTATGGACCACTTTATAACAGGGTTTATCATGATGTTGCAGGCAGTTGAAATCATAATCGTTCGCCGCCCGATTTGACTTCATCACCTGGTAGTCGGTGCCAATCACCATCACCGGATCACCGATGCAATCGATTACCGCCTGTAAAAAGTCACTCTCCTCGCGAGCGTGTTGTTCCGCTTGTTTACGCTCAGTAATATCTCTGACGGTTGACAGTATGACCTGCTCACCGTTAATGGTTTGTAGTGCTGTACTTATCTCGACAGGAATTTTGCGACCGTCAGCGGTTGTATGAGTCGCTTCAAGTAGTGACCCTTTACTTCCTAACAGTGACAGACGTTGATGCCAGCTGTCGAGGTCATAAGACTGATCACTGATATCAGTAATTGACATCTGCAGAAGCTGTTCCCGGTCATAGCCGAGATAATCACAGCTAGCCTGGTTGATATCGAGTATCCGTGAGGTAGCGACATCAATGACAAACAATGCGTCGTTACTATGATCAATCAGCTGCCGGAACAGCCGCAGCTGTGAATCAATCTTATGTTTCTCTGTCAGGTTGGTGAGCAAACATTGTGTCTGAACGAAGTTGTGCGCTTCATCACGAACGATCTGTCCGTCGAGTCGAATATCAACCCGCTCTCCGGCCTTTGTCACTAGTTGATAAAGGATATTTTTAACATATCCATTGAGATGGAACGATGAGAAACAGTGCTCGAATTTTTCATCCTGACCTTCGGCCAGCAATCTCTTAAATGGGGTGCCTATAACTTCCCGGCTATCGTACCCCATTAACGCGCGCCAGCAGGCATTCACTTCGATGATATTGCCGGCAGCATCAAGTGACTGATAGGCCATCGGAGAGTTTTCAAAGAAAACCTGATAATGAGTTGCCTTACTACGAGTACTATTGAGCTGTTTATTCAGATTATCGATGGCATCCCGCATCATATGAATAAAGTGCGTTTGCAGCCGATCAATCAGATGCTGCCGTGTCAAAATTCCGATAACCTGTCCGCCATCATCGCATACCAGCAAGCGGCGAACATTCATGGTTTGCATAGTTTGCCGGGCTTCCAGAAGGGAAGTGCCAACACCAATCATTTGAACCGGGCTACTCATATAATCGCGCACCAGCGCGTTATTCAGATCGATCTGATCATCAAGCAGGCGGACAACATCCCGCTCGGTAAGAATGCCGTCAGCGTTGTGTCCATCTCCGACTACGACACTGCTGATCTTCTTTTCACTCATCATCGTGAAGGCATGGCGCAGTGTGCTGTCGGGTGTGACAAACAGAATAATCCGCTCCATCACCGCTTCCACATGCTTTATTTCGGCAAGGTATTCAAACCCCAGATGCTGAACAAAGTCGGTTTCAGTGGCGATCCCCCTGAGGCTGCCATCGCGGTTAATCACGACAATATGACGCAGACTTTCCTGTTGCATCTTTTCATACGCATGTTGGAAGTCGCAATCACCGTACATGGTTTTCACTGGTGATGTCATGATATCAGCGGCGGTCAGTCCACTGATATCACTATCAGCCGAGCTGACCAGGCGAAGTATATCTTTCTCGGTAATGATGCCCAGCGGTTCTTGCTGATCAATGATAACGATTGAGCTAACGTGGGATTTGCGCATGCGATGCAGAACGCTTAACGCAGCGTCAGTCGGATGGGCATGCAAAACATCCATGCTACATATGGTATTCAGAGTGACAACCGGTTCCGACATCTTTACTACGTCCTTAATTTAAAAATCTTTAGACTCAACGTTTGTGGTTGTTGCTATTCAGAGATTTATCTAAAAAAGACATATTAACAGGCATTTTTAATATGTCCCTCTCATCGTTATGTTTTCGTCTGAATTTAATAGATTCAACGTTAGCACAGGGGGTGGTTTCATATATTGATCAGGCTCTTAAGAATCATTAATTTATGGTTTTGAACGCTATTATTTACTCATTGGAATCAATCTATTTACTCCAGGAGCATTGAAGCCTGCCTGTCTTCTGGTAACGTACAATCGGACAATAACAAATAACATCAGATCTCAGCGAGGCAGGGCTTGTAGTACTGAGCTCTATACCACAAAGCTCAGTAATACAAAGCTTTGTGGTATAGAGCTTTGCGGTGAAAGCGATCCAGGGCTGAATGATGATGTGCGATAACGACAGAGAGTGAAATATGTTTGTGCTGAATGAAACCCATAATCCCGATTTACGCAGCTGGGTGAGCGCTGCAAACCTTCCTGATAGTGATTTTCCTATTCAGAACCTGCCGTTTGCTGTGTTTCGTCGTAAGGGGGCCGGTGAGTTATATCGTGGTGGGGTGGCTATTGGCGATCAGGTACTGGATCTGACTGCTGCCAGGGCTGCCTTCAGCGGAGATGCGGGCACCGGCGCACAGGCCTGTAGTCAGCCAACCCTAAATCATTTTATGTCACTGGGCGCACCGGTCTGGTCAGCGCTGCGGCTGGCGCTCTCCCGAGTGCTGCGAGAAGGCGCGCCAGAGCAAGGGTTTCTGGAAAGTTGTCTGATTTCTCAGAGTGATGTTGAGTACAGTCTGCCTTGTACTATTGGTGATTATACCGATTTCTATACCTCTGTTTTCCATGCCACCCGTGTTGGCAGCCTGTTTCGTCCGGATAACCCGTTACTACCGAACTATAAATGGGTGCCTATTGGTTACCATGGCCGCAGCTCATCCATCGATATCTCTGGTCAGACGTTCAAGCGACCACAAGGTCAAACTAAAGCGCCAGATGCGGATCAGCCAAGTGTTGGCCCCTGTAAGCGTCTTGATTATGAGTTGGAGGTCGGCATCTATATCGGTCAGGGCAATGCGCTGGGTGAGCCGATAATGCTGGATGACAGTGACCAGCATGTGTTCGGTTTCTGCCTGTTTAATGACTGGTCTGCTCGCGACATTCAGGCCTGGGAATATCAGCCTCTGGGGCCGTTCCTGGCGAAGAATTTTGCATCCACTGTGTCGCCCTGGATTATCGCTAATGAAGCTCTGCTGCCATACCGGGCAGCGTTTAAACGTGATGCAGAAGATCCTCAGCCGTTGCCTTACCTGTCATCAGTAAAGAACAGCCAAGAGGGCGCTCTGGATATCAAACTGGAGGTTCTGCTACAGACACAGACGATGCGCGATAAGGGTGAGCAGCCCGTTAAAGTCTCTGATTCAAATTTTGTCTACTCCTACTGGACGGTAGCCCAAATGGTGGCTCATCACACGGTGAATGGTTGCAACCTGCGCCCCGGCGATTTCTTTGGTTCAGGTACCCAGTCGGGCCCTGAACATGAACAGGGTGGTTCACTGCTGGAGCTAAGCAGAGGCGGTAAAGAATCGATTACCCTGCCGAATGGCGAGCAACGTACTTTTCTTGAGGATGGCGACACCGTGGTGATGCGCGGATTTTGTGAAAAACAGGGGGCTGCGCGTATCGGTTTTGGCGAAGTTGCCAGTACGGTTCTGCCAGCGAATAGCTGAGCACAGAGATCTGGCGATAAAAAAGGCAGCCGAGGCTGCCTTTCTGTTTTGATGATTACTTCTTCGGTTTCTTTTTGAACAGGCTCAGCAGTTTCTTTTTCGGATCATGTTCTTCAGTCGGTAGCGCTTTTTCAAACTTGCTTTTCAGGTCGTTCAGTTGTTTTTCTTTACGCTTATGACGAATATCGTCCCGTTTGCTGTTGATATCGACAACGTTATCGCTCATATCCGCTACTCTTATGCTCGCTGCTGGAGTTCTTGATGGCAGTTTAGCTCTGTAGCACCTTCAGCGGAAGCCCCAGCAGTGCATCGCCCATACCGTGGAAGTACCAGATAATAGCAATTAACCCGCCAATAGTGAGCAGGTACCAGAGCGCCGACATTATCTGGCCATATCGATCCAGTGGTAGTAGCAGACTGTGGTGCCGGCCTCGCCACTCGAAAAATACCTCAATACTGCCGATCAGTAGCAGAAAACCCAGCAGCGCCAGGCCGAAGGTGTAACTGAGCCAGATACCTGCTGCTGCCGCAGCGCCACACAGTAGTATCCCTGCCAGTGAGTTCATCGAAAAAGCGATACTTTTCAGAACATGGCCGCCATCGAGAGGCAGAATCGGCAGCAGATTGAACAGATTAAGGAGCGCGTTGAATGCACTGAGTCCCGCAAAGAACATCGAGCCAGTCACCCAGTAAGCGACCAGGCTGAGCAGCGATAACCCCAATCCAAAAAAAGGCCCCATCAGAGAGATAAAGACATCCTGCCAGCGGGTATTGATACGGGCATCGCTCAGGGCAAGACCACCAACAAACGGGATTAGATAGATCCCTTTGGTCTTCATTCCAAAGTGTTTCATCGCTCGGATATGGCCATACTCATGGATCACCAGGCAGAAAAGCAGCGCCAGTGCAAAGGGCAGGGAGAAAAACCAGGAGTAGGCTGCCAGGCTGGCTCCCGCCATGACCGCTTTAATCACTTTGGCGCTTTTCAGCAGTTTCAGGCCCAGAGCGCCGAGGCCGATAATGCTGAATGAACGTTTTTCCTGGCGTATCGGTGCTTGAGGCACCTGTCGCTCCATCTCTTCACGGCCATGTTCACCATCGCTAATCAGTTGCTCTCCCATAAAGAAGCGGTAGCTGACTTTAACCGGGTTCCACTGGACCTCCGTTTCCAGCCGGCAGAGAAGGGTTTCTCCCTGCGCGTTTTGTAACTCAAATCGGTGTTCGCTAATACCATCAAACTCGCCATCTGCATCGCGCCGGGAAACCGGGGTGTTATTCCAATACAGCAGTTGCCAGCCCGCCATCGAGCCTTCAAGACGCAGACTATGCCCCTGACAATCCAGATTAAGTAATTCCACTTCCATTTCCTGCAAAAAGATATCGGCGGGAATGGTTGCATAACTTGATGGCAGTTTAAAGTGACTTCTTCTGGCAAGCAGGTAGACTGCGGGGTTTGCAACCGACTATTCACTCTACTATGACGTCTACCCATCCTATTCTTTACTCTTTCCGCCGCTGCCCCTATGCGATGCGTGCCCGGCTGGCGATTGCTTCTAGCGGCATTTCTGTTGAGCTGCGCGAAGTGGCGTTGAAAGATAAGCCTGCCGAAATGTTGCAGGCTTCGCCAAAAGGGACTGTTCCGGTTTTAGTGTTGCCCGCTTCGTCTGAAAAAGAGGGGCAGGTGATTGATGAGAGCCGGGATATTATGCGCTGGGCGTTACGCTTGAATGATCCGGATAATTGGCTCTGCGCTGATGATCCTGATCGGCTATGGCAGGGCGAGGCATTGATTCAGGAGAACGACGCGGTCTTTAAACAGCACCTGGATCGCTATAAATACTTTGAACGTTACCCGGACCATCCGCAACACTATTACCGTGAGCAGTGTGAAGTGACTCTGGTTAAACTCGAACGCCTGCTTCAGCAACATGCTTATCTTACGGGAGAGCAGCGCCGCCTTGCAGATATCGCAATCTTCCCCTTTATTCGCCAGTTTGCCCATGTGGATCGGGAGTGGTTTTACAATGCGCCGTACCCGGCGTTGCAAAGCTGGCTGGATCAGCATCTGAATTCAGAACTGTTTATCAGGGTGATGCAGAAATCTTCGCCGTGGCAGAGCATATCCCAGCCTCAGGGTGATTAGCTTTAACGGGTTAAGCGTCTGAAAAGGTCTGAGCTGAGATAGAAAAGGCCCTGAAGAGTATTCAGGGCAAGATCTGAGGCATCAACAAAGATTCCTCCCGGAAAGGTTACAGGCAGGCGTTGACTGTTGGAATTTTCTGCGCCCAGGGACGCGCCTGTTCCAGCTGCAGTGCCAGAGCAAATAGTGTGGCTTCGTCAGCAAAACGGCCAGCAAAGTGCGATCCCAGTGGCAGCCCTTCAGGCGTCCAGTATAACGGTACTGACATCGCCGGTTGTCCCGTCGCGTTAAACAGGGCGGTAAATGGGCTATAACTGTGAGACAGATGAATGAACTCCTCAAGACTGGCGTTCTCATCTTTCATGACAAGATCTCCGATCAGTGGCGGTTCCCGTGTCAGTGTTGGTGTCAATATGACGTCATAATCCAGCATGAAGTTTGCCATTACCCGGCCCAGCGTATGAAACATCTCAATCGATTTGACATAGTCAACTGCGCTGATGCCGCCTTTCTCCCGCAGGATGATTCGGGTATTAACTTCCAGTTCCGGGTCCCTAACCGGCGTGCCCCGCATCTGACCGACCAGATCCAGATAGCTGCGGGTGCTGGCACCTATAACATTAAAGGCACTGTTTAAAAAAGCTTCCAGGTCTATTGGCAGTTGAGCGGGCGTAACAGTATGGCCGAGGCTTTCACACAGAGCCGCAGTGGAACGTACCGCATTCAGCGCCTCAAGAGAGCTTGAAAAGGGGGCGATCTGTTCAACCAGTGCAATTTTCAGTGGACGAACAGGTTGCTTAAGCAGATCAGCAAACGGTACGGCTTGTGCCGGCGCTGCGTAAGGTGCGCCAAGATCTTCACCCGCCACGGCATCCAGAAGTGCTGCGCTGTCCCGGACAGAGAGTGTCAGTGCATGGGCAGAGCCCATCCCTCCCCAGCCTTCACCTACCAGAGGCCCGCTTGGGACACGACCACGGCTCGGCTTCAGACCGAAAATGCCGCAACAGGAGGCGGGGACACGAATGGAGCCACCACCATCATTGCCATGCGCAAAAGGGATCGCCCGGGCGGCCACCAGCGCGGCTGAGCCACCACTGGATCCTCCGGCGCTGTGTGCGGTATTCCACGGGTTACGTGTGGCTCCAAAGCGCTGGGATTCAGTGGAGTAAGACGCGCCGAACTCGGGGGATGTTGTGGTGCCGATAAAGTTGCAACCGGCCGCTCGCAAGCGGCTGACTGTTGAGTCATCAATTCCCAGACGGGCTTCACCCAGCGCCAGAGAACCGTTGGTGGAGCGGGCTTCTTTGAGCGGTGCAAACAGATCTTTGATCATGGTTGGAATGCCGGAGAAGGGGCCTTCCTCTGGGGTTGTATTACGGGCAGCGTCATAGAGCTTTTCGGCGACGGCGTTAAGTTCAGGATTTACTTTTTCCACCCGCTCGATACAGACTTCAAGCAGCTCAGATGCTTGTATTTCTCCTGCTTTTATCAACGCTGCCAGGTCAGTAGCATCGTGGGAGTCGACCAGACGATGAGTCTCTTTCATAAAATATACCTATTTCGCATTCCGGGCTGATCTGTCAGCCCGGTAGTAATAAAAAGCCTGGTGTTTCTATAGGTCAGAACCACCGGATCTATCCGTGCACCAAGCGTGTTTATGTCACCGCTTCTGCTTTGGCGCGTGGTCCGCGGATAAACAGACTGTCGATAAGCCAGATGCCCGCGATAACAAAACTCACAATGGCAAGTTTCACGATGGTACTGCGCAGATCCGAGGCGCTGGCCGCCATGATGGCACCGACAATAATCGGGCTGACGAATTGCCCCAGATAGAGACAGGAGGTAAAACCACCGATACCCCGGCCACGTACTGCTTTTGGCAGAGCATGCATCACCTCGGCCATGACGTTAGGCACCAGCAGTCCCGCACCGATACCATGAATGGTGACGGCGACCAGTACATTCTCGTAGGTCGTTGCACAGGATAAAAGCCAGAGGCCTGTTGCCAGCAGAGCCAGCAGGATGGAATTACAGAAGGGAATACCGAAGGTACCGCGAAGCAACGGCCAGGAGAGTGAGCCGATCAGTGTTGCCAGTAAGCCAAGTCCCGCGGAAATACCGATTTTAGTCGTGGAGACAACCCCCATCTCGACCAACAGCGTTGGCGTCTGAATGGGAACGATGAAGTTCAGCACCATTCCCCCCAGAATCATGCCATAGCCAATGAATAGAGGAAGTTTGGCCACTTTCTCATCGCTTTGTGAAGCCTGAGACATACCTTCCACGGCTTTTTTAACCGGTTCCCAGAGCACTTTCATCATGAACGGGATTAACAGTAGTGGCAGTAGGTATAGGTAGAACGGTGTGCGCCAGGAGCTCTCGCCGAGCACTCCGCCGATGACGAAGAATATGGAACCGATCAGCCCGATCGAGACCACCTGATAGTTAACGAACTTCATCCGGTTCTCGCCATGCCAGTAGTCAGCTATGAGCGTTGTACAACAGGTCATAATCGCAGCTTCCGCACAACCGAACAGCAAGCGGGAGAAGACAATGCTGCCCAGGTCGTTCAGAATCGCAGGCAGGAAGCCCAGCAAAGCGTACAGAAAAGTAGCGATGATCAGCAGTTTTTTGCGTCCTGCCCGATCTGCCAGCCAGCCCGCCAGCGGCGCAACAATAGCGATGGCCAGTGCGGGACCTGTGACTGCCAGTGGCACCAGCATGTCGGCCTGCGGTTCGGAAGGCCCGAATTCAGCGCCCATTTTTGGCAGCATGGGGGCAACCATTACTGCCCCCATGATGGTTAAGCTGCTACCCAGTACCAGAAGAGAGCCTTCAGCTTTACCGGGAGCCTTGGTCGATAGATTTACAGTGTCAGACATGGAAGCCACCTCTTAAAAGCTTTTAGCGATACGGAAGGCCAGGTTATATCCCTCGGCACGATTAGACGCATCGAACTCTTTATAAGCATGCAGGGAGATAACCGGCGCGCCGGGCTTAAAGTAACTGAGGGCCGGACCGAAAGCGGTTACCTCCGCCCGGTTGCCATCAGTCACAGAGGGGCCTTCATCGTCTGTAAGCTGGCGATAGAAGTAGCCACCGACACCGATCGTCCATGGCCCGGCGTGCTGTCCCACCGCAAACTAATGACGATACTCAATACCGTTTTTATAGTCGGTATCGGAGTTGCGGGTGCTGAAATCCAGTTCAAAGCTTGACGACAGCTCCAGGCCAGTTTCGGTGATATAGGTCACACTATAGATAGGTGAGAATGCCCAGTGATTTAACCCCGGAGAGATCAGTCTGTTGCCATCGTAATCGCCGGTTGGTATCTGAATCTGGAACTGTGTGTTCATCGCGAGGTTGGGTGCAAGGTTCCATTGCAGAATCAGTGGTGTAACCTGTATGTCCGCGATATTAAAGACCTCAGCGCTATCGGAGAAAGTACCCACCGGAGTAGGAACCGATATCGAGTTGTCCATCTTGAAAACCGGCACAATGACATTGAAGCCATACTTAGCTCCCAGAACTTCATGCTCAGTCATTCTGACATACGCCACACTCAGGCTGAGTACATCCAGAGAGAAATCAATCGGAGCATCCTTCCCGTTAGCCCCTTTGAGAGTATCACTGGAGTAATATGCTGCACGGGAACCGAACGTGCCGGAGGGTGTAGCGGGCGGCATAAAGCCAGCCCCGAAATCGTAAACCCCCATTGCAGTGGTTGGCGCGCCATTTTCGGTAGCGAAGGCACAACTTGTTGCAGTGAGTAGCGAAACACCCCCAAGAAGGGCGATCAATCGACTATTTGTTTTTTTCATTATTTACTCCCAATGTTCTTATTGTGCTTTCACAATACAAAGGGAGCGGAAAATCAGTTAGCCGATATCAGCAAAGTTGAGATTGAGTACGGCGTAAAGTCTCGGATGGAAGTTCGCCAAAAAGCTGTTTGTAATCGTTAGCAAAGCGACTCAGGTGCAGGAATCCTCGCTCTACAGCGATATCATGCACTGATTCAGTGCGGTAAGGCGTGAGAAGTTCACGGTGCACTGCATTCAATCGCAGTGTTCTCAGGTAGGCTACAGGATTAGTCCCGAGAGTTTCCTGGAAACAGTACTGGAGTTTCCTGCGGCTGGCGCCAACGTTGTTGCACAGCTCTACAATGGTTGGGGGCTCGTTGATATGCGACATCATATAGTCCCGTGCCCGGTCGACCACCCGCTTTCGCGCCAGAGGCTCTAGATAGTGTACCTGTTCCTCATCAATCAGCTCCAGCAGATGTTGCAATACGCTGTCCCTGATACCTCGCTGAATGGCAGGGAGTTCGAGCAGGGATTGATTGCTATCCGGGTTCAGCACTGAGCCCAAAAGATTAACCAGTTCAACCTGATTGTTGAGCTGTTGCAACTGGTACAAGTGGGTGGTGGCTGTCAGATTAAGCTTAATATTCTGTTTTTGCAGGGACTGCTGCAGCATATCCAGTTGGGCAGAGATGCATATGACATCAATATTGGAGGGAGTCTTGATCTCCGGCAGACACTCACCGCGTGAAACCAGTAAACTCTGCAAGTTAAACGAATGGCCGTCACAATAGACATTATCTGCAGTTGAGGTCAGCGGCAGGTTAAACATGACAGAACCTTCCGGTGATGCCCCATTTTTGACCATTGCCTGGTTTGCTTTATCTCTGACTAACTGCATTCCATTGAGACTTAACTCAGTGATACTACCGGCAAACTGTCCGGGTGAGACCTGATCGTAACGCACATTCCAACCGGTCATGCCCGCTGCATGTTCGGTAATGTCAGATGTCTGTTGAAACTTAAGAACGCTCTCCCTGTGTTCATCGGAACTGAGAGTATTAAGCATATCAGTAACCCTGTTTATTTATTATTTGAACTCTCGCACAGGACAGCAAGCAGCATGCCTGAACGGGAGGGGGCTTCAATTTGTGCCAAAACGGATATCAGTACGCACCCATCGCACTATAAACAACAATATCCCGTCTCTGACGTGTTACCAGGACACTACAATCAGGCTCTGTTATTGATGCTTTAAAGCTCAATATGGCCTGTTTTTAATGATATCTGGAGACTCTATTTAACATGTTAAATAAATATCAGTCCAGTGATTTGGAAAAACAGATCTCTCTGAAGATCAGAGCTAAAGTGCGGTGTTGTCATCTTTTGGATGCCATTTTTTGGTAGATCAAGCTTGTTTGATTGAGCCCAGAGTCAGCTGTCGCTCCTCTAATGTTTTGAATTTCTGAGTAATATCGGCAGTGAAACTTGCGTCAAAAGAGTTTTTAAGGAGCGTAGGGTGCCTCGATGATCAGTGAGGACGTCAGTTGAAGACTCAGCCAGGAAAACCATTCTGGATCAGGCTATCAAAGGCGGCCTGGCTGATTTAAGCTAAAGAATTACCGGCACCTAAGATCTATGTCCGCGCGAATACACAGGCCGACAGCTTATTAAATTAAGTGACAGTCCTCGTCAGACGCCTTAGGTTCAGATCATCGCAGAGCTGATCATCTGCATGTCATGATCACTCACCTGAAACAGCCCAAAGCGGAATCGGTAGCCCCAGTTTTTATTACCCGCAGAGAATTCCAGCTGATCCAGTAACGGCAGAATGGAGACCTCCCGGGCATCAAACCAGCAAACATCCCGTCGAAATGGCTGAAATCCAGCACCCATATCAACCTGATAGGGTGCTGCCGGTTTCACAACCCCGATAGCGGTAAAGGCCTGTCGCTTAACCTTATCTCCCAGCCTCTCTGTTGGCGAGTAATATACTACAGTGTCTCCCGGCCTGATCCGCCTCAGGGGCGCGGCCTTGCCATGGCAAACCTGCATAAAACCTGCAGACTTGCCGATTCTGACATGGTCTGCTGAGGCGACAGCAATCCAGTTGTGTTTCATGATTGAGCAGGGGAAAAGACTCTGAGCCGGTTGCCATCCGGATCCAGAGCAACAAAGGTATAGCCGAACTCCATGGCGGTCGGCTCCTGTATCATCTTCAGTCCGCGATCCTTCCAGTCACTGTAGGTGTTACCGACGGCGGCCTTGTCTGGCAGTGGAAAGGCGATCTCTCCGCTGATCCCCAGTTCCTCTACGGCGGGTTGTACGTCCTGTTGCTGCCACAAACCGAACTTCATGCCGCTATCTAAAACAAACAGGGCAAAGTGAGGTGAGTTTTCTACCGGGGACTTCTCCAGTATTGCGCTATAAAACTCAACACTACGGGATGGGTTTTCGACATAGAGGATAATAAAGTTGCTATCAGGCATGACGCTGTCCTTGTGTAATTAAGTAGAGTGAGTGTCTTTTGACCCTCGACATCTGCAGAATACAGAAAGGGATTGTCAGTTTTTGTCAGTAGTGTTTTGATCCAGATACTTTTTGCTAACGAGCTTTTTCTAACAAGCTTATTGCGAAGGGATGTTTTCTGCTTTACGCCACTCTCTGAGTAACTGTCGGCGTCGGCGGGGGTAGTGTGCTTCACTCAGCTCCAGCTGTAAAACTCTATCGGTACGAAAGTGACGAAAGCTCTGGCGCAGTTCACACCATCCGACTAACACGCGAACATTATCAAAATAGCCCAGTGCAAATGGCCAGATCGTCCGGGTTGATTCCTGCTCTTTAAGATCAAGATAACGAATAGTGATTTTTTGTTCTGCGCGGATAGCCTGGCGAATCTGCGGAAATTCAGGAGGCTCCGCAGTAGATTGTTTTGACGGACCGATAAACAGCGTATTTTCATCCAGAGCAGTTTGCAGATCCTTTGGCAGCACCGAGGCGATCTTTACCATCGCGCTCCGGGCGCTGTCACTCAGATCAGAATCAGTGCGGCTTGCGACCCAGCGGGAGCCTAATACCAGGGCTTCTAATTCCTCCTCGGTGAACATCAGGGGAGGGAGCATAAAGCCAGGCTTGAGCACATAACCCAGCCCCGGCTCACCCTCAATACTGGCACCCTGTTCCTGCAAGCTGGCGATATCGCGATAGAGCGTCCGCAGACTGATTCCCAGGGTTTCAGCCAGCTGATAACCGGGTGCCGGATAGCGATAACTACGCAACAGATGGATCAGTTTGAGTAAGCGTTGAGAACGTGACAACGGTTTAATTCCATGCAAAAACAGAGATGGTTAGTATAACGATATACTGACAAAAAGTGACAGCGTTGGTTTTATTACGTATTTTTAGTTATTTATAAAAACAGGGATTAACCGGCCGATAAATGCCCATTGTGACGATACATAAATAGTCTAATCTACATTAGATATATTTTTTATATCATTGTTTATAAATAATTATTTACATTTTTTTATTGTATCCATCTAATCAGATTCTGCGCTAAGCCCTGACGACCGGCAGTTGATCCCAGCGGGTTGTATAGGCGGGAGAAAGGTGATTGCGCTGCATCTGCCAACCAGTGCTAAGCAGCTCTCCGGCAAAGCGAACCTGCCCCAGTCCGCTGTGATTGATATTGTCGACAGCCTGCATCAGACGCATCGTTGCAGGTGATTCCGGGGCGTCAAACAGGGAGGGCTGAAAGTGCCCGGAGCGGTACAGGTCGGAGAGCATAATTCCCGCTTTCATATAACGATGACCAGGCTGCCAGATCGACTTCAGTAATCTGAGTGCCGTGGCTGTCAGTCGTCGGGAGTCCGCACTGGGGACACTCAGAATGCGACTGGCGCTGTTGCTGTAGAACCCCTCGTGCTGACTATGAGGATTGGTGCGGATAAACACTGTTATCACTCTGGCGAGACTCTCTTGTTCCCGAAGTTTCTCTGCGGCCCGAGCTGAATACTGGGCAATAGCTGAACGCATATCATTGTATTCGGTAATCCGGTGAGAGAACGAGCGGCTGCACAGGATCTGCTGTCGGGGCGGCGGACACTGTTCCAGCTCCATACAGGGCTGGCCGCTCAGCTCTCGCACGGTGCGTTCCAGGGTGACGGAGTAGTGGCTGCGAATCCAGGCGGGATCACGGTCTGCCAGCGCCAGTGCTGTGCTGATCCCGTGTTGCTCCAGGCGTCGCGACAGTCGACGTCCCACTCCCCAGACCTCCTGTAGTGGCATAAGGCCCAGCAGCCGACGCTGTCGTTGCGGGTCGCTCAGATCAACCACTCCCTGTGTAGCGGGATACTGTTTGGCGGCATGGTTGGCCAGCTTTGCCAGTGTTTTAGTCGGCGCGATGCCTACTGAGACGTGGATACCGGTATATTGATAGACCTGCTGTTTTATCTGTAGTCCGTATTCGACCAGCGAAAAGTGGGTTTTCAGTCCGCTCAGATCCAGAAATGCTTCGTCGATGGAGTAGACCTCAATGGCTGGGGCCTGCTGTTCTAACACCGTCATCACCCGGGCAGAGATATCACCATACAGGGCATAATTGGAGGAAAATACCGCCACATTCTCCCGATCAATCTGTTCCTGCACCTGAAATAGTGGCACTGCCATTTTGATACCCAATCGTTTCGCTTCAGCGCTTCGGGCGACAACACAACCGTCATTATTGGATAGCACGACAATGGGGCGTCCCTGCAGGTCCGGGCGGAACAGTCGCTCACAACTGGCGTAGAAATTATTGCAATCAACCAGAGCGTACACCGGATACTTAGCCTCGCTGCCGTACAGAGTGGATAACCGTGGTGACGACACCAAACAACTCAAGGGTGCTGTCCTCGCTAAACCGGATCGGCGCGTAGGCTGGATTATGCGCCAGCAGCTGCAATGCAGGGCGGGTACGCAGCTCTTTAACAGTAAACTCGCCATTGACGCAGGCGATCACAATATCGCCATCCACCGCTTTCAGTGATCGGTCAACCACCAGAATATCACCGGAAAAGATTCCGGTGCCTTGCATCGAATCGCCCTCGGCACGCACAAAGTAGGTCGCGGCCGGGTGGCGGATGCAAAGCTCATTCAGGTCCAGCGTTTTTTCAATATAATCCTGCGCCGGCGAAGGAAAGCCTGCCGTAACGGAATTCATGAATAACGGTAGTGCAACAGAGGAAGCAGGGCACAGATAGCGCCCCAATAATGTAATAGTCATAGCAATACAAATACTCTACTGTATATATAAACAGTATATTAGTGACCTCTGCCTGGAGAGTAAAGCAGTTAATACTCTGACGTATTTATTTGTACTATTAATACATAATACATATCTTGTGCTTTTTATAATTGAGTGTCAGTGAGGCCCGGTTAGCCCGCAATTGTCAGTAAAGCTGAAGTGATCCGTCAGTGTCATAACCAACCGTTCTGCTACATTACAAAACAAAAAGGCTCTGTTATGTCGACGACCCGCGTTCAACGGTTGCTCACCGAATATGGCAGCAGTCATCAAAACCCCACCCATAAAGCGATCCACTGGGTGATGGTGCCACTGATCTATCTGTCTCTTGTGGCGCTTTTATGGGGTATTTCAATCGCAACTATCAATGCTGCGCTGCTGCTCAGTATTCCGATGATGATCTATTACCTGATGCTGTCCCTCAGATTGGGGGCAGGGATGCTGCTATTTATATAGGCTGGCTGAGATCACTATACCCATAACGCTATGGCAAATGGCCGTTGGGCTCTTTATTCCTGCCTGGCTATTTCAGTTTATAAGCCACAATATTGAAGGCCGGAAACCCTCTTTTTTCAGAGATATCCAGTTCCTGCTGATCGTTCCAATGTGGCTGATGTCGGCACTTTATCGCCGACTGGGAGTTGATGTGTAGCGACGTATCTCAGCAGGATATAGGCAGGAGGTGAAGATAGGCATATTCCCCGAAACGCCCAATAAACAAAAGCTATCAGAAGTTAATCTAATTTGTTGAATATTGACGCATATATCTGTTTATAAATGAAAATAAATAATATTAAGGGAGGGGTTGCAGCATTTTATCTGCCTGAATTCTTAATGGCTTAATGCGTGAAATAGAGTGGCTGGCTCTCAGGGTGTGTTGAATCCTTAACGCTTTTTAAGCTGCTGAGCGCGTGTTGAAAGGGCTTTTTCTCCAACAAGCGTAAGACGGTAACGATAGCGGGTTGGCATGACGGGGAGCGTGATCGATCTGATCGATTCAACCAGACCTTTGGTTATTAGGGGCTGCAACTCAGACGGCATAAATAAGGCATTATCAAAATCACCGTGGCGCACTTTCGTCAGCAACCTTATTTCATCCGCAGTCATAATGGAGTCATGTTTCATCGGGTTCTCCCTGGTATCACCTTTATGCATTCAGATAAGTGCTTTCTCTTTGCAGGTTTTACTTTTACGCGTTTTGTTTCTCGACACCTGGTTTCTCTATGTCTTGCTTTTCTATGCCTATAAAACGGTAACCAACCCCGGCCTCGGTTTCGATATAGTGGGGGCTGGTGGGGTCATCCTCCAGCTTGCTCCGCAGTCGCCCGATAAATATACGCAGGTAGTGGGTATCCTTGGTATGGTGGGCGCCCCAGATCTCTTTTAGCAGGTGTTGCTGGGTCAGAATACGGCCCGGATAACTGATCAGCATCTGTAGCAGTTCAAACTCTTTTTTGGAGAGATGCACATCTTCCTGATCAAGGGTGACCCGGCGGTTGAGCAGATCGACCACCAGACGCCCGTCGTCATAACCGGTCGGCGGCACCTCAATCCCGGAAAATGTGCGCAACACCGCCCGAATCCGTGCCAGCAGTTCATTGACGCCAAAGGGCTTTTCAACATAGTCGTTGCAGCCGCTATCGAGGGCCATCACCTTTTCCCGCTCGCTATCGCGCACCGAGAGTACAATCACCGGTCCTTTAAAGAAGTCACGGAGGCTTTTTAACACCTCCTGACCATCCATATCGGGCAGTCCGAGATCGAGAATAATCATATCCGGCGCGTCCAGTGCCGCCGCTTTCAAACCTTTAGCGCCATCCTCTGCTTCAAGAATAGAGTAGCCCTGCGAGCTGAGGCTGATATTCAGGAAGCGTCGAATTTGTAGCTCGTCATCAATTACCAGTATACGTGTCATCTTCGTCGCTCTTTGAGGGTAGTTGAGTTTCAGAAAGGGGCAGGGAGAGCCTTAGCGTGGTTCCAAAAGCCGGACCGCTTTCCAGCACCGCGGCACTGCCGCCATGAGCACCGAGGATTCCCTGGCAGATCGCCAGTCCCAGCCCTGTGCCAGCGGGATACTGATCGCCATGCGCCATGGTAAAAAACATATCAAAGATACTATCCCAGGACTCCGGTGGGATACCCGGCCCCTCATCGTGGATATCGATATGCAGTTGCGTGGCCTCGGCAAATGCGCTGATAGCGATAGCACTGCCTGCCGGCGCAAAACGGATGGCGTTTTCCAGCACGTTAAACAGCGCCTGCTCGATTAGCGCCGGATGCACATACAGCAGCGGCATCTCCGGCTGCAGATCGATGTTCACCGTCACCTCGTGTAACAGCGGTTTGCTGCGTTTGATGACCACACTGAGAATATCGTCAAGGCCGACCCAGTCGCGGTCCAGGGTCAGTTCACCGTGGCCGAGTCGGGTCATATCGAGCAGTTTCTGGATATAGCGATTTAACCGCTGAGCTTCGCTGAGAGTATTGTGCAATAACTCATCCTGCTGTGACGGGTCTAACGCGTCCTTCAACTCAATCAGGCTGGAAACCGAACCGATCATCGTTGCCAGTGGGGTTCGAAGATCATGGGATATTGAGGAGAGCAACGCAGACCGCAGTTGTTCCCGCTCTTTGACGGTGATCTCCTGTTGCAGTGTCTGACTTACCACGACGCGACTCCAGGCCAGACGTGCAAGCCCGATAAAGCCATCCAGACCAAAGCGTTGCCAGGTCGTCAGTGGGGCAGTGAGAGTGACTTTAAGCAGCCCCATGCAGTGTCCATGACTATTAAACGCCACCAGCAGTTGAGCCTCATACTCGCGAATCACAACCTCTGCAGCAGAGTGAGCGATATCAGCTGATTCAAGTTGGTACTGAGCAATAAGCCCGGGTAACTCGTCACTGTCCTGAAAGTATTCCTGGCTGACAAAGTCGAGACTTTGAGCCAGATGCTGGGCCAGTGCCTTAACAACGGAGGGACAGTTAATGCAGGTAAACAGCTCCTGTGCCAGTAGCATCTGCTGCTGGTTCCAGCGGCTGCTATCCTCCAGCGCGATCACTTTTTCCCGCAAACGTGCTGCCAGGTGACCGGTGACTACAGCCACCAGAACCAACAGGCTGACGGTAAGAATATCTTCCCGCTGCACCATGAAAAAGGTGAAGTGAGGTTCGGTGTGAAAGAAGTTGTAGGCCAGAAAGCTCAGCAGAGCACAGATCAGTGCCGGTTTAACCCGTGTGGTCACCGCTGTCAGTAGCACTCCGCCAAGATAGAGCATGGAAAAGTTAGCCTTGGGCAAAACCGGTGACAGAGACCAGGCGATCAATGTGACCACCAGCGGTGCCAGCCAGGGCAGAATCCAGGGTAAGTAGCGTTCACGAGTATTAGCTAATCTCATGATTTAGTTATCCTTTCCAGAAGACAGGCGAGAATATCACTATAACAGTGAGTAGCTCCAGACGCCCCAGAATCATAGCAAAAGAGAGTATCCATTTTGCCAGGTCGGGCAGCGGCTTAAAACTGCCCGCCGGGCCAATAATATCCCCCAGTCCCGGGCCGACATTAGTCAAAGCCGTCGCTGCACCGGTGAAGCTGGTGACAAAATCAACGCCAATGGCCGTCAGCAACAATGTAATGATGGCCAGGGTAAGGAAGAATATAAAGGAGAACGCCACCGCCGAAAAGATAATGTCGTCATGCACTAATTTACCGTTGTAACGAATAGTAAATACGCCGCGGGGGTGAACCAGCTTACGGAACTGATCCGCCAGGAAGGAAAAAGATAGCTGAAAGCGGAATATCTTCATGCCTCCGGAGGTAGAGCCTGAGCATCCGCCAATAAACGTGACAATGAAAAACATCGCGATGCTAAACTCACCCCACAGGGTATAGTCTGACGATGCATAACCGGTGGTCGTAATTACCGAGGTCACATTAAACGCAGTATGCGTCAGTGCGTCAAAAAACGGCATACTGCCGGTCATCATTAGCTGCGCGGTCAGAATAATCACCAGGCCCGCAACAATGGCTAAAAACCCCTTAACCTGTTGATCTTGCAGGCTCTTAAATGAGGGGTTAACCAGAAAGCGTATAAACAGGGTAAATGGCAGGCCTCCCAGCAACATAAAAAACACCGACACCCAGAGAATCATCGGTCCGAACCGCCCCATTGATCGGTCATCGGTTGCATAACCGCCGGTGGACACCGTGGTGAGCGCATGATTGACAGCGTCAAAAACATTCATCCCCGCTGCCCAGTAACTCAGTGCGCAGAGGGTCGTAATCAGCAGATAGCTGAACAACAGGGTTCTGGCCAGTTCATGAAAACGGGGCAGGGACTTTTCGGCCCAATCCGATGATTCCGTCTGGAACAGACGCATACCACCGATGCGCAGGAAGGGCAGGATTGTCACTGCCATGCCGATAACGCCCAGTCCCCCTAGCCACTGTAGAAGTGAACGCCAGAGTAACAGGCTGGGGGGGAGTTCCTGCAAACCACTCAGCACCGTAGAACCGGTGGTGGTAATACCCGAGACCGACTCGAACACGGCATCAGAGAGTGATAGCGGATGCTGGCAGAACAGCAGCGGCAAGGCGCCCAAAAATGACAACAGCATCCAGCTACTTGTAGTTAACAGATAGAGTTGTCGCGACGTAAGGGTAAACGAGGAAGCCCTGAACAGTATAATCAGAATAATGCCCAGCATCGTGCTGAGTCCGGCAGACAGCAGAAAGGTAATCAGTTCCGGGTCATGGCTGATAAAAAAAGCATAGCCCGTCGGTATCAGCATCAGTGCAGCCATTATTAATGACAAGACTCCGCAAACATACAGTACCGGGCGAAACAGCTTAATCATTGTGGTACACCCTCAAGAATCCATCGACTGATTATCCGCCGGACTGCTGTAAATAATCGATGTCAAAAAACGCAGAGGGGCGTAAATTTTTCGTAAAAAATATCTATATATAGCTATAACGACTCTGTCTCTATCCAGTTTTAACGATCTAGCCCTGTATCATGACAGAGGATTGATTTAGCCTGTCATGAAAGAACATCGGTGGAGGCTGGTATTCTCATCTGGCCTCCATCATGCAGGCAGTTTCACAAACAACAAGTTAAACGTCAGGTAACCCCATTCGATGAAAAACACTCAGGATTATTCTGCAAACGTTGCCGCCACAAACATGAAAGGCTGCCTTTATATGCTCCTGGCGATGGCGGCATTTTCGCTGGAAGATATGTTCATAAAAAGTGCCGTTGAGGTTGTACCGCTTGGATATACAGTGCTTGCGTTTGGTATCGGAGGCGCGCTGGTATTCCTCGGTCTGATGAAATCCAGAGGTGAGTCCACGGTGCCGCCGGATATTCTCAGTAAAGCGATGCTGGTCCGGGTTATTTGTGAAATTATCGGCCGTTCATTTTTCGCCCTTGCCATCATTTTAATGCCGCTCTCCAGCGCCTCAGCCATATTGCAGGCAACCCCGTTGGTGGTGGTGCTGGGGGCCGCAGTGTATATGGATGAAAAGATCTCAACAGCGCATTGGATAGCAATCTTTGCAGGCTTTGTTGGCGTACTGATGATTGTTCGCCCCGGCCCCGGGGACTTCAATCCGGCATCACTGTTTGCAGTGGGCAGTACACTGGGCTTTGCCGGTCGGGACCTTGCTACCCGGGCAGCTTCACCAAGACTCTCCAACTTTCAATTAGGTTTCTATGGCTTTCTGGTGCTGATCGCCTCAGGAGGATGCCTCTCACTGTTTGAAGATAACGCGTTTGCCATCAATTCTGCTTCGGCGTTAAAAATAGCCGGAGCGATCCTGTTTGGAGTGATTGCGTATAACGCGCTAACGGTTGCAATGCGCTCCGGCTCAGTCTCTGTGGTCGCACCGTTTCGTTATTCCCGGGTGATCTTTGCACTGATTTTGGGGATGGTCATATTTGATGAACAACCGGATCTTATGACCCTGTCGGGTACCTTAGTCATTGTGATCAGCGGTATTTACATCCTCTATAGTCGTCGCTTGAAGCGAGTCATCGTTGGCCGCAGTTAAAAAAGGCAACAAGATAAAAGCCCCGGACGTTTTGTTTTTTTCTGCGTAGTCTATAGTGCCTAAGCGGCGCTGTGTTCTTAACACAGACGGAACATCAGAAACTAGCGGGTCGCATCACTATCAGGAGGCAGCATGAACAACAGAAGTGACAAAAATACGCTCGCCAGCATCAACATCCCTCAGGAAGCCTTCGACTGGTATGACGAGTACGCCCACGGAGATATTGATCGGCGTACCTTTCTCAAGCGATTAGGCACGCTGGGGATTGCCGGACTGACACTGAGCGCAATATCAGGGGTGCTTATTCCTGATTACGCACTCGCCGAGCAGGTGTCATTCAATGACCCGGATATTAAAGCCAGTTATGTTGAGTTTGATGCCCCTGAGGGGCATGGAAAAGGGCGGGGCTATCTGGTCGTGCCCGCGGGCGTCAGCGCTGAAAAGCCGGCCCCGGCAGTATTGGTTGCTCATGAGAATCGCGGACTAAACCCCTATATCGAAGATGTTGCCCGGCGTCTGGCGAAATCTGGTTTCGTTGCGTTTGCCCCCGATGCGCTGTACCCATTGGGTGGTTATCCGGGTAATGATGACGACGGCCGGGCGATGCAGAAAACCCTGGTGCGCAATAAAATCGAAGGAGATTTCGCTGGCGCGGCGCGAATGCTGACAGCCCACGAACTGACGACTGATAAACTGGGTATGGTTGGTTTCTGTTTTGGTGGTTATCTGACCAACCAGATGGCGGCAATGCTGCCGGATATTATCAATGCTGCCGCACCGTTTTACGGCACCCCGCCACAAAACCCTGTGGCTGATATCAAAGCTCCACTGCAACTTCACTTTGCGGGTCTGGATACGCGGGTTAATGGATACTGGCCGGATTATGAGGCGGCGCTGAAAGCGGCAAATATTGACTACAACGCGTTTATCTACCCGGATGTAAATCATGGTTTTCATAACGATTCTACAGCGCGTTATGATGAGAAAAATGCAGAGCTTGCATGGAGTCGTACGCTGGCGTTTTTCAAGCAGTATCTGAGTTAGAAAAGAAAGCCGGTCACTCTGGCTTTAATTGTTCTCAGATGAATGTAGAGTACGTGATAAGTGGCAGCTGATCCGGACACGATTCAGCTGCCCGGATCTCAGCGTTTGCGTGCCGATGTCCACGTTTTGCGGATAGCAATCAGCAAGATAACTGCGGTATAGTCTTAACCCAGATACTGTAGGAAATCCGGTAAACGAGGATGTCTGGGTTAACTGCATGAGATCAGATGCCTCCGACGCGATCACCCGTCGGGCTTTAACCTGACGGTAGAACAACTTAAAGGCGTTATTGCTATGATAAAAAAACATCCTGCCGGAAGCAGTGCCGGATTCCGCACATTATTTGACCCCGCTAAAAACTAAAATCTTGTCTAAAGTAAACAGCATGCGGCTAACGTACCTGTCTTTGTGCCATGCAGTACGATCTGTTTGATAACCACCTCATTACTGACCAGGAAGGGCTGTATGGGACGCGCAATACTCTTTTGTCTGACACTGGTCTTCTCCCTATGGATGCCGTCCGCCATAGCAGCACCCTTATTATCGGAAAGCGTTGTTGACCTGCAGCTGCGCTGGCACCACCAGTTTCAGTTTGCTGGCTATTATGCCGCCGTAGAGAAAGGCTTTTACAAAGAGGAGGGGATAGACGTTCGGCTGCATGCCGGAGGCCCTGAGCATCAGCCAGTCCCGGAAGTTCTATCGGGAAGGGCGCAATACGGTGAAGGTAACAGTGAAGTCCTCTTTCAGCGTCTGCAGGGTGAACCGCTAGTTGCGCTGGCGGCGATATTTCAGCATTCCCCCTCAATTCTTCTTACGCTACAGCGTTCAGAGATCAACTCAGTACATAACCTGATCGGCAAAGATGTGATGCTGGCTGATCAAAAATCGGATGCTGACTTCATGACCATGTTGCTGAATGAAGGGATATCCCTGTCGCAGGTCAACATCATCCCCAGCAGCTATCAGCTTGATGATCTTATCTCGGGCAAAGTCGATGCCTTCAACGCTTACAGCACTAATGAGCCGTACTTGCTGCAACAGCACAACATTCCCTACAACATAATCGACCCGGTGACATACCAGATTGACTTCTACAGTGATATTTTATTCACCACTGAAGAGGAGCTGCGTAACCACCCTCAACGGGTTGAAGCGATGCGCCGCGCGACGCTAAAGGGCTGGCGCTACGCGCTGGATAATCCTGAAGAGATTATTGATCTGCTGATCAGTCAATATCAGGTGAATAAAACCCGCGAACATCTGCAATTTGAAGCTACCGAGATGCGTAAGTTGATTTTCCCGGGTCTGATCGAAATCGGTCATATGAATCCTGGTCGCTGGCAACATATGGCTGATACGTTTGTTAAAGCCGGACTTGTTGAGAATTCAGACGCTCTTGATGGGTTTATCTATGATACCAGCCCCCAGCGCGTACCCAACTGGGTACTGCCGTTACTGATTACAGCATTTTTGTTGTTAGCTGCCGCCTGGACCATCGCCTTTTATCTGCATCGTTTTAATCGGCAGATGGCTCGCGCTCAAGCGACGCTAAGAGAGAGTGAAGAACGTTTCAAAGCGCTCAGTGACGCCGCCTATGGAGGCATCGTTATTCACAACAAAGGGCTGATTCTGGAATGTAACAATGGTTTACCTGAGATGACTGGTTTCAGTTATCGGGAGCTCATCGGCATGAACGGTCTCGAGCTTATCGCCCCGGAACATCTGGATACGGTGATGAATAATATACAAAATGGATATGACCGTAGCTACGAAGTGGTAGGCGTTCGCAAGGATCGCTCAACATACCCCCTGGCGATAAAAGGTAAGAATATCACCTATAAGAATGGCCCCGCCCGGGTGATCGAGTTTCTTGATATTAGCGAACGGAAAAAGGCCGAAGAGAAGCTCAGACTCGCCGCCAGCGTTTTTACCCATGCACGTGAAGGCATAATGATCACCGATGTTGAGGGTAATATTATCGACGTTAATGATACGTTTACCCACATTACCGGCTATCCCCGTAGCGAAGTGCTCGGCAAAAACTCTCGTTTTTTAAAATCAGATCGCCACAGTAAAGAGTTTTATGCGGCTATGTGGGTAGCTCTGCAGAAGGAAAAAAACTGGGTTGGAGAACTCTGGAATCAGCGTAAAAACGGTGAATTATATGCTCAGCTGGTGACCATCAGTGCCGTCTCTGACGCCGCTGGAGAAACCAGCAATTATGTTGCACTGTTCTCTGATATCACACTGATGAAACAGCATCAGCAACAACTCGAGCATATTGCGCACTATGATGCGCTCACCAATCTTCCCAATCGCGTACTCCTGGCTGACCGTCTGCAACAGGCGATGACGCAGAGTAAACGGCGAGAGCGCTCACTGGCTGTCGTCTACCTGGATTTAGACGGTTTTAAAACGATTAATGACGCTCATGGACACGATATGGGCGATGAGGTGTTGATCAAACTCTCACAGCGTATGGGCGAGGTCCTGCGGGACGGCGACACCCTGGCGCGGATAGGCGGTGATGAATTTGTCGCGGTGCTGGTTGATTTGGAAAAAATGCAGGAGTGTGAATCGATATTAGAGCGCTTATTACATGCGGCTGCGAGTCCGGTCACAGCAGGTGATGTAACCTTGCAAATTTCGACCAGTATAGGGGCTACGATCTACCCACAGGACGGTGCCGAAGCCGATCAGTTAATGCGTCATGCGGATCAGGCGATGTATGTTGCCAAACAGATGGGAAAGAATCGTTATCACCTGTTTGATGTCCACCATGATGAATCGGTTAAGATTCAGCGCGCGAGTATCGAACAGATAGAATATGCTTTTGAACATCATGAGTTTGTCTTGTATTACCAACCCAAAGTGAACATGAGGACAGGGGAGGTCATCGGCGCGGAAGCCCTGATCCGCTGGCAACATCCTGAACGCGGCTTAGTTCTGCCCGGTGACTTTTTGCCAATCATTGAAAACCATCCAATAAGTTTGGAAATCGGCGCATGGGTGATTGATACCGCCTTAACTCAAATCGCTGCGTGGCGAGCTATCGGATTAACGATCCCGGTGAGCGTTAATGTGGATGCCCTTCAGTTACAACAGGCTGACTTTGCTGCCAGGCTGTCTGAGGCGCTGGCCAGACACCCCGGGGTTGAACCCAGCTGGCTGGAGCTGGAAATACTGGAAACCAGCGCGCTGGGTGATATTGCCGACGTTTCAGCCATAATGCACAGCTGCCGTAAACTCGGAGTTAATTTTGCGCTGGATGACTTTGGCACCGGGTTTTCCTCGCTAACCTATTTGCAGCGTTTACCGGTTGACCTGCTGAAGATTGATCTTAGCTTCATTAAAGAGATGCTTGAGAAGCCAGCTGATCGAGCCATTGTGATGGGTATTATTGGTCTGGCGATTGCTTTCCATCGCCAGGTAATTGCGGAGGGTGTGGAAACCACAGCTCTCGGCACTCAATTACTCGCGATGGGCTGTGAGCTGGCACAGGGTTATGGAATAGCCCGACCGATGCCTGCCGCCGAGATTCCTGGATGGAAAGCCCAATGGAAGCCAGATGCCGAGTGGCTTCAATGATGGTCATTGCTAAATCTCCGTCTAAACTGACTCTGCCTGAGATCAATCCCGGTACCGTTACGGTTCTGGACTATCTGATAGGTAAATTTCCACAAATTGACGCGCAGGTGTGGCGGCAACGGGCAAACAGCGGCAAACTGCATTGGCATGATGGAACCACCATCACCTCAGAGTCACTTTATCAACCGAAGCAGCGTGTCTATTACTATCGTGAAGTTGAGAGTGAGCCTGTCATTCCGTTTGATGAAATAATCTTATTTGAAGACACAGAGATTATGGTGGTCTATAAACCGCCTTTTTTGCCCGTCACACCCGGCGGCAACTATGTCAATGAATGCCTGCAAAACCGTCTACGGCTGAAAACCGGGGTGCAAACCCTGCAAGCGGTGCACCGTATTGACAGGGCCACTGCAGGGCTGGTGATGTTTTCGGTTAATCCGGAAACCTGTCACCTTTACCACCAGCTATTTGCCAGCCGCAACGTCAGCAAAATCTATCAGGCAATCGTCAGGATCGATGCAGGTAATGAAGAGCCTGAGAGCGGTCAGCAATGGGAGGTTGTTAACCGACTGCAACCTGGTGATCCGCGCTTTCTGATGCAGGTAGTGGAAGGGGCTGCCAACAGTCATTCCCGGATGCGTTGTTTAGAGCGGTTGCAGGACACAGCCCTGTTTGAATTAGAACCGGTGAGCGGAAAAACGCATCAGCTGCGGGTTCATATGCAGACCCTCGGATGGCCCATCCTAAACGACCGTTATTACCCCACATTGCAGCCCGAGTCAGCCGATGATTTTACTCACCCTTTGCAGCTGTTGGCACAGCAGTTACGCTTTATCGATCCGGTGAGCCTGCAAGCGAGAGCGTTCCATTGCGGCTATACACTGAATCTGGCAACGGGCTTATCTGAGAAGGTTTCATGGCAGCCTGAGTGCATATCCGGCTTAACCCTGTCAAAAGTGGGTAAATAAGCCATCAGTTTTATGCTGTTTGCATCGTTATCTGTATCTGTCAGAGACGATTTGCTGTTTGTATAATCTCTTCTATCCATCGTCCTAATCCTACTCATTAGCCTTAACCGAAAAAGATCTTATGCTTACCGCTATAAACGCTGGCCACGTAAAGCTTCTCAGCCTGTTTGTCGTTGCGTCCTGTCTGATCCTGGCGATTAATTTTGGCCTGCGATCGTCGATGGGTTTCTTTATGGCGCCGATCTCCAGCGAGTTTGGTTATGGCCGGGAGGTATTTGCCTTCTCGCTGGCGCTGCAAAATCTTTGCTGGGGGCTGTTTCAACCCTTCACCGGCGCCTTTGCCGATCGCTTTGGTACCTTCCGGACGCTGGTTATCGGGGCGTTAGTCTATGCATTGGGTATCTATATCACCGCGACTACAGACAGTGTCTGGAGTCTGCACAGTGGTGCTGGCATTCTGATTGGGATGGGTATTGCGGGAACCGGGTTTGGTGTCATCTTACCTGCGCTGGCACGGATGGTTGCGCCGGAAAAGCGCGCTTTCGCGCTGGGGCTGGGCACAGCCGCAGGTTCGGCAGGGCAGTTAATGGTTATCCCGGTGGCACAAGCGTTTATCACCCTGTATGGCTGGCAGACCGCACTCTTGCTGATGGGGGGTGGTGCATTGGCGATGATCATCCTGGCGACCACCTTTCGTAACGTGGATGAAACAACAGAAACAACAGAGAATGATGTGTCACCTCAACCGTTGAAAGAGGCACTGCAGGAAGCAGGTGGACATCTGCATTACTGGCTGCTGATCGCCGGTTTTTTTGTCTGCGGCTTTCAACTGGCCTTTATCACCGTACATATGCCGTCGTTTCTGTCTGATCAGGGGTTTGATGCGTCTGTTGCGGTGACCAGCCTCTCATTGATTGGTTTGTTTAATATCTTTGGCTGCCTGCTGTTTGGCTCCTGGTCCGGGCGTTATTCAAAGAAAAACCTGTTGGGAATTATCTATGCATTGCGCGCTGTGGTGATCGCATTGTTTATGCTGTTGCCCATCACCACCACAACGGTATACCTGTTTTCAATCGCAACAGGCTTTCTATGGCTGGCGACGGTACCGGCAACCTAGGGGCTGGTCGCACAGATGTTTGGCCTGCGGCATATGGGCACGCTCTATGGCATCGTGTTCCTCAACCATCAGCTGGGTTCGTTTGCCGGCGTCTGGATTGGCGGTTATATGTTCGACCAGACCGGCAGCTACAACAGTGTCTGGTGGGCGGCTGCAGGCATCGCTTTACTGACAGCGGTGATCCACATTTTTATCGATGAGCGGCCGGTAAAGCGACTGAGGGAAGGGCGCGTTGCTGCGATGGGATGATAAGCACTTTTTTTCATTCACCACAGCGATCACGGAGTACACAGAGATAATGCCTTTGTACTATCTCTCTCATCTGTCAGGTGCTTATAAATGCCAAGTGTAAAAAAATGCGCTTTCTGATAACAGTAAAGCGCAAAAATAGGGAACACAGATAAAGCTTAGTCTTCAATTTTTTCAATCAGATCGGCATAGAGCTCATCAAAACTTCTGAAAAACGAGTCGTTGTGTTTACAGCAACGAATGGTGCCGCTCTTGATATCGTAAATCCAGCCATGGACTTCCACTTTGCCGGTCGCCAGTTTCGCTGCGACTACCGGGTGGGTGCGAATATGCTGTACCTGCTGCAGGACATTTTCTTCAATGGCTTCGTTCAGATGCTCAGCGCCCACCGGATGATCATGAGGGATAGCGTGACGTTCGCGCACAATCTCCATCGCTGAACGACAGTGTCCCAGCCACTCTTTAACATGAGGCAGACCGTTCAGCGCATTCAGGTCCAGCGCCCCTTTAATCGCACCACAGTCGGTATGACCGCAGATGATAATATGACGAACCCCCAGCACCGCTACCGCATATTCAATCGAAGCGGTCATGCCACCGGTTTCATTACTGTGCGGCGGAATAATATTACCGGCGTTACGGCAGATAAACAGGTCGCCGGGTGCTGTTCCGGTCAGCAGGTTAGGGTCAATTCGGGAATCGGAACAGGTGGCAAACAACACATCAGGGCTCTGACCATCGGCCAGGGTACCAAACAGATCTTTATGTTCCGGGTAAACATTCTGGCGAAAATTAATGACGCCTTTAACTATTTTATCCACGTATGAACTCTCTTGGTTGTATATTGATGAGAAAATAACCGGTTATGGGCGGGTTGAACACCCACAACCGTGAAATAACGTGGACTTAAGGTACATTTACAGTACTCTCAAGAGACAACGTTACTCAATTTCAGCAAGCACTTCACCGGGGGTGACCCGGTCACCTTTGACTACATGGATCGCTTTAACGGTGCCGGAGATATTCGCATGAATCTCCATCTCCATCTTCATCGCTTCAGCCACCAGAATTGCCTGTCCCGCTTCGACGACGTCACCCTCTTTCACCAGCACTTCAAAGATATTGCCCGGCATCGCAGTGGTCACATGACCAGGTTGACTGGCATGTTTACGGCCACTGCTACCTTCAGAGACAAACTCGTTCTGGGGCTCAAAAATAACCTCTTCCGGCACACCGTCCATAGACATATAGATCTTACGCTTACCGCTACCAAACTCACCCACGCCGGTGATGGCAATATCATAGACCTCGCCATGAACCTCAATCTTAAACTCAGATGCACCGGCCTGGCCCAGCTTTGCCCCTTTACCAGCATCTACCGGTAACAGTTTCTCAGGCTTCAGGGTGCCCGCCGCCCGTTGTTGCAGGAATTCACGGCCGAGGTCCGGGAACATAGCGAAGGTCAGTACATCCTCTTCGGACAGCGCCAGCTCACCGATATCATCACGCAGCTTGTTCAGTTCAGGCTTGAGCAGATCGGCCGGGCGGCCCACATCAACACTTTCGTTACCGATCGCTTTCTTCTGCAACTGGGCATCCACTGCAGCAGGGGCCGCACCGTAACCGCCCTGAAGATAACGCTTTACCTCATTGGTGATGGTTTTATAACGCTCACCCGCTAGCACGTTATAGACCGCCTGAGTACCGACGATCTGTGAGGTTGGCGTTACCAGAGGAGGGTAGCCCAGATCTTTACGTACCCGTGGAATTTCAGCGAATACTTCGCGGATCTTATCCAGAGCGTTCTGCTCTTTCAGCTGGTTAGCCAGGTTAGACATCATGCCGCCCGGCACCTGATTGATCTGCACGGAAACATCTTCGCGGGTGAACTCACTTTCAAACTGATGGTATTTCTTACGGACTTCGCGGAAATAGTCAGCGATCTCAGCCAGCAGTTCAAGATCCAGTTCAGTGTCGTAACCGGTACCGCGCAGAGCTGCAACCTGACCTTCAGTGGCCGGGTGACTGGTGCCATTAGCAAATGAAGAGATCGCCGTATCGATGCGGTCAGCACCCGCTTCAATGGCTTTTAGCTGACACAGCGGGGCAAGACCTGCGGTAGAATGGCTGTGCACCACAATCGGCAGATCAAGCTCAGCTTTGAGTGCTGCAACCAGATCATAGGTGGCGTAGGGGGTCAGCAATCCGGCCATATCTTTAATCGCGATGGAATCGGCACCCATATCGCGCATAGCAATTGCCTGCTTCACAAACAGCTCAGGTGTATGCACCGGGCTGGTGGTGTAACAGATCGTTCCCTGCGCGTGTTTACCGGCTTTTTTAACCGCTTTCATGGCGGTTTCGATATTGCGGATATCGTTCAGGGCGTCAAATACGCGGAATACATCAATACCGTTTTTCGCTGCCTTTTCAACAAAGGCTTCGACGACATCATCCGCATAGTGACGATAACCCAGCAGGTTCTGTCCCCGCAGCAACATCTGCAGACGGGTGTTTGGCAGGGCGGCCCGCAGCTGACGCAGGCGCTCCCAGGGGTCTTCTTTAAGAAAACGTACACAGGCATCAAAGGTGGCTCCGCCCCATACTTCCAGAGACCAGTAGCCTACCTGATCCAGTTTTTCACAGATCGGCAACATATCTTCGGTGCGCATACGGGTAGCGATCAGGGACTGGTGGGCATCCCGCAGAATCACATCGGTGACTTCAATTTTCTTTGTTTGATTCATATTTACAGTACTCACTGTAGTTTCTCCTGCAACCGCTGTGGCGGTCAGCTGAAAGTAGTTTTTGCTATCAGACAAACGGTTCGGTACGTTAGCGAGCAACTTACCAGCCCGCATGGGCAGCAATTGCCGCGGCAACCGCCAGTGCCATTTCACTGGGGTGACGCTTGTCGGAATAGCTCAGCAGTTCCGGATGGTTTGGTACGAAGCTGGTGTTAAAGTTGGCAGCCTGAAAATCAGGATGCTTGAGAATCTGTTGGTAGTAGTTCGCCGTGGTTTTAATGCCGTGCAGACGCATATCATCCAGAGCACGCTGACCACGAGCCACGACCTCTTCCCAGGTTAGCGCCCAGACCACCAGTTTCAGACACATGGAGTCGTAGTAGGGCGGTATCTCATAACCGGTATAGATGGCGGTATCCACCCGGACCCCAGGACCTCCCGGCGCGTAATAGTGGGAGATGCGACCAAAGCTGGGCAGGAAGTCGTTTTTCGGATCTTCCGCGTTGATGCGAAACTGCAGGGCATAACCGCGATAGGCGATATCTTCCTGGCGGTAACTCAATGACAGACCCGAGGCGATACGCAGCTGCTCACGGACAATATCCACGCCGGTGATCTGCTCGGTGATGGTGTGTTCCACCTGCACCCGGGTGTTCATCTCCATAAAGTAGACCTGATTGCCAGTCAGCAGAAACTCCACGGTACCGGCGTTTTCATAGCCGACGGCCTCAGCGGCTTTAACCGCCAGTCCACCGATATACTGACGTTGCTCCGGAGTTAATTGCGGGCTAGGAGCGATCTCAATCAATTTCTGATTGCGTCGTTGAATAGAACAGTCGCGCTCATACAGATGCACCACGTTGCCGTGAGTATCAGCCAGAATCTGCACTTCGATATGGCGTGGGTCAACAATGCACTTCTCCATAAACACTTCGGCAGAACCAAACGCCTTGGTTGCTTCAGAGATAACCCGTGGGTATTGGAGTTTCAGCTCTTGGGGTGTATCACAGCGACGAATACCACGGCCACCACCCCCTGAAGTTGCTTTAATCATGATCGGGTAACCGATCTCGTCCGCCAGGGTTAACGCCTCATCAACATCGGCAAGGTTGCCTTCGGAACCGGGCGTGATGGGTACGCCGGCAGCGCGCATCGAGTCACGCGCCTGAGTTTTATCTCCCATCTTATGGATGACATCGGACTTAGGCCCGATAAAAGCGATGCCCTGTTGTTCGCACTGGCGGGCAAATTCGGCATTCTCAGAGAGAAAGCCGTAACCTGGATGGATCGCATCACAACCGGTTTCCAGCGCCATATTGACGATACGGCGAGGGTCGAGATAGCCCGCCAGCGGATCATCACCCATTGAATAGGCTTCATCGGCACGCTTTACATGCAGCGCATAGCGGTCAGGTTCGGTATAAATCGCCACAGAGCGGATACCCATCTCGGCACACGCACGAACGATACGTACCGCAATCTCCCCCCGGTTGGCGATCAGTACTTTTTTGATCATGAAACTCTCCTCTGCCTCCGGCTTACTGCCGTAAGTGTGTAAACAGATCCTAGTCGCTATCTATGATAAGTAGAAATTGATATTTTTTAGTTTATCTATAAGGTATCACTTATAGATAAACACAGTGAGATCGGTTTAGTGCCACTTTCAATTCAAAAAATCATCGGCCGCCTGACATTCCGGCAGCTACAGGTGTTTAAAGCGGTCTACGAACTGCAAAGCTACAGTAAGGCCGGAGAGCTCCTGGGATTGACCCAGCCAGCGGTCAGCAGTCAGATTCGCCAGCTGGAACAGGCGCTGGATCAGCCATTATTCGAGTATGTTGGCAGACGATTGTTCTGTACGGCAGCGGGAGAGCGGCTGGCAGAGAGCATCGATAAAGTGTTTATTGAACTGTCTGAGTTACAGACCGATCTGGCTGCCCTGCAGGGCAATGTCGCAGGGGAATTAAGGCTAGTTGCCGTGAATACAGCGCAATATATGGTGCCTTATCTGCTACGGGCTTTTCTCGATCTGCATCCGCAGATCAGTGTGCGGGTGAAGGTGGTCAACCGGGCGACGGCGCTGGAGCGGCTGAATGAGAACAATGATGACCTGGTGATCATGGGCATGGTGCCAACCGATAAACCATTGGTGTCGCTGCCATTTCTAGATAATGAACTGGTGCCGGTTGTACCCCAAGAGCACCCGTTACTGCTGCAAGCAAATATCACGCCCCAGGCCTTTCTCGACAGCCTGTTACTGGCTAGAGAGCCGGGCTCGGGTAGTCGTCTGGCACTGGAGCAGCATTGCCAGCAACACCGCCTGCGTTTCTCCCCGAGTATGGAGATCGGCTCCAATGATGCGGTCAAGCATGCAGTAATTGCGGGGCTCGGGGTGGCGGTGCTGCCAAAGCTGAGTATTTTGTCTGAGCTGGAGCTGGGACGGTTGATAATCCCGACGATAGAGGGGTTTCCACTGCGTCGAAGCTTTTGTGTTGTGCATCCGCTGGCAAAACATCCGACTCCAGCGATGCAGGCGTTTCTCGATTACATTCAACAAAATCTTAAACAGTTTGAGCGGATGTTTTTGGGCCGTTAAACCCGCTTCCCGGTTCTTTATACGCAAAACCGTCAGCTCTCTGCACGGATCAGAGTCTTTATCGAATGGTTGGTCAGATGCTTTGAAACCGCTGAAAAAAGCGGATAATGGGCTGCGCTGAGAACACTTGTGTAAAAATAACGAAATCGACGCCAAATCCTATAGAATAGGCGAGATCAGGATCCGGGATCAGGCGATACAGGATAAATAGATCGTATCTATCGTCTGCCCTGTAAATATTATCATGACCGGATTTCCTCTTGGTCATCAGGATTAGTTAATTACATATATGATTAAACAAGCATTATTTGTACTTGCTCTGTGCCTGCAGAGCCCATGGGCTACTGCAGCTGTCGATTGGTTTAAAGATGAAAATGGCAAAACCAAGTGGCAACATCTGGCCAATTTCAGCAGCGGTACGCTGATCATTATACTGACGATAACAGCAATCTATCTGTTGATTTACAGTCGCCGTGCGCACAAAGCTAACCGTGAGCTGACCATCATTAAAAGTGAACTGGAACAACGCGTCCAGGAGCGTACCGCAGCAGTTGAAGAATCAAACCACAAGCTGCTGGAAAGTAACCATTTGCTGGAATCTGAAGTCGCACAACACGTTATCACCGCAAATCAGCTGCGCTCATCCGAGTCCTATATCAAGGATATCCTGACATCGATGCCACTGATGCTGGTGGGTCTGGACAAAGAGGGCCGGGTAACCCAGTGGAATCGGCGGGTGGAGGAGCTGTCGGGTGTCTCTGCAGAAAAAGCGCTGGGCAAAACCCTGTGGGAAGCCTATCCCACCATGACCGTAGTGCCGGAACATATTCAGCAGGCGATTGAGCAGAACAAAACCATCCATCTGAAACAGAGTCTGCGCAGCTTGTCCCATTTTGATATCACCATCTACCCCCTCAATGGCCCGGAGCCCGGCGTTGTTATTCTGGTTGATGATGTCTCCAAGGAAACCACCGCGGAAAACCTGCTGATCCACAATGATAAGATGTCATTTATGGGCGAACTGGCATCGTCAATGGCCCATGATATTAATATCCCGTTACAGGCTATTCTGATGGACCTGAAACGGTTTAAAAGTATCATGGCGGATAACCATCTGGCGCTGGAGCAGGGTGGTAACGATAAGACCGCACTACTGGAATCCATATACAGTGATATGTCGGATAAAGGCGATCAGGTTTCCAAGATTATTCATAACCTGCTGACCTTTGCCCGCAACCGTCATTCAGAAAAGCAGCTGGCGGATATCGTCGATGTCATGGAACATACGGTCAACCTGGGCAAAGAGGTTATTACGGTGTCCGACGGGTTGATGTTTAAACAGGTTAAGTTGGTGTGGCAGGTAGAGAAAGACCTGCCTCAGGTTCCCTGCTATATCACTGAACTACAGCAAGTCTTCCTCAGTCTGTTTCGTCATGCCTGTCTTGCACTGCAGAAAAAAGTCGGCGCAGATGAATTTGAACCCACCATAAAGATAATTCTTTCAGAGAGTTACGACAATATGTGGATTAAGATTCAACACAACGGCATTGGTCTGACCAGCGAAGAACAGATGCGGCTGTTTGAGCCGTATTTCAGCAACAGCGAGCAAGCTGACAGTTTTGATACAGGTGAACATCTGTCGTTCTCTTACTACATTATTACTGAGCAGCATCAGGGGCATATGGCAGTCACCTCCGATCCGGCTGTCGGCTCAACGTTTCATATGCAGATCCCCATTACCCGGTAATCTACTGACGCTTGAGGCAGGGATGTATTATGCAGCAGCACACCGGCACACTAAAAGCCTGGAAGGATGATAAAGGGTTTGGTTTTATCAAACCCTCAGATGGTGGCAAGGATCTGTTTGTTCACATACAGGATTTTGGCAATATTCCCCGAAAGCCCCGTGTTGGCGATACTATTCACTACCAGCCGATAAAAGATCGTGAAGGGCGGTTACGTGCCGCCGATGTGCAGATAGCGGGAGTCTCACGAAGCAGATCAGGCTCCCAGAAGTCGTCTCAGTCTCAGAAACCTCTCCAAACTTCGAGACATCAGACGTCAAATAACAGTGGCAGATCTAAGCAACTGTCGCTGGTTGTTTCAGCTATTATCTTCGTAATGATAGGGGCGATCGTTTATAACGGATTACCAGGGGGTTCGCCTCCAGTCCCAGCCCAGAATGGTTCAGCTGAGCATAGCGTTGCAGGGTTTCAAAACGATGACCAACGTATCCTGCAGGCGTACCGGAACCAACAGAGCAATCTACAGGTCAGTGGCACTGGCGAAGTGGTCAAACTCTTACCGGACGATCTGGAAGGTAGCCGTCATCAGCGCTTTATTCTGCAATTGTCGTCGGGCATCACTATTCTCATCGCTCATAATATCGATCTGGCGCCACGCCTGAACTCATTGAGAACAGGGGACAGTGTCAGCTTTAATGGCGAGTATGAGTGGAATAATAAAGGCGGTGTGGTTCACTGGACTCATCGGGACCCGAGAGGCCTCCATCAGCACGGCTGGCTTGAACACCGGGCAAAGCGATACCAGTAGGGGGTAAACCTGTGGCTATCAATCGTCGTAACTAAGAGGATAAGAACTGAGACGTAAGCGTCCGACAGCAGTAAAAGAGGCAGGCGTTTTGTTTGATAATAACCGTTGGTACGAGAGGAGAAAAAAAGGCAAGGGAGTTGTAGCATCCGTACTACGCCCCCTTAATCAGCAATCCATTTCCATGTAACCGTTGCATCCTGCATTCCTTCTGGCTACGTCGCTGAATTCCGCAATCAAATCCCTGATCACCCTGAACACGTTGGGCATATTAAAGTCTGTGCCGCGTCATGTATCTAGGACAAAGTCCTATTTTTTGTAATTATTATCAATAAGTTAAGAACGTTGATCTGAGTCAATAACTCAGTGCAGCATAACCGGAGCAAAGGAGAATACATTCTCACTGGCAGGGTCAACGGTCATCTCAATCCAGCTATTATCTTCTGCACCAAACACCTGAACGCGGGTGAAATTGGGGGTTAGCTGGCCGTTAGGGTTGTACATCGGCTTATCCATTTTGAAAAAGTGGGAATCACCGTTAATCAGCACAACCTGTCCATCATAGCTTTGCGTTTCGCTGATCAGCATTTTGAAGAAATCTGTAAAGCCGTTGTTCTCATCCAGATTCTTCATGAAGTCATCTTTATAGCCACCGTCAGAAAGCTCAAAAGGGAAGAAGATATCTGCCTGAATAATGATCGCTACACCGGCCAGCTTCTCTTGTTTCGCTTTAGCAAAAGACTGCTTCAGCCACTCGATGTTTTTCGCGTTACGCGCTTTATACTCTTCGCTCGCTGCTGCACAGTCCTCTGCAGTACGCTTCGACTTTTTAGTACACTGTTTTTCAGTGACGACCAGGTTGTTGTTACTTCCGGTCACCGCTAGCGCAACAAACTCAACATTGCTGGCAACAAAACGGCTGTTCTCGCTATAGGCTTCGCCCAGTGCGCCCTGACGTTCAACCGCAATTGGGTTTTTACCCTGTGTGGTGGCTTTGTTGAAGAAGGTTTTATGCAGGAATTCAAGCCGTTCAAGCGGGTTGTAGGCACCATTGTTAGTACGGTGACAATCGGTCCACTCATTATCACCGGGAGTGTAGAGTGTCGGGGCATTCAGGCGGTTATAAACGCTGATAATGTCTTCGCCGATAGCCTTATCGCTACATTCGCTGCTACCGTTTTTAGTGTCACCGGCATACATCGTAAAGTTCAACTTGTGGGCATTCATCGACTCGATGGTCTGACTGGCCCGCTGAGCTTTTTCGGCAGCATCTTTGCTATAAAACTGGTCGCCCCAAAGGCCGACTTTCAATGTTTCAGCACGATCTTGTGCCATCGCGAGAGGTGCATTTGCAGCCAGCAACAAGCAAGATCCGGATGCGGCTAACAGGAGTTTTTTCCACATAATACTTAAATCTCAGAAGTTCAGTTTAAAAGCCCACTTAGCTAGCAGCTACCCATATAGGCCCTTCATTAAGCCTTTTGCAGGCGAGCAAGAATCCTAATGAATGCCGGTGACAGCGCTGTGACGCATTTGTGACAGATATCTGAATACCCTGAACGCAAGGCTCCTGAGCCTGTTTTGCCGAAAGTCTGAACTTGCCTGTTCACTGACTATACTCTATCTTCAAAGAACCTATAAACAGGGCTTATAAAAACAGTTATAAATGTCTATCAATCAGAACCTTAGGAAGCATCATAAGGTTGCGTCACGGAGCGAGAAAGGTTCGGATCTTTGACGATGATGATGACGTAAAATGCAAAGCCTGCAATGGAGTCATGCGTCAGAAGGACGTATTTTTTAACCCAAGGAACAACAATGAAAACAAAAATAATTGAACCTGCTGTTAATGCCTACCAATACCCACTGTTAATCAAAAACCTGTTGCTATCGGGCAAGCGATATCAGCCTGAGCAGGAGATCGTCTACAGCGATCTGTTCCGCTATAACTATCGCACCCTCTATCAGCGCATCTGCAAACTGGCGAACGTTTTAACAAATGCCGGAGTGGAAGCGGGAGACACCGTGGCGTTAATGGATTGGGACAGCCATCGCTACCTGGAAGCCTACTTCGCCGTGCCGATGATTGGCGCTATTCTGCACCATGTCAATGTGCGTCTTAGCCCTGATCAGATCCATTACACCATGGACCATGCAGACGATAAGCTAGTGCTGGTTCATGATGATTTTGTCGCCATTGCCGAGCAATTATCCGCAGAGCTACCCAAAGTCAGTGGTTATATTCAGCTATCCGACGAAAAACAGCCGGTAACAACATCCCTGAACACTTTTGGTGAATATGAAGCGTTACTGCAAGACGCCAGCGACCAGTATGAATTCCCTGATTTCGATGAAAACTCAGTCGCGACACTGTTTTACACCACCGGTACCACCGGTAATCCCAAAGGGGTGTACTTCTCTCATCGCCAGTTGGTGTTGCATACCCTGAACGGTGCAGCGACCCTGGGACTTTATGATGGTCAGCCGATGCTGCGTTCTGATGATGTCTATATGCCGATGACACCGATGTTTCACGTGCACGCCTGGGGCGTGCCTTATATCGCGACGCTGTTGGGGGTTAAACAGGTTTATCCGGGACGTTATGAACCCAATAAACTGGTGAAGCTTTATCGTGAAGAGAAGGTCACCTTCTCACATGGAGTACCGACGGTATTACAGATGATTCTCAACTGTGAAGAGGCTAAAACCACTGATATGACTGGCTGGAAAATGGTCACTGGCGGCAGCGCCCCGACACTGGCCCTGGCACAGCAGATGGCCGAAAAAGGGATTCTCTTCCACACCGCCTATGGTATGTCCGAAACCTGCCCACTGTTAACCACAACCTATCTGCCTCCGACGGCTCGTGAGCTGGATATGATCGATCAGATGCCCCTGCGAATCAAAACGGGGATCCCTAACGCGATGGTGGATCTGCGCATCGTAGACCCTGCAGGAAACGATGTTGCCCATGATGGCGAAGCGGTGGGTGAGGTTGTGGTGCGCGCTCCCTGGCTGACCCAGGGCTATTACAAAGAGCCCGAAAAAGGGGCTGAACTCTGGCAAAACGGCTGGTTGCATACCGGTGATGTGGCGTCAATGGATCAGGATAACGTACTGGAGATTAAAGACCGAATTAAAGATGTCATCAAAACCGGCGGCGAATGGATCTCATCAATTGAATTGGAAAGCCTGATCAGTCAGCACCCACAGGTAGCAGAAGTCGCGGTGGTAGGTGTTCCCGATGAAAAATGGGGCGAGCGGGCATTTGCGCTGATTGTTCCGGTCTCCGGTGCAAAGGTTGATGCAGCATCGGTTCAGGCCCATCTAATGCAGTTTGTTGAGAGTGGTCGAATCAATAAATGGGCTATACCTGAAAAAGTCAGTTTCGTCACAGAGATACCGAAAACCAGTGTTGGTAAACTCAATAAAAAAGTGATTCGCCAGCAACACTCAGAGTAAATGAGCACGCTCTGAGGCTGATCTTTTCAGCGCTTTTTTGTCTGTCTGGTTTTTATTTCGGATGAGTTAGGTAATTGTGAAATTTTTAACTAAGCTATATTAGCTGTTATTAATATTAACAAAAACGCTCTTCTAAAATAAAAACCGGAGCAGGCAAAGATGAATGACAAAAATAAAAAAACCGTAGGCTTACACGCGTTATATGAAGATGATCCTGCCACTGCTGATCTGAAGGTATTCGGTCGTGTCGCTAATCAGGACCGACGGGGCTTTCTGCGCGGGGCAGGTCTCACCAGCATGGCCGCACTGCTGGGCGTCTCATTTATTCCCTATCACCGCAATATGCCTCAGGGCCTTATCCCTGCTGCAATGGCCGATGATACAACCCCGTTCTCTATTGAAGGGAAAGAGGGTCTGACTATTCTCAATGACCGGCCGGTTAATGCTGAGACTCCGGCTCATCTGCTGGACGATGCAATCACACCCACCAACCGTCATTTCATTCGTAACAACGGGGTCCCTCCGGTCGACGTGGATGCAGATAGCTGGCAGCTAACGATCGATGGCCTGGTTGATAAGCCGTTAACGCTGTCGATTAAAGATCTGCAGGATATGTTTGAGGTAGTTACCCGACCGGTGGTGGTCGAGTGCGGTGGTAATGGCCGTGCAGCATTCAACCCACCTGCTAGTGGAAATCAGTGGACCTACGGCGCGGTTGCCTGCGCCGAATGGACCGGAGTGCGTTTGGCCGATGTACTTAAGGCTGCTGGCGTCAAGCCTGGTGCTGTCTATACCGCCCACCACAGTGCCGATAAACACCTTTCTGGCAAAGAGGATAAAGAGGCGATCTCCCGTGGTGTTCCCATCGAAAAAGCGATGGACCCCAATAACCTGATCGCCTTTGCCATGAATGGTAAACCGATTCACCCGATGAATGGTGCGCCACTGCGGCTGATCGTTCCCGGATGGCCCGGTTCCTGCTCGCAGAAATGGCTGCAGCGCATCAATATTCGTGATCAGGTTCACGATGGCGCCAAAATGACGGGTACCGCTTACCGGGTACCAAAGCACCCTGTTGCGGCGGGAGAGAAGGTCGATAAAAAAGATTTTGTCATCATTGAGCGGATGCCGGTTAAATCCCTGATTACCTATCCGGCCACCGGTAGCATCATCAGTGACCGGTCGATGGAAGTTCGCGGTAATGCCTGGTCAGGCGAGCGCAAAATTACTCAGGTGGATATCTCCATCGATTTTGGCGCGACCTGGATTAAAGCAGAGCTTGGAGAGCAGCCTAACTTTGGCGCATGGCAGCGCTTCAAAGCACAGGTGAGCTTTCCGGAGTCCGGCTATTATGAGGTATGGGCAAGAGCGACCGATGAGATGGGTGTCAGTCAGCCATTTGGCATTGCCTGGAACCCCAAAGGCTATCTGAATAACAGTATGCATCGGGTTGCCGTCACCGTTAGCTGACAGGGCGCTATATGATCAGACGCATATCAACAGCACTGCTACTAAGCCTGCTGTCCGGGTTTATTGGGCTGCAATCAGCCGCCGCAGATCAGGCCAACCTTGCCGCAAAAGGCAAACAGTTGGTTCTGGTTTGCTCAGGTTGTCATAACTTCGCTAAAGGTGAACCTCATAAAATCGGCCCAACACTGTGGAATGTTGTAAACAGACAGGTCGGTTCCTCCGCCGGTTTTGAATACTCAGATGCGTTTAAGCAATTTGAAGGTAGTTGGACGCCAGATAACCTGAAACACTATCTGGCGTCTCCCGCCACCTTCATTCCTAATAACCATATGGCCTTTTCCGGGATCAGTGCAGAAGCCGATCGTAACGCAGTGGTTGCCTATCTGCAGACCCTGACGGCAGATGGCCCCACGGTTGGCGCGTCCAGCAGTTTTGACTATGGAGGACTCACAGAGGGCGCAGGCCGCGAAGATGTGTACTCGGTCTGCTCCCGCTGCCACTCCATTATGCTGGTTAAACAACAGGGCATGAGCCGGTCCCGCTGGACCGATATGCTGGTATGGATGGTTGAAGAGCAGGGCATGGATGAACTACCCGCCGATCAGCATGAGCGCATTGTTGATTATCTGGCAAAATATTACGGCGGATAATCGTTACAAGCAGGCATCAGGACATATAAAAGAGGATTGCATAGAAAAACACCAGGTTGAGGGCAAAAGCGCCCCATGTTTTTGCCCGAAACCCGGGTTTCACCGTTTTATGATGAAAGTGCTTCTGAGATAACAGCGCGCCGCCTGCGCCACAAAAAAATGACAGGCCGTGCAGCGCCGCTTCGGGAATGCGGCTAGCATCCTCAATGAATGATCTGCGCTTATCCAGCCAATATAAAAACGGCATAACCAGAAGATTCATCCCGATTATCTGACTGATCAGAATCCCCCGAAAATTCAGTTCGTCATATAAACTCAGTTCAGTTCCCAGGTTGGCAATAAGTATTGCTGCAATAGCTGAGAGAAGAAAGCCATTGGCCAGCCAGGTAGCAACCACACGGGTGGAGAACAAACGAATGATCAGCCAGAGGCTGATCCAGGATGCGGCTATTTGAATAGGGATAAGCTGGATGGATGTAGTAGAGAGAAAAGTGTCCATAAACATTCCTTGTCGCGTAATCACTATGCTTATCTGATGACAAATAACCGTTCTATTTCGGCTATTGATTGTTTGTTTTCACTGATGAGCCTTTTTCTGCCGGTCAGCCCTCAGGATTTTAACCCTTAGGCTGGGAATGCGAAACTCTGCTTAATTGGTATTTCTGTAGCAATCTGCTACAATTTTTTTATTAATCTATCTGGAGAAGATCACCATGGCGAAAGCACACTCTCCACTGCGCCTAGAAGCTCAGTTAGTTGAAAATGCCACGTTAGCCGGTAAGCAGCTGCATCGCTCAACCGCGGAACAGATTGAATATTGGGCGGACATAGGCCGCAGCGTTGCCAATGTCATCAGTCCCGATACGTTGCTGCAGGTGTGCGCAGGCCTTGCCCGGGTGCGTATTGAGCCGGTTATTGGACCGGCAGTTGACCCTGATGCGCTGTTTGAGGCGCTTGAGAATGATCGTACAAGTGGCCGTCTGACCGATGGTATAACCGGCGTATCGTTGCGCTATCAGGCATCAGCCAGCCATCCAGGGCTGCTGGAACAGATAAAAGCCGATGGAACGGTTTCGCTGGGGCAGTTCCTCAATGGCCAGTTTCAGATAAAAAAGGAATCAGATACAGGTGCAGCCTAAACAGCTTTGGATGCTGACAGGGGGAAACGGCGCCGGTAAAAGTACCTTTTATCGCAAGTTTCTGGAACCGCTGGGCATGCCTTTCGTCAATGCAGACATCCTGGCAAAACAACTGTTTCCGGATGACCCCGAAGGCAACAGCTATACCGCAGCTCAACTGGCGGCAAAGATGCGCGAACAGTTGTTACTGGAGGGGGCCAACTTCTGTTTCGAAACTGTTTTTTCTCACCCGTCAAAGATCGATTTCATCGCTAAAGCCAAAGCGCTGGGCTATCAGATCATTCTGGTACTGATTCATGTGCAGTCCACCTCGCTTAACCATGCACGTATCAGTCAGCGCGTAGAAGAGGGCGGTCACTTTGTACCCGAAGAAAAAGTAGAAGGCCGCATCCCCAGAACCTTAATCAATGTTCGCGCAGCCTTGCCGCTGTGTGATCAGGTGCGAATTCTGGATAACTCCAGTTATACCGATCCCTTTCGCCAGGTTGCCACCATCCGCCAGCAGGTTCTAACCCCGCATATTGATCCAATGCCTGACTGGGCGGCTGAACTGCTGGCTGACAGCAGTTAATCATCCCGCGGCAAGCCAAGCCCTAAACGACGACTACTTTACTTGTTGCTTCAGCAGTACCTTGATCTCCTCAAGTTGCTGCTGCAGATCGGCAATGGTTGGCTCATGGGCATCTATTGCTTCCTGCTTTCTAATTTTGGCATGCTCATCTTCTAAAACGTTTACCACGATGCCAATCACCATATTCAAAAACGCAAACGCGGTGAAGAATATAAAGGTCAGATAGTAGATCCAGCTGAGTTTGTAGACCTCCATCGTTTCATACATAACATCGGTCCAGTCCTCAAATGTCATCACCCGGAACAGTGTTAATAGTGAAATAGTAATATCGCCCCAAAGTACCGGATTGATATCTTCAAACAGCGTGCTACCGATCGCCGCATAGATATAAAAGATTATAAACATCAACAGGATAACATAGCCTAGTTGAGGCATCGCTTTAATCAGCGAGTTCAACAGTAAGCGCAGTTCGGGTATCACTGAGATCATCCGTAACACCCGGAAAACCCTTACCAGGCGCGCCACCAGCGCCATATCGGTGTTATCAATCGGAATCAGGCTAACAGTCACAATCAGAGTGTCAAAAATGTTCCAGGGGTTCTTAAAAAAGTCCTTTTTATGTTCCTCTCCCAGAAAGCGAATCGAAATCTCCAACAAAAAGAAAACCGTGATAAACCAGTCCATCCAGATAACAAGAGAGGAGGCTAAAGGGGACAGTTCATAGGTTTTGGCACCGACCAGCAACGCCGAACTGATAATGATCGCAACAACAAATAACTCAAAGACCTTGTTGCTACGAAGGGTGGTGAATTGTGACTGAAGCCGGGCAAAATCTATCATGCTCTAACGATTCCATAATGACCCATTACCGATGCATGGGTGAACGGGTAGAAAGGTAACTGAAGGCGTTATCGAAAGCGACATTTTAAATAGAGAAGTTAAGAAATTGAACGGTTTTGCGCAGTTCGATAGCAATTAAGCAAAGAGGAGAATTGCCATCAAGCAGCGTGATAAGGTTTTAACCTTTGTACGGCCTGATTTAGCCTTAACGTCTTTCGACAACCGATTCAGGCTGCTTGTATATATGCGATGCACAAAATGGTGAGTATAGATGATTCACCTCAACCATCTATACCGTAGAGAGTGACACAATGAGTTAAAATAAAGTCGAGCAACAAAAGCAGCGGTAGAGGAGAGGACTCACAGGGAAAGAGGTACAAACTAGCCTTGCTTTCCGTTGACCTTCAGGCATAGGCAAACGCTTACTGAAACCAGGCAATAATTTGTCTGCCGCGTTTGTGCATAATGAAAAAACCAATGCCTGGATGGCTTTAAGAGATATAACAGATGAACAAGATCCCGGCTGTCAGCTCCAGTGATTATTACCGCATCGAAGAACTGGTTGATATAACCAGCTTTGCAGAGCTTCTGGAAGGCTACTACAAGGCAACCGGTATTCCTAACGGTCTTGTTGGCCTGGATGGTGGACTTATTACCCAGGCTGGCTGGATTGATGCCTGCACCCATTTTCATCGTGGTAACGAAGAAACAAACCGTCGTTGCGTCGAAAGTAATTGCACCCTCCTCGAACAAGCCCACAACAAAAAGGTTAGCTACTCTCTCTGTAAAAACGGGCTTTATGACTACGCTACACCCATTATTATTGAGGGTAATCATATTGCCACCCTGTTTATGGGGCAACTGCTACATACGTCGCCTGATTTTAAACATTTTGAGCAACAGGCTGAAGAGTTTAACTACGACAAAGCGGCGTATATCTCTGCAATTAAACAGGTGCCGGTCATACCCAAGGATCAGATTGAAAAGCAACTGGATCATCTGGTTCAGGTGACAACGACTCTGGCAATGAGTGCTCTGAGTTCAATCAGAGAGCGGCACCTTCAACAGGCGCTGAAAGATAGCAAAAAACAACGCATTGAGATCAAAGACCTGCTTGATAACTCCCCGGTAGGCGTAAGCTGGTGTGATGACGCCGGTAATATAGAATATATTAATCACGCATTCACCCGCATGTTCGGCTACACCCTTGAGGATCTGCCGAACGTAATGACCTGGTTTACAAAAGCGTATCCGGATGCGATAAATCATGATGAAATTATCTCCCGCTGGGAAAATTGGGCAAACAGCGATCATAGACTCACAGAACCCTTTATCGATGAAAGGACTATTCGTTGCAAAGATGGCACAACCAGAAGAGTTGCTGGGCAGGTTTCGGCTATAAACAACAAAAGGCTGTATATCTGCACCGATGTCACGGAAAGATGGCGCAGTGAACAACGTAACCTGACAAGAAATAAAATGTTGGAACGGGTTGCAAAGGGTGATCAACTCAACACTATCATGCATCACCTGATAACCGATATTGAGTCAGAAAACCCCTCGATGTGTTGTAGCATTCTGTTGCTCGATGCAGAAGGAAAGCACCTTATAAGCTGCGCAGCACCCAGCTTGCCCGACTTTTATAATGAAGCGATCAACGGCGTTGAAATAGGCGTGGGGGTGGGTTCCTGCGGCACTGCGGCCTACCTGGGAGAGCGGGTCATCGTTGAAGATATTGCCACTCACCCGTACTGGACACCTTACCGTCAACTGGCTGCCAGCGCGGGTCTGGGGTCATGCTGGTCCGAACCTATTCTCGGGTCTGCAAACCAGGTTCTCGGCAGTTTTGCCATCTATCATGCAACGCCAAGCACGCCTGATAGCGGTGATATTGAACAGATCTCTTTTGCCGCAAACCTGGCGTCAATCGCGATAGAAAATGTTATCAACCATGAAGAGCTTATCAGAAGTGAACAGGCCTATCGCAGCCTGGCAGAAAACGCTCCGGATGCTATCGCACGATATGACCGGGAGGGAGAGCTGATCTACACCAATCCTAACTTTGAGGCGCTGTTCACCAATAACCGGTCTGAAAATGACAGCTACCTTGAACATTACCACTCTGTTATCAATAAAGTGATCAGCACAGGAATACCCCAGCAGGTAGAGATCAGCATACCGACAGCATCCGGGCACTGTTATCTGATGTTCAATATTGTCAGTGAAGAGAATGATGATGGCGCAGGGGCACTGGCGATCGGGCGGGATATAACACTGCACCGGGAGATGGAGCAAAAACTCGAGAAACAAGCCCGGACTGACTTCCTCACCCAGCTCATCAACCGGGGACACTTTTTTGAATTGGCAAATCGCGAGATTCTGGTTGCCAGCCGTTATAACAATCCACTGTCACTCATTATGTTCGATCTTGATCATTTTAAGCAGGTTAACGATACCTATGGCCACGCCATCGGAGACCTGGTGCTGCAGAAAATAGCGGATGTCAGCCAGATGACCATTCGTGCTGCTGACATTCTTGCCCGGCTGGGGGGGGAAGAGTTTGTCGTGCTACTGGTGCAGACAAATCACGACGCAGCGAAGCAGAGTGCCGAACGGCTGCGTCAGGCGATTGCCCGGGCAACCATCTCTCTTGGCAGTAATGAAACGATCGCTGTCACAGCATCCTTTGGTGTGACGACAATCTCCTTTGATAAAGGCATCAGCCACACCATCAACCATATGATCTCTGACGCCGATAAAGCGATGTATCGTGCTAAACAGGAGGGACGCAACCGGGTGGTATGTGTCTGATCGACAGTTCATTACCTTTTCCTATCTGCGAAAAATACATTTTGAGGCGGAAAATTCGCAGAATACAGAAAAGGCTTACATACTGGATAAGACTTACAATCAATGCGATTGGAAAAAGCTATAAATGCAAGGCGGTGAGTTCATATGAGGCTGTTTGAAAGAGATATCTGGTCTATATTTTATATTCTGACGGCCTTCTTCACCATGTCGTTGATCGCAGTTGCATATAGTGGCTGGCATACAATCTATAAACAATACCAAACATCGCAGGAAAACAGCCTCAAACTGATTGCCAACTCTACACACTCCCTCTACCAGACTAATGGGATAATGCTCGAGATTGTAGGCCATCGTTTTATTGAAGATGTGACTTACAAAGACAATACCAACTCGATGAAAATCCTTGATGCTGCACTTCTGGAAAGCCCTGCAATTACAGCGATCGCCATAGTCAACCCGCAGGGCCAGATGCTGTTTGCCACTAATGGCCTGGATGTGGCCAGATTTCCCAACCTGTTAAAACAGGAAGATAGTCGTGAATCCTTTTTGGCGGTTATGCAAAGCCATCACATGATGTTTGGCAGAACCTACTATTTTAAACCATTCAATGACTGGATTGTGCCTATCAGAAAGGCGATCAGAGACAACCAGGGCAACGTAAAGCTGGTTATCACGGCAGCCCTTCGGCTGGATGACTCCTTTGGGTTTATGATTAAAAATGTCGATCAGAATCACCAGTACGCCATCACCATTATTCGCGATGCCGACAAATATATTCAGTATGCAAGCAATGGCAGTGAAAACAACTACGAAATCTATCGTAAACCGCTTTCACAGGAGAGAATTGATGTCTTTGAGAAGAGTATAAAACTGGCTTATGGCGCTACCTTCGATGAACTAAAACGCACTGAGCACCTACTATCATTACCCTACAAAACCGAGGATGGCGTTGAGCAACTGGCCTCGTTGAAATATGACTCAACGTATAAGCTCTGGCTTATTTCCATGACAGAAATGGCCGTTATTAAATCAGCGTTTGCACAATTGTTAATGATCTATATCACTATATTTGTAGCCATTGAGATCATTCTTTATGCTTTAGTAAAAGTTATCTTTAATGCCGACAAGAAAAGAAATTCAGACCTGTTGTATCAGGCAACCCATGACCAACTGACAGGCATGCCAAACCGAAGTTACTTGCAAACCAATATCTACAACTGGATACATGACTCCAGCCAGCCATTCAGTATTTTATATTTAGATCTGGACCGTTTTAAAAGTATCAATGACAGCTTCGGACATCAGTGCGGCGATCAACTGCTGCTGGATCTTGCCAGACGACTGCAATTAATCATCCCCAGAGACTCAACCGTCATCCGGCATGGGGGCGATGAGTTTGTCGTGCTGACGCCTTTGGTTGAATCCCGCGAAGTGCTGGGTTTTGCCAAAACAATCATTGATACCATAACCAAACCGTACACTATCAATAATTTAAAGCTTCATATAGGCGCAAGTATCGGGATAGCACAATATCCGCTTCATGGAGAGAGTTTTGACACCTTGCTGCGGTCAGCCGATATTGCGATGTACGAATCAAAAAAAATTAAGAACAGTATTCACCTCTTTGAAAACAGTATGGCAGAGGGGTATCTGCAAAACGTAAAAATTGAGCAAGCCCTGAGAAACGCTATCTCTGACAATGAACTGTTTATGGTTTATCAACCTCAGGTTACCCCTCAGGGAGACTTTTATGGTGTTGAAGCGCTGGTGCGCTGGCAAAGTGGTGCATTAGGTCTTGTCGCGCCAGATTGTTTTATCCCGGTGGCAGAAACTTCAGGTCAGATGCCCGCTATCGGGCAGTTTATTGTTCAGCAAACCCTCAAGGATATTAAAGAGATTCAGTCTGCACTGGCGCGGTCATTTCAGACCTCTATCAATATCTCAGTGCGACAGCTGATGGAACCCGGCTTCACCGATGACTTCATCAACTGTATTAAAGACAATAATCTCGACAATATATCAATCACATTGGAAATCACTGAAAGCCTGTTCATTGAAGATATACATAGTATTCGCCCCCTGCTGGATGAGATTAAAGGTCACGGTCTGTCTATTTCAATGGATGATTTTGGTACCGGTTATTCGTCACTGAGTATCCTCAGAAACCTGCCCATTGATGAACTTAAAATCGATAAGAGTTTTATCGAATGTATGTTTATCGATGAGGCGTCTCAGAAAATGGTGAAAAACATCATCATGATCGGAAAAAATCTGGGTATGGATATCGTCGCCGAAGGGGTTGAAATGAAAGAGCAACTGGACATACTAAAGGTATTCGGCTGTGACAGAGTCCAGGGGTATTATTTTTCAAAACCGTTGAAAAAAGATCAACTGATTCAGTTTATACTGAACACAAAGCGCTCCATGTAAACGTCGTGTAGCGAGGCGTGCCCTCACGCCGATAATGCCAGCCCACTGCAGGCTTTATCGCGACGGGTACCCAGGGGCATGCTAGCGGCGCTTGCTACAGAATTGCGGAGTTTTTTACTTCTGCCCAATCAATTTCAAAGCGGTTGATTCTGTGATCGCACGGCTATAGCCTCAAAAGCCACGACACAGTGGTGTTCCTGTTGATGATAGTTTTGTAGCAAACCTGACCTGATGAATTGCCTAAGATCAAACTCTCGTAAGATCACAAGCGCCTTAAATCAGCTTATGTACGGCTCCGTACAGACGCAAACTCAGCCATCACTCAAACTGTGAGCTGAAAAAACCAACGGCTTACATTGCTAGTCCCAAAAAACTCAGAGTTAAAACAATATGACAGCATACAAAGGCACTCATAGTCATATGAAAGCCAGTTTAATTTCGCTCGCGGTGTCAGCTGCTATGGCGACATGGACTCCGATTATTGCGGCTGCTCCCCAGGCTGTTAACCTTCCAGGCAGCGTTAATGCGACAGGTGAGCTGGATGGTGTCATCACAACCGGTGATTCCTATCTGGACATCGGCGACGGGCAGAATATCAATACCAATGGCATTGAGGTCAATGGCTTCAGAACCAGTACCGGCGGCATTGATTCAAAAGGCACTCGATACGATGGGTGAGCTGTCTTTTGATACCGATTGCAGCCGCTCAGTTCAGGGCACGCTTCGATTGATGATTGATGGACTGGAGTCATACACCTGGGATGGCACTGACATTCTCGATCTTGGCACATATTCCTTGTCCAGAAGCCTCTGTGACCGTCCATGCACGGTTAAAGGTCAGAAAGAAGCCTTGTGGCCAGCCAGAGAGATGAGAACCCTGCTTGAAGCCCTTCCTGATCCGGACATAAACATTCACTAACCTCTCGATGTTTATGCCGACAAATACCCGGTTATTTTGTGTTAAGGCGTTAAAATTCGTATTTATGCGGAGTTACACCTGTAATTTTCACTATACCCATGATTTATACCCGTGAAATTCAGTTGTTATAAGAATAACCCTTTTAATAATTCACATAATCAGCTGGAAATTTTGAAAGCCAACAGAAATAGATTGCTACAAGACAGTGTTTGCTATTCTAAAACTATGGTAATGTATACCACAGTTAGGGAGATTAATATCAGTGAAGATATATGTTACCGATGACTTTGATGAATTCATGGTCAAAGCACAGCTTGACGATAAGATCGTTTTCAAAGTCGCTAATGAACTGAACAATGGTCTGCATGATGGCGATCTGGATATGGGGAGACTGTTCAAAAAAAGAATACCCTCGCCCAGGCAAAGTAAACGAGATTCTAACAGGAGCGTGGTAGATATCCGTAAGGATAATCTCCTTTTTTTCATTGATGGCTGGCGCAAGGCAGATGTCCCAAAAATAGGCAAAGAGATCCCCGATAAGCTACTGGAAACATACAGACTATTGGGTGATAGCTTCCTTAATTTTACAGCTAAACAGATCGGGCAAAACATAACAGCGGGTTTGCTGAGAGAGGTTAAAAATGGTTGATACACGTTTAGACAAAATGCACGCAATGGCAAAGCGTTTTAATGACAACGGTACTATCGATCAATTAACGATGCGTAAAATTGATGCATTAGCCATGAGCGCTAAAAATGAAGAGATGACAGCAGCTAGAATTAAATCGATAAGACAGCGAGAGCACATAAGCCAGGGTGTATTAGCGACCGTTCTTAACATGAGCAGTGAAAGTGTTAAAAAGTGGGAGCAAGGCAAAACCCAGCCTCAGGGAGCCGCTTTGCGCTTGCTCAATGTCATTGATAAAAAAGGGATTGAAGCGGTTATATAACGGCTCTCATAAAGATCAAATTAAGTCTTAGTTAGTACGTCTGAATGAGTACGTCTTAACCGTTACGTTAAACCTCCTGGCCCTTAGCACTCGAAGCCCGCTCCATATTATCGGAATCCACATAAAGTTCATCGGTGGTTCTGATGCTGCCGTGTCCCAGATCAGCCTGAACGTGTGCGAGATTGCGACCTGCAGCAACTTCCATTGAGGCCCCGGTATGCCTCAGCCAATGTGTGGTGGCGGCACGTAGCTCTGAGGCTTCGACATCAAAGCCATCGGTTATCAGGGAGTGACAGCCTTCATTCAACGCGACTTCGACAATGTTCCGCAGCTGGCGACTGCCTATACCTCGATTTTTAACCCGGGATTCGATAACCGGCTCGGCAGAGTCTTTAGAGGGAAGGGGAGTCAGGCCTCTGTGGATGCGGTAGCGCTGAAGAAAGCCGATATACTCGTTGGAGATTGAGACATCACGCTCTTTAGAGCCTTTACCATAGGCGCGGAACCACCAGTTGCCTTCGTGATCCCGATGAAAATGGGACATCACCGGCAACCAGTTGGGCCGCTCAGATAGCTCTGAGATACGCAGTTTAAGCGACTTGAGTGTGGCGATAACAAATAGCGTACGCTCATGCTGTGGATCTGCCATGGCCAGGGATTTAGCGGAACTGAGCAGATATTCCCATTGCAGCTCAGACAGCCGGCGGGCGGTATTGATGCCGGTTTCCTGTCTCAGATAGGGGCAGTTTTTCTTAACAATCGGAATCTGATTACCCGGCGCATAGTCTTCTGCCATCAGATAGTTAAAGAACACACTGAGATTGGAGAACAATCCCTGCCAGGATTTCGTGTTAAGGCGACCTTTGCCAGCGCCCGCAGCACGAAAAGGGCGCCAGTTTCTGTTTGGCTCACGTAGACCATTTACCGTCGCAAAACGCCTTTCTATGGTTTCAGTCTGCCAGTGCGGATTGGGGCTGGCGACAAAGTCTGTATATTCCTCAAGATCACGTCTGCGCAGCTCCACAATGGATTTCCTCTTGATTAACCAGGCCCAGAGCAGGAGTCGTTCAGCATCACCCCGGAACTTCTCGTAGGTGTCCTGGCTCTTCTTGCTGTAGCTACTGAGAAAGTCTTTGGTATAGCGGTAATCATCAAGCGCACCTTCAACAGCAATACTGAGCACAAACGCCTCAACAGCAGGCGCCTGATCAGGAAACACTGCATTTCGGGGTATCTGATTAAAGTGCTTAGCGGAATCGAATAGTGGCAGGCCAGGGAACTCTGTAGTCGACACGGACATTAAACCTTGAGTTAGTTGTCTGAAATAAGAACGCTATTGTATGAATTAGTAACCTCAATTACCAGTAGTGTCTACTACTGGTAATTGGATAGCCCTTGATATTAGCTACTTTGTACACTGTTTATCGTATTCAACGATGAGCTTTAAAACTAAAAAAATGTGCTCCTGGTCTTAGCCGTAAGGCTGAAACGCACTCAGAACAGTCAGATAACAATTCCGATTGACGCCTTTCAATATTCAGCGGCCCATCAGATGGATCATCTCGTCTCTAACTCACAAGCCAATTTATTCCTATCAATTCTCAGCTGTGCTGAAACACTGATCCAGAAATGTCTGTACGATAATGTGAATGTAGCTGGTGCGATTCGAAAAACGGTTAGCGCCGGGCAGCTTCTCAGAACAGAGCTTTTTAGTACAGAGCTTCAATTACACGGCGATTCAATTTCATACCTCAGCACATTAAAACAATTCTTGATCAATCCAAGCTTGATGAATCCAAGAACGATAGCTAACCGATGTAGAAAGCAGGAACCAGGACAGGAGGTTGCATGTGCGGCTAACTGACTAAGTAAACTTAAGTCTTCAGCGCTCTCTGCACGTAAACTAAAACGCTTACTTTTAAGCTTTCATAGGTGATTGGATCGGGCTCTTAATTAGGGCTCTTATTCAGGATTCGTAATCAGACCTGGAGCCGTTATGCTTTTACTTTGAGTGACATTCAGAGCGACTATGAATCTTAGCGCTTGAATCTAGCTCTTGAGTCGAAAAACGCATCAGATATTTACCGATGGAGCGTAGCGTGCGCTGCGTTATGTTTTGCCATACTTTACCCACGAAACAGAATTCTTCGACGCTCTCCGCACGAAACAGATTCCTTACATATCTCATCGATTTGCCAACAGTCACTGCTGACAGTAGTACGAATAACCGCATCCAGAGCAGTACCCATAATCCCGATTACGTTAAATAGCTCAGGGCAGGCCTGCACCCACCAGGGACCGACCTGTATCACCTCTATAATTATTATATTTAACATAATATACATTATGCGCAGTCAGATAATGAGACAGTACAGGCCACTCAGCGAGTGCAAGCGCTGACAAACTCGCTCATATGACACACTAAAACGGTTGATCTAAACGCCTTTTTTCCGCCATATTCCCGGCTTCAGTGGCCGCTGATTCTGTATGAATTATAAACATGGAAAACGGATTAAAGATGATTAAAAATCAGGATGAATTGACAGGGTTTTTTATGAAAAACAGCCGCCGCTACGTGCAGAGCAAAAAATTAAACCTTGAATCGTTGGGTCTGCCGGGTCGCTATCTGACCGCCTCCGAGGTGTCCGACCTCGGGCTAGTGAGTCGCGCCCACGCTTACAAGATCATTGCCGACCCTGAGCGCTTTCTCAGCGCCCAAGTAAAGGAACTTTTAATCATTAAGGTGTTAGGTCAGATCCCCGGCTGGCAACCTGGCTGGCGGTTTGACAGTGCGCAGCAACGCATTCACACGCCGGACGGTAAAAGCTTAAGCTGTGAAGAACTGGAGAACTTCGCCTTTGTTCAGCAGTTGCTCAGCTTATGGGAAGTTGAAAACCGCGACCAGGCGCAGCAATTGGAACGCCAGAAACAGCGGATTGAGGAGTTAGAAAACCGGCTTAAATTGCCGCCTAAACTTCGTTTATACGTGAATGATTCGCTTAAACAACGGCGCAAACTTGATATTGAACAACCGGCCCTTAAAGCTGTTTAACCCGACATAAAAAACCCGGCTCAGTGGCCGGGCTTTTTCTCGATGTTATCAATACGTTCATGCGCCCGGTGTACCGAGTGTTTAACTTCTAAAAGCCCCTGTTTTAACCACGCTACATCTGTACGCATACTAATTACCGTGACCAATCCGGTCATTAATCCAGACGCTATCGCAATAAAAACCGCCTCTGACAACTCCACTATTAAGACTCCCTGTCTGTGTCGGCCCTGTCTCGCTTGAATCGCTTCTCGACATCTTCGACAAATTGATCGTCAACATCATTTGTCGTCAGCGCTGCCGCTTTTTTCATCAGCGCTACAATCGTGTTTTCTAGCACTTTTGTTAATGCTGATTCGGTTAGCATCCGCGCAATGATGCCAAAAAATATTTTCGGCAACATCGCCAATAATTGAGTCAGTAAAAATGTCATAAGTCTGGCACCTGCGTAAATTCCTTATTATCACTGTAAGGACTACCCGCCGGGTCTTGTGCTACCGGCCCACTGAAGATTCCCGTTATATCGTCCACCTTGCCCTGAAACCATGCCTCAGTCCCGAAGGTTGAACCATCCCACTCAGGATCGTTAAACAAGCGCAACGGCGCATTCACTGCACCCCCGGTGGCCGTTGCCGCCTCACCGACCGCCTTGACCCCTGAATCAATCGCCTGCTCTGCCACCGCGCCAATTTTGCGCGATACATACCACAGTGCGACCGCGCCCAGGACGCCCACGCCTATAAATTGCTCATTCGTCAATATAGCCATCACGCAAACGCCCTTTCTATTCCAAGATACTCGCCCTCAATCCGCGACCACTGCGCCGGGTTGTCTGGGGTTCGATCTGGTCGCGTATCCAAGTGCATCATCGGGCGACTTGTATCAAGATATACCCCGATCCCACTAAACCCTGACTGCTTTGCCAGATCCCGCGCTATTTTTGCATTTTCTCGAGTTAGCCCTTCCGGGAATACGTCCACCGCCCGAACCTCTCCCCATCGATCAATATTATGTTGCGATAGCTCATTCGGCCCCATATGCCGCCCCAGCGCTGCCGCATTGCCGGACACTGTAACCGCCGCACCCCAGAGCTTCGCAAACCGATCAAGCGCCAACAACTGACCTAGCGCCATGTCATCGGCCCATTCTCTGAACTCAGACCGCTTGAATCTATCCAGTTCTGACCAGATATCATCCCCTGCCGCCGGTTTTGTCTGTACCTTCATTTGTGGCACCTCCTGATATTGAACCGGGTTACTTAATACCGGCTCATCAATAACAGACTGTCTGTTAAATGCCGCCCTCGCGAGCGGCGCAGCCATCAATAACGCACTACCCAACAGCAGCAATGATTTTCTGAACATTTACAATTTCCTGATCCAGCGTATCAATCCGCGCATTCCGGATCTCTTTTTGCTCATCCGCTGACCACTGCCGCCACGCCTGCCCCCATTCTGCCCGCTCATCTTTCAGCCGCTGCAAATGTTCATCCGGGTTATATTCCGGCACTTCTGGCGCGTTCATCTTATCAAGTTCTGCCTTCCAATCCCGACAAGCGGCAATCTTTTCAGCCTGAGTTTTCAGCAATTGCGCCTCTGGTGTTGCTAGAAATGCCGACAACTCAATTATTGATATACTCGTCATAAAAACCGCCCTTGAATTACGGCAACCTGCTCACCGCTCGACCATGCTTGAAAATATACACCCAAACCAGGTGGAATTTTAAAACCTGATTTGTGGCTTACTCCCTGATTAGTTGCAACAGTATTACTACCTACAATCATATTTGAACTGCACGCGATAATCGCCGACACAGAAACATCGATAACAGACGCAACCGCAGTAGCGTTAGCTGTAATTAAACCGCTGCCCCCCGCATGAGCCGCATCAATAATGCAACCCCCTACATTTTCAGCTGGCGTAATCAGCGTTTGTACCGTTGCTGTAACCGATCTAATATGCCGCGAAAAACCCACAGATAAATCGAAAGGCGCAATATCATCAATCATTGCAACACTCTGAACATCCACCGGTTGAACAATTCGCTCAACCTCATTTACAACCATATTTTTACCTGATTGACCGTCAGATACTGATAATGTAAACGTCGTGTTATCAGTTAATGCTGTTACCTTTACCGTCGTAAACGCACGTATATTAGCGCCGCTGAATTGATGATATCGATCATAGCTCCCCACCGCTGCGACCTCATCGCGCCGCAGAATCCGACCCTCTTTTATCGTTTCCACCTTCACCGGATTGTCACAAGCGATCAGCTCCCAGGCATTCCCCCCGTCGTACTCCCGAAACTCTCCAGCGTTTAATGTTTCTGTATTAGTTCCGCTCACTTCATCGCCCTCTTAACTTTCCCAGAAGATATAAACTTCCGAGTATTCCAACCGTCCAAGCCCCGGTTTTAACCAGATATTCAAGCGCCTGCGAATCCTGCGACCGACTTGCGCTAACCCCTTCAGAAAGCACATTTTCAGCGAACAAAGCGCTGGCCTCCTGCTGGTGTTGAGTCCACCCCATTGCTGTTGTATACGTCTGATCTACCAACGCCAGCGCATTATTTGCCAGCTCCACAGACTGCCCAAACGCGCCACCGTCCAGAATTTCAACTGTTCCACCACCGTTCACATTAACCGCATGTTCCTGCGCCTGCGCACTAGCGTTATTTGTTGTTGTGGTTGTATTTGATGTCGACTTATTGCCACCGCCGAAAAGCCCCATTATTTGCCCCCGGCCAGCTTTAACAGAAACATACCCATAACCACCGCACCCCCTAACATTACCGCGCCCGTTATTAGCTTCGTTGTTCTGTCACTGCTATTTAAACCATCGAATATTGATTTATTGACGCTGAAGTTACCACCAGAAAACCCGCCAACATTTACACTCGTTTTCAAGTCCTGTGATGTTTCATCCGAAAAAGAGAATCCACCGCCCCCCATAGCAGAGGTGGACATACCAGAGCCAGCCATAACGCCCCCTAACCCTTAACAGCCAACACGACCAACACCAACGCGCCCACACCCGCCGCAATTAGCATCGCATTATCTGCACCTACCGCACTCAAACCACCCGGTTTACCCTGTGCCATGTTCTGCCCGGTAATCTGCGATTGCTCTTGCGCTGGCGCACTTTGTACGGGTTGCGCTACTACTCCGACCGGCTGACGGCTCACCTTCGCCATCTCAACGTCAGCCCACAATCCCAGACCCGTTTTAAAAATGTCTGTTATTGAGTTTCCCGATTCTTGCACTGTACTCATAAAACACCTCAGAGCGGGATTCCCCGCTCATCGTTTAACTGCTTTTAAACGTGCTGCAACACAGAGATAACCTCGGAGATCATCACTACGTTATCCGCACCGCTGAAGGTTCCCAGGAATTTAAACGCCGCTGGCTTGCCGTTGTCGCGTAGGGTTTTCAGATTTTTAGACTGATTACCATCAAACGCTGGCGCATAGGTAAACATACCGGCCTGTTTGGTCATCCGGTCTTCACCGTAAATGAACTCCATCACTGTGCGGTCGCCCTCGTCCTGAATATCCAGACCATCGCGCTTCACATCAATCTGAGTACATGTGTCGTTTTCACCGATAAGGTGCATCGAATGCAACAGAACGCCCTCATCTGATCCAAGCGGTACATCCAACGCATAGGTTTTTGCCGCCGGATAGGTTTGTTCACCCCGCAGATACGAACGGAAAAGCAGGTGATAGCCTTGGTCATCGCGCATTTTCGGCGGGCTTTTCAGCATCCAGCAATCCAGCACCGGATCTACCGCCGCCGCGTTAATTTTCACTTCGATTGAAAACGAGGAATAACCAACACTGGTATCAATCGCGCCAATTTGCTGACCTACAATAGTACGCGCCTGCGGATCAGAGAAATGGAGCACTAGCAGACTATCGCTAGTATTGCGGTTTTTCTCTTTGTTGATTTTTTCGATCTCAGCACCGGTCAGCTCTGCAATGGTTTTATTACCCAAGCGAACTTTGATCAGATCAATGTGAGCGGCAACGGTAAAACCAGGAGCCGTGCCACCTTGCAAACGCAACACCAGCGCGTCGCATGTCTCACCCTGATCCAAACGGGAAATAATGGCCGTAGAACCCGCTACAACGTTATTAAACGGTGGCTGCTTAACTGGAATAGACATAGCTCAGCCCCTTATTTAATTTCGTTAGCGACATTTTTAACCGGGTTCGTCACTGCATTGTTCGGCAGTTTACGAATCCCCCACATCACAACGCCGAAAAGCGCCATGCCCGCAACTACACTACCCGCAGTAGCCCAATTGATATTTGTGGCCTGTTTGGCCGCTGTTAACGCTTTCATATTTTTTTTACCTTCGCTGATATTTGCTTGATTTTCTTAACAAGTAAGCGAAGGTTAGAGGTAGCTTTGGCCCCCGTTCCAAATGGGTTTTGGTGGGGGCTTCGGTGATGGGTTCGGCTATGCTTTGGCCGTTTTTGGTGTTTTCTTTGCTCGCATCGGCGGCAATTTCAGCTTTCCTGTTTCAATATTGCCCAAACCGGGCTTTTTCAGCACATATTCTATCTCTCTTAATCGCTCAATCTCTGCCCGATCAATGCCGCACATATCCGACATTCGTTTTACATCCGCCGGAAAGTCCTGCATCCCCACCCATTTAAACGGCGATTGACTTAACACTGTGTTAGGCGTCTCAGCGGCCCGCTGTGCGGTCGAATGCACTACGATATAAAACTTACGGCCCCCGGTGAGTAACTGACCGTATATGCTTCGCTCCCGGCCCGCTGTTTCACATACCACAGCGACCTCTTCACAGACAACATCTAACCGCCGGTTACCGTCCCCAATCGCCCAGGCTATCGAGCAGAACCACAGAAAATCCTCACGCGACACCGGAATAGTTAGCGCAATTCTGAATTTCTTCCCGGATTTATCTGCCGCTATTACCGCCTTCAGAAAGGCTTTCTTAGCACCGGCCACGCTGCCGCATTTATTGACATCAAAGTGAACAACTTTTAGACCCCGAAAACCGCGCCGGTCAGGATCACCCGCAATATATCTATAATCTTCGTACGGGTCCCAGAGCAACAAATGGTCTGTTTCACACTTCCCCAGGTACTGAACGGCTTTTGACTTACCGCTGCCGGTTGTCCCGCAGTAGTACCCATGTAACGGCTTTAAATTGTTGTCCGGATTACGCGCCATTCTGTTCACCCCCGACCGCTACAGCAGGCACCCTGTACCGAGGTTTTTCCGGCTTTGCCTCTTCGCTTGCTGGTTCTTCCGCTGCCGGTTGTTCGGCTTTTCTGGCTTGTAAATACGCCCCAAGCAGCACACCGCCGACAAACATACCCAGCTCTATCTCTTCCGACCATTTCTCCATCCACGGCGGCGCTTTCATATCGTATTTATCAACTACCGCCTGTAGCTTGACCGCGCCCGCCAGTTTTCGCTGATCGTCAAACTCAACCGCCGGGTGGGCTCCTGCGACTAAGTTACAGAATTTTTCAGACGCGCCCAGGCAAAACCCGCTTACCCTGATAGTCTTCTCTTTTGCCTCACCTTCGCCCGCTTCGGCCTGCGCTTCGGCTTGCTGTTCCTCTTCCATGTCGTTTAGCATCGACTGAAGGTCTATATTTTCGGTCACTTCGCTGTTTTCGATCTCTTCAACTTCCATCATTTCACCGCCTTCATATTCGACATTGCACCCGAAACGCCCATGACCGTTAGACCCAGCGCCAAACCACCCAAAAGCACTTTTGCCAACAGCGGCACTTTTGCCGCTTGCACCGCTTCAGGCTCCGTTTCCAGCGCTTCAGGGTCAAACAGGTCAATCTCTGTTTCGCTTGTTTCGGCTTCGATCTTTGCCGCCGCTTCGATCAGGTTAGGCGGTGATACTTCCGGCTCACCGTCTAACCATTCTGTATGATTCCACAGATAGGTCTGAAGAATTGCGCCTGTACTCTGATCGACTTTGCAGGCCGGGCAGACTGAATAAAGATAATGATTCCGGCCTTTGATCATCGTTCTTGTTTCTGCTTTCTTGTCGCACCCCTGCCGCCCGCACGGGTGAAATCCGATTGTTTTAGGATTCGTTTGCATTGCTTGCCGCCTCCAGCGCTTCCAGTTTTGCCAACATGCCGACCAACAGACGCGCCGACATATCTACTGCTTTTTCTGCCTCTGCTGCTTTGCCCAGCATACCCGCCTCTTTTGTGGTTTTGATCTGCTGAATTAGCTCAGCCGCCTGTTTTTTCAATGCTTTCACTTTCTAGCCCCCCGTATTGAACCCAACTATTGAAAATCTCGTACTGCTCTTGCTCCCGATCCCCGACCAACTCTATGCACTGCCGGTAAACTGAAAGCGGCATACCCCAGAACCGGCGCGCTGCCCGTTTTGCGAACATGCGAAACTGAAATTCTTTAAACCAATTCGAATCAGGTCGCGGGTTTTCCGGGCTCCAAGCGTCCCCCTCAGCCTTTGGCGGTAACCAAGTATTACCCGGTTGCATTTCCTGACTTGTCGCCCACGCTTTGAACTCCTCGAAACGTTCCTTACCCTTGATCATTAACTGATATTTGCTGGCGATTGCTGGCAACCTGTTTAACGCCTTTCGCACTTTCCCGAGTGTTTGACCGATTTTAAACCGCTGTTTTTTGTTAGCCTTCGGTGTTGCGTCTAATGCTTTTTTAAGCTGCGCCCGCTTTGCAAAATGTCCACCGTACAGCGCAGAAAAATAATCATGTGTATCCGCAATAAGACTTCCCATAATCCCCATTTCATAACGACCCACTTGCACCCACTCCGGCGCCCTTGAATCCCGGCTGATACCGTAACGATTCCCCTTTACCGGCCCTTGGTCGCTTTCGCCGTTAGCCTTGCTCAGATACCCCGCCGCTTTCGCCAGATAAGCTCCGGCGTTCTCTGTGTCCTTCATCTTTTCCAGTGTTGCGAACCCATGCCCCCACACCTTTTCAACTCGCTTCGCCCAGGCATCGAAAATGCAACCTATCCCGGCGCTGTTTTTTGGCCCATACGGGACGCCCCAATCCATCAGCACATGAATATGCGGATTGCGTTCTCCGTCCTGATTCAATGGGTTTTCTACTACCCAGCAATAGAGAATGTTTCGCCCTACCACTCCCTTGATTCTTCGCTTAACGCCACCCGGGGCAGTGTATAAAAAACCACGCTGGCGTATTTTGTTCATTGCATCCCAAAACCTGCCGATCTCTTTCTGGATTGTTATCTCTCCCGACTCCAGCTTTTTGCGCTGCTCTGGTTCAACAGTCAACGTCAAAAACGTCTTATATCCGCCTTTTTTAAGGTGCATGTATTGGCACGAATCCGCGATTTTAGTCGCCCCGCCCATGCTCAGAGTATTGGTTATGCGCTCCCCCTCCTGCTCAGGTGGTATCGCGTGACACTGGTCAACCTGAGTTCTGATTCTGTACTCCTCTGACCAGTCCCGGTGCGTTATCACTGTATACGCCTGTCCTGCTGTTCCTTCGCTTTTTCGTTCAACCGGCACTAACTCCCCGGTTGTCATTAGGTCGTCTAACTGAACATTGCACCCGCCGAAATTAACCACCTCTCCGAAGTTATCCGGCAGTAAATCCCGCTTTTTACTGATTACGTCATCAACGCCCAGCAATTGCGCCAATTGCTGCGCCTCGCTTGTCTTACGGTTTTGCTCCTTCCGTGCGGCCCTGAATACCTCTAATTTGGCCATTTCCTCCGGAGTCGGACATTTGGCCGCCTCGACTAGCCTATTACGCTCAGCTTCGCTGATCGCAGAGCGAAACGGCGCAGCAACTGGATTATTAATCGAATCCATCACAGCCCAAAGCCGGGAAAATGCCTCTTTATCAATAGACGATTTAACGCGATCACTCGACCAGGGCACATAACGCGGATTAGTTTGATCCTGAGAGGACAAAGAAAAACCCGACACAGGCCGGGTTATTGGTATTTCTAAATTAACAGGCATTTTTCAACACCCTTTTGTCAAGCTCTGGCCGGTATGGGATATATTGATCGCAGACCTTACATGTCCAACCCGCCCCGCGCTCCCAGCCACGGCCAAAGATTGAACATTCAACGGCGTTATGAATTTTCATTTTCCCGTAGCACTTTTCGCAGTTCATCGCAGCACCGTTACAGGAACACGTGAAAATTCAGCGTATCCCAAAGAGCATTTGACATCTTTGAACTCTTCAGAGTAGATAAAACAACGTACTCTCTGTGTCTTCTTTTGATGCACAGGCACTACACACTTACCAAGCTCTGCTTGCGGCAAGTCATACCCTTTCATCAACCACCGAATATCATCTACTGTCGATCTAATGTGATCCTTACCATCAATTTCAATCGTAATTTCATCATCACCATTGACACCATCAATCAACAAAAACCGGATACCCATACCCGCGCAGAATATAAACTCAGCCCTTTGTCCAGCTCCACACTGACCATCACCATAAATAATCATACTTTCTGCGCCTCTTTCAGCACTTCAGCCGCTGACTTGAAATGCCCGGTATTCATCCAGCTAAGCGCCGACCCGTTAAGCTCTTTCATCTTGTAAAAACGGGCATTGGCGGCGCGTAGCTGTTTCTCTAACAGCCGGATTCTTTCCATAGCAGGGCTCATGCTGAAACCTCCCAATCTTCAGCAAGCATATCCGTCTGACTCGACAACCACGGAACAAGCCCGTTATCCGCTGTTTTCATACAGATAAAAGGCAACGTTGCAAACTCGTTAACCCCAGGCGTATCTGTTACAAAATCCCACTCAAAACCAAATACCTTAAACAGAAACATTCCCTTACCATTCCAACCGGCCCGCTGAACCTTTCCGCCAGCTTCCATATGCTTAATAGCTTCTCCGATATTCATGCTGAAACCTCCCCGAGCGCTTCAACCTGCATAATCAGAGCGCGAATTTTTCCCGCCGCACCAGCCCCCTTTAAACTTACATTAATAGACTTCCCCGAATACCCTGACACCCACCCATCATAAAAAAATCGGCAACATATGCTGTCAACGTGTGCTGAGTAATCAATAAAAATATCTGGCCTGCTGGTCATTGACACCCGAACACAGGCGCTCATTAGCTCACCGGCCAGCGCCGCTACAATATCTCTATCAGTTGGGTATTCATTCGACCCGGACAGGTCTGGAATTTGTACTGCACTTGCGTTTTTCATGTTCAATTTCTCCTAGTCGCTCCCTCCCGTTGCAGATTAAAGCGGGGGCTGGCCAGCCCCCTTGCAACAGGAGAATTGCTCGAAATGGGTAGAGGCATACCTTCACAGATAAAAATCTCCAGCAGCCCCGTGGTTGTCGCTTCTCAGGTCGACTGAGCAACAATACATTAAGCCAGCCTAAATATTCAAGCCAGCTTAATGACTGGCATTATCATTTTGCGACTACTACTATTTAAGCTCGGTTGAACTTCTCAGGTGATCTATGAACTACGCACAAAAGCTATTGACACGGCTAAAAGCCAACCATGACGGGTGCTCAGACTACCGCGCCGCCCAAATTCTCGAAATATCCCCAGCCTCCATATCTCTGGTCAAACAGGGACGTAACGGCTTTAGCGACCAAACCATAAACAAAATCGCTCAGCTACTGGGTGAAAACCCTATGAAAGTGATAGGACAGTATCATTTAGAGACTCAGGATTTCCCCAGCATGAACAACGTATGGGAAGCCATGGTTGAATGGGGATTCAAAGAAGAAATGAAACAATATCAACGAGTTACAGAAGATGGAATTGGCAAGGTTTCCGGGCTTTGACCGGCAAAACACGACCGTTTTCTATTTACATTTGTATACATTATGCGTAGTCGTATATTTATAGTTAGATGCGCTATCTAGGGCCATCAAGGCTAGCTAAGGCTTACTTCGATAATTATAAAATTTGGTTTATATATCGTGCGCTACGTGAAAAATCCGGAGGTTTTGGCGGTAAACACCACCGCAGGCGACGCTCAGCATGAAAAAAAACAGGTGATCATCGATCACCTGCTCTGGATGTTTGTTACGAAATTTGGGGATACGTTGTGCGGAAAATGAGGCTGATCAGGAGATCAAAACTGGATGCTCAGGAGACTCGTAGCTGCATACCAGATAGGGAGAAACAGACACCAACTCTCGTGTTTGGTATGACTGCACAATCAGCTCCTGGGCGCCGCAAAGCTTATCTATTTTTGCCAGCACCTGGTAAGGCGCACCCCGGCAAAGTAGCCGCCGGTTACTGCTGTAAAAGTCTGCATCGAGGTAGATATCATCACCGACATGTATTTCACGCCAGAGAAAATCGGCCTCTAGAATAAGCTCGGACTGATCCTGATCGTACATTGATTACGCCTCAAATTGGCACGCGTTAATAGTGCGTCCTGAATGAAATATTCAGGCTTCTACAATACTATGACGTATTGCAATATGTACAAGTTCAGAATTGTTGTTGATACCCAGTTTGCGCAGGATATTGGCGCGATGGGCGTGGACGGTTTTAGGACTTAGAAACATCTTTTCAGCGATCTGAGCCGCAGATTGCCCCTGCGCGAGACAGGAAAAGATCTGAAATTCACGCTTAGTGAGCTTATTAAAGGGAGAGCCACTGTCTGCAGCGCCTGGAGAAAGCATTTCACGAATGCTTTCTGCGTAGTACGTACGCCCTTCTGAGACCTCATATACGGCCTTGAGAAGCTCATCAGGGGCACAGCGCTTAGTCAGATAGCCTGAGGCGCCAGCCTGAACCACATGGGCTGGAAACGGCTCGCTCTCCATGACGGTCAGAACCAGAACTTTCGCATCAGGGTCTTTGGCGCGGATAACCCGTATCGCTTCAAGGCCACCAAAGATCTGTATACCATCGCCTTCAGACGCATCCGCAGGCATAGACAGATCCATAATGACAACATCAGGACGGGTTGCAAAATACTTCTCTACCGCTTCCTGGCCACTGCTGGCCTCAGCAATGATATCGATTCCGCTGTCATTATCCAGCAACCGCTGAAAACCCGCTCTTACAACCGGATGATCATCAACCAATAAAACCTTGATAGCACTCATGTATAGTTCAGATCCATTTGAATATTCCATCGACCGGCTAATTATACCGATCGCTGAACAGGAATGTAGTGGCAAAATCAGTCGTTGTTATCGTTTCCAATAACACTGTCGGCTCCGCGGTAGACACCATGTGTATCGATATCAAGAGCGACCGCGGGAGACACATCATCAGAACGAACTACCACCGGCATTGCAACCAGCTCATCGCTATAACCAATCAGCTTGATGCCCTCTTTCTTGCAATGCATCAGCACCTTCTCAAGCGCTCTGATGACGGCCGCCTGGCGTGTGCTGAGGTGGCGGTCACTTGGCTGGTCATCGGATGGTTTTTTACTGGTGACCTGTCGGGTAGCATACCCCTGTTCATCAACCAGTTGTAGCGTGATGCCTGCCAGCTTTTCTTTAACCAGCACCACCTTAGCCAGGTTGAAAACAGCTTCATCCGTACAGCAAACTGCTCCGTCAGGATCACAATTCTTAATCCCCTCAAGAATCTCTGCGTACGCTGAGCCTTTATCCAGATATGTATCCATAGTCTCTAATATTCAAGTGGTTATGACTTTAACTTAAAGTTTTCAAGCAATGAATGAAGACGTTCAACTTCACTCTCTTTTTCCTTCAGGCGAGCCTCAAGCAGCGCATCATCACTGCCCGTTTTCAAGCGCTGCTCCATCTCACGATAGCGCAGATCCTGCTGACTAATAACCTGCTCCAGTTGATGTTTCTCTTTGATGCTTTGCCGCTCAATATCAAGCAAAGAGCCTCTGAGCTGACGGTTTTCGTCCTGCAGAATCATTAACTGTTTTTCCAGCCTTGAAGACTCTCCTTCAAGGTACTGATTTTTATGCTGGTATTCCAGCAGTTCCTGTTGCTGATTACCACCACTATTGCGCTCAAGCTGCTCCAGTGTGATCTCAAACTCTTTAATCTGCCGTCTGAAATCACGATTTTCGGATTCAAGGCGCATCTCGCGCTCATCCTGGGCCAGCTGTTTTTTATGCTGCTCAGCAATGGTTTCAAGGCTGCGCTGATTCTCGCTCAGGAGCTTATCAGACAGATCCTGCAGGCGTCGAAGATCGTCACGACTCTCTATGCTGCGCCCTTCCAGCTCCGCTTTCAGCTCCAGATAGCGCTGCTCAAGCTGCTCCCGCTGGTCCGATAGCTGATGTTCAGCATACGCCAGAGCCTGCTGCCACAAAGTGTTAGCGCTGGTAAAGACAGGCTCAGGGATGTCCGGACGGGCATTCTGCTCAATCAACCGCTTGCCCAGCCCCTGCCACCAGTCATTCAGCGCTTTATTAATCGTGGTGAGACTGCCAGAGCCCAGCTCGTTGCGCACCATCTGTTGCGTAGGCTTGCGGCCCTGCGCCAGCAGGTTATCTGCGATTTCAAATACTTTTTCGTAGGTCTTTGGAGTCATAGTCATGATATTAAAAATACACAATACATATTAGATATTTATCTTATCTCACTAACCCAAACGTCACCAGCTAAATCAACCGCCGCAAAAAAGACAGAATAGCGAGCCAATGACTAGCAACTCCTGTCAGAACATTGATTTGCGCCATTATCGTCTTATGCAGACACAAAACCAAGACAACAAAAGATCACCGCATCACAATCGATCTACTCCATCAATATCTTTTGATTTCAGTCATCTCTGTAGCAAGCATTTTGCTATCGCTCATTCTTATATCGCTCCGCAGACGAATGTCTGCATCTGTACGCAAATAGCTAATAGCAAACAGATTCTCTTTGAGTAAGCTGAATACAGCACCGCAGCGAATCAGACATTGATATTGCTGAAATAAAAACGAAGACTTTTAAGCGATAGTGAGTAATTGGAAACTAAAAAATAATGAGTCTGATTTAGATGGGATTTTTGAGAGGGAGTAGATAGGATAATGTGAAGATGGAGCGGAATATCGGGCTCGAACCGACGACCTGAACCTTGGCAAGGTTCCGCTCTACCAACTGAGCTAATTCCGCTTCACATACCTTTTAAACAACAGATACTGCTATCTGCAAATGGTGCCCGGAGCCGGACTTGAACCGGCACGACCTTTCAGTCGGGAGATTTTAAGTCTCCTATGTCTACCGATTCCATCATCCGGGCTAAGCAAATATGGAGGCGCGGGTCGGAATCGAACCGGCGTTCACGGAGTTGCAGTCCGCTGCATGACCACTCTGCCACCGCGCCTAAAGGTAAACCATAATTACCAAACAATCTTATTAAGCGGTTAGGCTGGCATAAGATTGGAGCGGAATATCGGGCTCGAACCGACGACCTGAACCTTGGCAAGGTTCCGCTCTACCAACTGAGCTAATTCCGCATGCTTCCTAAGAAGTGGTGCGTATTATAGACAGCTCACCTTTTATGTCAACAACTTTTCAGTCAGAGAAAAGTGCAATCAGATTAATAAGTTAGAACTGTATAACGATTGATCAGATATCGTCTGTCAGGTCTGGCCAGGCGGCTTTCAGGTAAACATACATCGACCAGAGCGTCAGTACTGACGCCACATACAGCGCGCCGATACCAATCCAGGAGAACAGCGTAAAAGGCACCGCACCCAGCATGATAAAAATCGACAACATCTGTAATGTTGTTTTTAATTTACCCACATAAGATACGGCAATATTTGCCCGTTTCCCAAGTTCAGCCATCCACTCTCGCAGTGCGGAGATCACAATCTCGCGGCTGATTATGACTATCGCAGGCGCAGTAATCCAGAAAACTGAATAGGTATCAACCAATAGCACCAACGCAGTCGCTACCATCAACTTATCGGCAACTGGATCAAGAAACGCGCCAAACGGTGAGGTTTGATCCAGCTTCCGCGCCAGATAACCATCAAACCAATCAGTGACAGCCGCCAGCGCAAAGACCAGGGCTGCAGCCATCGGCCCCCACGCATACGGGAGATAATAGATCAATACAAAGACAGGAATCAGAACAATGCGTAGCAGTGTCAGGATATTAGGTATTTTCATCGACGCTCGGGTTTCCTGTTACGAGGGGACAAAGTTGGCAGAACGGCCACTGCCATTAAGGGTCAGGATGCAGGGTAGCATAAATATCTTCGGCAATTTTGCGGCTTATAGTAGAGACTTTTCCAATTTCTTCAATACTTGCGGTTTCAATCGATTGTACGCTGCCAAAATGTTTCAGCAATTCACGCCGCCGTTTCGGGCCGACACCCGGGATACCCTCCAGGGATGATTTGCGCCGGGCTTTGCCGCGTCTTGCCCGGTGACCGGTGATGGCAAAACGGTGGGCTTCATCCCGTATATGCTGAATCAGGTGCAGCGCAGGCGAGTCTGACCGTAATGCAACCTCAGCCCCGCAATCACCCATGATCAGCGTTTCCAGCCCAGCTTTACGGTCACTCCCTTTCGCCACACCGACAATCAGCACCTCTTCTATCTGCAGTTCAGCCAGCACCTCAACCGCCTGAGCAACCTGCCCTTTACCCCCATCAATCAGCAGTATATCCGGCAACTTGCCCTCGCCTTTTTTCAGTCGGGTATAGCGCCGCGTAAGTGCCTGATGCATCGCGGCATAATCATCACCACCGGTAATGCCTTCAATATTAAAATGGCGATAGTCCGACTTCAACGGGCCATTTCGATCAAAGACAACACAGGACGCAACGGTAGCCTCACCGGAACTGTGGCTGATATCAAAACATTCCATCCGCTGCGGTATCGCATCCAGCTGCAATGCGTCCTGCAGCGCCAGGTAGCGATTATAGACATTCTGCTTGCTGGCCAGATGACTTTGCAGATTCTGTTCTGCATTGGTCTGCGCCAGCCGTTGCCAGCCTGCTTTGTCGGAGCGCACTTTGTGCACCAGAGTGACTTTACGACCGCTGCGCTGACTCAGGGCTTCTTCCAGCACCTCCCGGTCAGCCGCTTCTTCAATGGTTATCAGTACTGGCGGGATCTCCCGACCACTCGCCAGATACCACTGGGCAATAAATGCGGATAGCAACTCTTGCGGGGTTTCTTCGATACTGAAACGCGGATGATAGACTTTACTGCCGATGATCCGGCCACCGCGAACAAACAGCATATGCATACAGACAGCACCGGATTGCTGAGCGCAACCGATAACATCCGCATCGCCACTCTGACCACTAACATGCTGTTGCTCCTGCACCTGCTGCAAGCTGGATATCTGGTCCCGATAGATCACAGCATCTTCAAAGTTAAGCGCCTGAGATGCCTGATCCATCTGCTCTGCCAGCTCATCCATGATGGTGCTGTTTTTTCCTTCCAGAAACATCATCGCATGGCGGATATCGGTTTGATAAACCTCAGGCGTAGGTATGCCAACACAGGGGGCGCTGCAACGTTTTATCTGATATTGCAGACAGGGGCGTGAGCGGTTTTTGAAAAAACTCTCTTCACACTGACGAATACGAAACACTTTCTGCATGATCGTCAGACTGTCGCGCACCGCTCCGCTGCTGGGAAATGGACCGAAATAACGCCCCTTTTGCCGCTTGGCACCCCGGTGAAAACGTACTGCAGGGTACTCCTGTTCGGTGGAGACAAAGATGTAAGGGTAGGATTTATCGTCGCGCAGCAGGATATTATAGGGCGGGCGATTGGTTTTTATCAGATTTTGTTCCAGCAACAGCGCTTCTGTTTCGCTGTTGGTCACCGTCACCTGTATATCCGCTATACGACTGACCAGCGCCTGAGTCTTAATGTTAAGCCCCGTGGGGCGGAAATAACTGCTGACCCGGTTTTTCAGGTTTTTAGCCTTGCCAACATAGAGAATTTCGCCGCTGCTGTTAAACATCTGATAGATGCCGGGCCTGCGGGTCAGACGGGAGAGAAAGCTCTTACTGTCAAATGCAGAGGCGCTATTCTGCTGCTCCTGCTTGTTCAGCGCAGCCAGAGAATCCTGGCTATTAGCATCGGGTTGCTGAGCATCAAGCTCCTGAGTATCAAGCTCACGGGCATCCTGATGCTGCGCTTCGCAGCTGGAAAGATCATTATTCTGAGTATCATTCATGCGCCTATTCTAACTGTGCGCCCTTCTAATCCTCAAGGATATTCAATAGCTTATTGGCATCCATATGGTAGTGAGTCGCTTCTGAATGAATTTTCTCCAGCTGTTTACGGGTGCCGTCTGAGATGCCCGCACCACGGGAAAGGCTAACTTCCAGATAAACGCTGATCTCGGCGTAATAATAGAGTCTGGCATTGAAACTCAATGCACGCTTGAGTTTAGACAGCGAGATCATGGCACCATTAAGCATGATGGTATTGATGTCAGAATCGCTCATTAGCGGGTGACGGTCTTTCTCATTAGCTGAAAGGTGAAGTTCATTCGCGCGGGTATTTGGTGCCATGAGACATCCTGGTAAAAGTAGAGTAGAGTTAAAAATTACCTATTACTTTATGAGCTTTTCACATTAATGTGAATATATGATTTATGAGCAGAACGATCAGCCATAATTCAGAGCACCTTTCCGACCCGGATGCTGCTCAGACAGAGACATCTGAATCCGGGAACCTTGTACCTGAAAGCCTTGAGTCAGGCATGATTTATGATGAGGAGATTGTCCGGGATCTGCACTGGCTGATCTATAGCCCCTCGCTAATGTCCCTGTCAGAAAGTGAATCTTCCGACTGGCTTTTCAGTGCCTCAATGATCGATCAGCGTCTCGCCAAACTGGACAAAAAACCACAGATTTTAATCAGTGATTTGCGTCAACAGGCACAGTTCAGACTCGGATATTACTTCGAAGACTTGGTTAGACTCTATATTAATATATTCATACAACCAGTTGATTTTAAATACAACATTCAGGTTTCAAGGGATAAGACTACCGTCGGCGAATATGACTTTCTTATGGCGCTGAACGATGGCATAAAGATCCATCTCGAAGCTGCAGTGAAGTTTTATCTGTGCACATCAGAGGACCCTAATCACTGTTCACTCGATAGTTTTATCGGCCCTAATCGCTCCGACAGACTGAGTCGAAAATGGCAGCGCCTCACCGAACATCAGCTACGGCTATCAAAAACCGATGCCGGTAAAGCGCAGGCGATGGCCCTCGGTTTGCTGCCGGATCAACACTCGCTGCTGTTACGCGGTTATCTGTTTTACCCCTTCAGAGCATGGCAAGATTATCAGCCCCCTGCTCCCATTAATGCCGACCATCTGCGGGGATGGTGGATCAGAGTTGCTGAGGCTGAGTCACTGGGAACTCACTATCAGTATGTTGTACTCATGAAACCACGCTGGCTGGCTCTGGCACGCTGCTGTTTTCAGGAAACCCTTTCCGCCGCTGAACTGATTGAGGCAACCGACAGTATAACCACGCCGATGCTGATTGCGCGGCTCTCATTGAATGAAATAACCGGCGCCTGGTGCGAATGCGACCGGGGCTTTATCGTACCGGATAACTGGAACGTACACACCTGAACATCCCCGGCTTTGCCCACTGAACGCCAGCTAGCCCGGACAGCGGGCACAAAAAAAGCAGCTCAGGGCTGCTCTTTCAGAAAAGATGCTTATCACTCAGCGCGCTGAGCTGCTTTAGCTGCGTCTTTTGCTATGCACTTACGCAGGTAGTGAATTGCTACGAAGGTACCAACAACCATCGCGGCAACAATTATCATGCTGGGTGCAAAAGAGATCATAGTGTATTTATCGGCCATAGAACTGTCCTCATTTGTAACCGTAATGCTTAAATACGGATAATTTATGTGGTTATATCTGTTTTAGTTATAAGGCGCGATTATAGAGCATCCATCCGCAGGCACAATAGCCTAAAAGATGTATTAGAAAATTTCAGGCAGGCTCCGGGGTTCGCAAAGCCTGCTTTTGAAAAGCAGTCGCCAGAGCCTGTTGTCAGTGCGGACTAAGAATCGAGTCGTTTAACCAGACTGGAGGTATCCCAGCGATTGCCGCCCATCTTCTGCACTTCAGCATAGAACTGATCAACCAGCGCTGTTACCGGAAGCTGAGCACCGTTACTGCGTGCTTCATCAAGAGTAATTTTAAGGTCTTTGCGCATCCAGTCGACGGCAAAACCAAAATCAAACTGTTCATCAATCATTGTCTGGTGGCGATTAATCATCTGCCATGACCCGGCAGCACCGTGTTGAATAACGTCAAACACAGCGGCAGCATCCAGCCCGGCCTGCTTGGCAAAATGAACGCCCTCTGCCAACCCCTGAACCAATCCGGCAATACAGATCTGATTCACCATTTTTGCCAACTGGCCACTGCCAGCCGGCCCCAGCAGTTTGGCGGATTTGGCATAGCAATCAATCACCGGTGCGGCTTTGTCAAACACCGCCTCATCACCACCAATCATGATGCTGAGAACACCATTCTCGGCACCCGCCTGCCCCCCTGATACCGGCGCATCCAGAAAGCAAAGGCCTTTATCGGCTGCGATTACTGCGAGTTCACGGGCCACCTCTGCAGAGGCAGTGGTGTGATCAACCAGAGTCGCTCCCTGAGCCATGCTGCTGAAAACACCCTGGGTGCCTGTTACAACCTGACGCAGGTCGTCATCGTTGCCGACGCAGCTAAACACAATCTCAGCATTACGCGCGGCTTCAGCGGGAGTGATCGCCCGGGCTCCCTTATATTCCTGGCACCATTTATCAGCTTTAGCTGTAGTACGGTTATATACAGTGACATCATGTCCGGCGTTTGCCAGATGGCCTGCCATCGGATAGCCCATCACTCCCAGGCCGATAAATGCAACTTTCATAGGTTTTCTTCTCCACCCTAAGGCTGACTATTGTTATGATCAGATTATTCTATGCTAATGATATATATTCAAACACCTCTATTTTTCAGGGTTATATAATGCAATCTGTTAAAACCACTCAGGGACCAGCAAAACTTTTTATCCAATTACTGCTGGTGCTGCTGTGCAGTTTTTCAACCGCTGCCCTGGCATCAGACTCGCTCTATGAAAAACTTCAGGTGACTGATCTTGAGGGTAATAGTGTCGATCTGAGCCAATATAAGGGGGGAATGGTGCTGCTAAACTTCTGGGCAACCTGGTGCCCTCCCTGCGTCAAGGAGATGCCTTCGCTGCAACGTTTGCAACAGCAGTTCGACCCAAACGAGTTCAGGGTAGTCTTGATCAACCTGGGTCAGCAAGCGTCAACGGTTAACGGTTTTTTAGAGGAGCAAACCTTCGGCTTTAACCTGCCCGTCTACCTTGATGACAAAGGTAAAGCGTTTACAGAGCTGGGGATTGATGGCATGCCTTCAAGCTATCTGTTGAATAGTGAAGGCTATCCGATTGAAGTTATTAAGGGGTCCCGTGAGTGGGATCACCCTGGAAATATCGAAGCGGTAGAGCAGTTGATTAACCGTCCGAAAACCTGACACTAAAACAACAGCTTGCCCGCTGTTTCTAACCACGGGCAAGCGCAGCATCCGGCCCCCGGACTTCTGCTTTTACATCACGCCGCGTTATAGACAGCTTCCGCTGCAGCAATCGCTTTACCGGTAGCGATATTTGCCCCCATAGCAGAGAGTGTATTTTCCAATGCACTGAGACAGAACAGGACATTCTTCTTGTTGCAAGCCGCCCCCATCAGACCGATACGCCAGACTTTGCCTGCCAGCGCGCCAAGACCCGCGCCGATCTCGAGACTGTAGTCGGCCAGCAAACGGTTACGCACTTCAGCTTCATCAATGCCTTCAGGAACAAACACCGAATTAAGCTGCGGTAACCGATAAGGCTCTTCTACCAGAAAGCCGATACCCATCGCTTCCAGACCATCCCGCAGTGCGTTGTGATGATGGCGGTGACGCGCCCAGGCATTCTCAAGGCCCTCCTCTTCCAGCATCACCAGCGATTCATGGAAGGCATACAGGGCGTTGACTGGCGCGGTATGGTGGTAGGCACGCTTAGCACCGCCACCCCAGTAACCCATCACCAGTTTCTGATCAAGGAACCAGCTGGGTGTGCGACTTTCACGCTTCTCAATTACCTCAATCGCCCGCTTATTAAAGCTGATCGGCGAGATGCCCGGTGGGCAGGAAAGACACTTCTGCGTGCCGGAATAAACGGCATCAATACCCCAGCCATCAACATCCAGCTCACTGCCACCCAGTGATGTGACAGTATCAACTATCGTCAGCGCGCCATATTTCTGAGCGATCTGGCACAGGATTTTAGCATCAGACAGCACCCCGGTTGAGGTTTCCGCATGAACAAACGCCAGCAGTTTAATCCCGTCATTCTCAGCAAAAGCCGCTTCTACTTTGGCGGGATCAACCGGCTTACCCCAGTCGTCCTCAACCATAATGGCGATACCACCGAAGCGTTCGACATTTTCTTTCATCCGCCCGCCGAAGACGCCGTTCTGACAGACAATCACTTTGTCGCCTGGCTCAACCAGGTTAACGAAGCAGGCTTCCATACCCGCAGAACCCGGTGCAGAGATCGGCATGGTCAGCGGGCTTTGAGTTTTGAACGCGGACTGTAGCATCTGTTTGATCTCGTCCATCATACGGATAAACTCAGGATCAAGGTGGCCGATAGTCGGCCGGGACAGTGCCGCCAGAACCCGTGGGTTAACATCGGAAGGGCCCGGCCCCATCAGCGTTCGCTGTGGTGGATAAAAAGATGTCGTCATTTTCTTTCCGTTGATCTTTATCGTTATAATTACTGAATCTGAATACTGTGCGGGCTAATCAGGCCGCTTCATCAGCGATGGTTTGTACAATCGCCATCACCATCTCAGCGGAGTGTTTAGCTGCCACCACCAGAAACTGATCAAATGATAGATTGGATTCTTTGCCGGCGATATCAGACAGCGCCCGGATAACAATGAATGGCACATCAAACTGATAACAGGTTTGCGCAATGGCGGCGGCTTCCATCTCAACTGCTTTCATCGTTGGAAAATGTTCACGGGTTTTGGCAACCCGCTCAGGACAGTTCATAAAGGAATCACCGGTGGCAATCAGCCCTTTTACCGTTTTGATCCCCTCCATGCGAGAGACGCAGCGCTGCGCCACGTCCCCAAGAAAGTTGTCAGGTATGAAGGCAGCAGGCAAGCCAGGCACCTGGCCATGCTCATAACCAAACACGGTGACATCCACATCGTGATGACGGACTTCAGTAGAGATCACTACATCCCCTACTTCAAGTTCAGTGGCAAAACCGCCAGCAGACCCGGTATTGATCACACAGGTAGGCTGAAACTCCTGCAGCATCAGCGTAGTGCCGATGGCAGCATTCACTTTACCAATACCGGATTTCAGCAGTACAACCTGTACTCCATGCATCGTTCCGGTGTAGAGGCTATAGCCGGCAATCGTGTGCTCCTGACGCTCCTCCATAGATTGTTTCAGCAGTTCGACCTCTTCATCCATGGCGCCGATAATACCGATTTTAAGCTGATCAGACTGAGCGCTCAGGCGCTCAGCAAAGGAGGTGTTGTTGGTCATTCAGGTGATTCCATCACGGCTAGAGTAAAGTTATTTCGTTGACCGTTAAGGATACGGAAATTACACCGGTGGACAATAGTAAAAAGGCAGAAAAAGACAATAAAACCATCAGTTTTATTCGAGATGAACGGCGTGCAGGCTACCTGGCAGATGATTTAGCCCATATAACGAAAATATGGGCAGGCTATCGACTATTGACAGATTACTGGAAGGATCAAGTGATTCAGTCCGAACGGCCTGGCTGAACCTCATCGATCGCTTCTGCTGCAGGATAAAGCCCCTGCCAGCCGAACTCTGCAAACAACTGGTCAACCCAGGGTGAAACCGGGGCATTGATCTCAATCGGCTGTTCAGTAAAAGGGTGAATAAATTCCAGCTTAGTCGCCATCAGCAGCAGACGGTCCAGGCCAAAATGGCCTCTGAACAGTGAGTTATGCTTGCCATCGCCGTGTTGAGTATCGCCTACGAGGGGGTGAAATATATGTTTCAGGTGACGACGAATCTGATGTTTGCGTCCAGTCTTAGGTTTTACTTCTACCAGAGAGTAGCGGGCTGCAGGATATTTACCCACCGGGATTGGCAGCTCAACAGTACCCAGTCGACGGTATTCGCTAACAGCGTCTTTTGCGGGCTTATTCGGGTTTGCGTTTTTATCTGCGACTTTATCGATAATCTCTTTCAGCGGGTAATCAATCACCCCCTGCTCTTCTGTATATCCACGACAGACACAAAGATAGGTTTTCTGCACCCGGCGCTCAGCAAAACAGATATTGAGTTTGTTTGCGGCTTCAGAGGTTTTAGCAAAGATCAGCACCCCGGACGTGGGCCGGTCAAGACGATGCACTGTATAGGCTTTAATCCCCATCTGCTCGCGAATCAACGCAATTGCATTGGTCGCACGACGCTCTATCGGGCTTGGATGTACTAATAATCCGGCCGGTTTGTCGATAGCGAAATAGTATTCATCTTCAAAAAGAATATTGATGGGGTACATCGTTGCGGTTTACCTGGGTCATTTAAGCCGCGCAGCTTACCAATAAATCCTCTGATTGCCTATGAACCTAACTAAGATGATCCGGTCATACTTATTAAGACGTAATACCTGTATGGTTGAAATGCTGATAAAAACCTATATATATAGGGTATCCGATAAACTTAAATGGCACCTAACGCCTTAATTTCCAGAGGGATAAGATGCGTAATATCGACACAATGACGGCGACGCGTTCAGAGCAATCTGTACTATCGACCAATAAGGTGATTCGTAACACCTATATGCTACTTGCGATGACACTGGTATTCAGTGCGGTAACCGCTGGTATCTCCATGGCGATTAACCCACCGTTCATCGTCTACTTAGGCAGTATTATTGTCAGTTTTGTGATGATATTTATCCTCAATAAGATGCAAAACAGCGTCTGGGCTCTGCCAATGACCTTCGCCTTTACCGGTTTGATGGGTTTTGGTCTTGGCCCTATTCTGAACCACTACCTGGCAATGGCCAATGGTGGACAGATCGTCATGACAGCAATGGGTATGACCGCAGCGACCTTTCTCGGTTTATCTGCTTATGTACTGACTAGCAAAAAAGACTTCAGCTTTATGGGCGGCTTCCTTGCGGCAGGCTCCATGGTTCTGCTGATCGCAATGGTTGCTCTGTTTGTTCTGCCGATGATGGGCGTTAATATCGGTGCGATGCATCTGGCATTCTCTGCTGGCGTTGTGTTGCTGATGTCTGGTTTTATTCTCTACGACACCAGTAATATTGTTAACGGCACCTACACCAACTACATCATGGCGACTGTTAGCCTTTACCTGAACATCTACAACCTTCTGATACACCTGCTAAGCCTGGTAGGCTTCCTTAACGAAGACTAAGGATTTTAGTTTTCACCTACTGAAAACAACACACAAAGCCCTGCAATCCTGATAAGATTGCAGGGCTTTTTAGTTTACAGAAATCAATACATTATGATTTTTTCAATCGTTGTTACCGGAGCCCCCTATAGCTCCCAGGCTTCTGCCAGCGCGCTGCAATTTAGCAGAAGCGTGTTAAAACTCGGACACACGATTCATCGGGTGTTTTTTTATGCGGATGGAGTCCACAGCGGTTCGGCTCTGGCAGCTCCACCTCAGGATGAGGCCAATATTCCGTCGGAATGGACTGCGCTCGCCTGCGAGCACGACCTGGATCTGGTGGTCTGTATCGCTGCAGCCGTGAGACGTGGGGTTCTGGACGAAAATGAGGCCCGTCGTTATGAGAAAAGCGGCCACAATCTAAGCCCCGACTTTACCCTTTCAGGGCTGGGACAGCTGGTTGAAGCAGGCATCCTCTCTGACCGTGTTGTGACCTTTGGAGCCTGATAATGAGTGATACAAAAAAATCATTTCTGATTATCAACCGCAAAGCGCCCTACGGTAGCAGTGCCGCCCGGGACGCCCTTGATGTTGCCCTGACGATCTCCGTGTTTGAGCAGCCGCTCAGCCTGCTATTTATGGATGATGCGGTACTGCAGCTATTACCTGCGCACAACGCTGCTGCGATTGGCCAGAAGAACCTGTCGGCAAACCTGTCTATGCTGGAGATGTATGATATCGACCAGCTCTATGTCTGCCAGCGTGCACTTGAACAGCGCGGTATCCGACCCGACGATATCGAATTAAATATTATTCTGCTGGACCAGAGTGGCATCGCCGCGCTGATCAAAAAGCAGGACCAGGTTTTGAGCTTCTGATTATGACACTTCACCTGATTAACAAAACCCCGTCAGAGAGCAGCGCTCTGCGTGACAGCCTCTCCGCTGTCAGCAATGGTGATGCCCTGCTGCTGATCGAAAACGGCGTATACGCGGCAATGCCAGCCTATGCAGAACTGTTTACCCGGCTTCCCGGTAGCGTGCAGTGTTACCTGCTCGAAGATGATGCAATTGCCCGTGGGCTGAAAGATCTCAATCAGGATTTTCGTGCCATCGGTTATGACGGTTTTGTCGAGTTAAGTTGCCGCTACGGTAAAGTGGTGAGCTGGTTCTGAGATGGATAATCTAACGGTAAATGGTGTAATAATTCCCGTTGATAACGAAGGTTACCTGCGCAACCTTGATGACTGGGCCCCTGCTGTTGCTGAGCAACTGGCGCAGCAGGAAGGTATTCAGCTAAGCGATGCTCACTGGGAAATTCTGGCGGTGCTGCGGCAGTTCTACCAGCAGTTTGAGATGTCTCCGGCGATGCGCCCGCTGATTAAAGCGATCACCGCCGAACTGGGCGCCGACAAAGGTAAGAGTATCTATCTGATGTCCCTGTTCCCCGGCAGCCCGGCCAAGCTCGCCAGTAAAATTGCAGGCCTGCCTAAACCCACCAACTGCTTGTAACGGAGTATTTTCGATGAAAATCGCTTTTCTCGGAATAGGTCTGATGGGCCGTCCAATGGCCGTTAACCTGCTCAATGCCGGTTATCATTTGACGCTGTGGAACCGCACCCTCAGCAAAGCGCAAACGCTTTCCGATAATGGCGCCAGGGTTGCGCCGACACCCGCTGAAGCGATTGCGGATGCCGACATCATCATCACCATGCTGGAAAATGGTCCGATTGTTGACCAGGTGCTGTTCAGTAAGGATACGCCTGTCCGATATAAGACCGGCAGTACCGTCATTGATATGAGTTCTGTTCCTCCCGGGCTGGCCAAACAACACTACGCCCGCTTTAAGAATATCGGTGTAGACTATCTGGATGCACCGGTATCCGGTGGAACGGTGGGTGCTGAGCAGCGATCACTGGCAATTATGGCCGGTGGCGACAAAGCGGTATTTGACCGCTGCCAGACACTGTTCAGTGCACTTGGCAAAGCAACCTATATCGGCCCTGCGGGGTCGGGCCAGTTAGCAAAATGCGCCAATCAGGCAATTGTAGGCATCACTATCGGCGCGGTTGCAGAAGCCCTGTTGCTGGCAGCTGAGGGCGGTGCTGACCCTGCCGCCGTGCGTGAAGCGCTGCTGGGCGGCTTTGCCAGCAGCCGGATTCTTGAGTTGCACGGTCAGCGGATGATTGATCGTGAATTTAACCCCGGCGCAACTGCCCGTGTTCAGCTGAAAGACCTGAGGACCATTCTGGATACCGCGAAGGCGGAACAGCTTAGTCTGCCACTGGTACAGCAAACCTGTGACCAGTATCAGCAGCTGGTGAACAAAGGCTTTGAAGAGGTTGATCACAGCGGCTTATTGTTGCAACTGGAGATGCTTAACCATAATCGTACACTGAACGATAAACCGACCGCCTCTCCCTACGAGCTGTCTGACGTGCTATCTGATCACTCATAATCAAGATCATTAACCAGGAGGCACGCCATGCCTGATTTTGCCGTTAATCTGAGTATGCTGTTCACCGAGGTGCCATTACCGGAGCGCTTTGCCGCCGCTGCAGAGCATGGGTTTAGCAAGGTCGAAATTCAGTTTCCCTACGAACTGCCCGCCGCCCAGATTGCTAGCCTGCTGACAGAGAATCAACAGCAACTGGTACTTCTGAATGCCCCTGCTGGCAACTGGCAATCCGGCGACCGTGGTATCGCCTGCCATCCGCATCGAGTTGATGAGTTTCGTCAGGGAGTCGCGCTCGCAATCGAATATGCAAAAATACTAAACTGCAATAATATCAATATATTGTCAGGTATACTTCCTGAAGATTGTGACTATGATTTGGCTGAAAAAACCTTTATCGATAATCTGCGATTCTGTGCTAAAGCATGCGCAAAAGCCGATATTCAACTGCTGGCGGAAGCGATCAATACCCAGGATATTCCGGGTTTTTTCCTCAATAACAGCGCCCAGGCGTTTGCGCTCTTTAAGGCCGTCGCTCACCCCAATATTAAGCTGCAATACGATATCTATCATATGCAGATCATGGAGGGTAACCTGATTCAAACGCTAAGAAATCATCTGGATAACATTGGCCATATACAGTTTGCCGATGTCCCCGGAAGACATGAACCACAAACTGGGGAGCTAAACTTCAGCAATATTTTTAAAGCCCTGGATGATATGGGATACTCCGGTATAACAAGTCTTGAATATAACCCCTCCGTCAGCACGACTGAAAGTCTTCGCTGGCTGAAACAGATAGCATAAGAGAGCAACCTATGGGTCTTGAAGACGCAGCTAAACAACTACAGCAGATTCAGGCAGAGCTTAGCTCGAATGTTTACGAGCAGCATAAAAAAAGTGGCGAAACTCAGGAGGCTTACCGAAAATGGGCGACCTTTTCGATTGCAGATGAGCTATACGCTATCGATGTTATGCAAGTTAAAGAGGTTCTGCGTTTTACCGATATAACGCCGGTCCCCGGCGCACCGGATGGTATTCTCGGAATCATTAACCTGCGCGGTAGTGTCGTGACGGTTGTCAGCTCCCGTACGCTGTTTAAGCTGGAAGATACTGAGATCGACCATAACACCCGTATCGTCGTGGTTGAGTTTGATGACCAGGAAGTGCTCGGCATTCTGGTTGACGGTGTTGATGAGGTGCTTAACCTGCCGGAAAGTGAGACAGAAAGAGCGCCGGGCGTTATGCGCGAAGATAGCCAACGGCAGTTTGTTCAGGGTGTTTGTTACCGCGAAGAGCAGCTTATTATTCTGCTCGATCTTGACCGAATGCTGGCGGGTTTTAAAAATTCACTGTTAGAACAACAGCAGTCCTGAGACGCTCAGTGCTGGCCATACAAGGCTGTCATCCCCTCCATCAGGCACCCTGTGTCTGCAGCGTTAATGCTGCAGACATTGTGTTTAAATAGCCGGCTTATCGATTCAGAACATACACTTGCGGCCTTAGTCAAAGGTTTCACAGTTTACAAGCGCTTATTTAAATCGTGAGCTGGCTGACTTCAGCGCAGTGCTAATCGAACCCCACGCACTGTCCATACCTGTTTTAAGATCCTCCCATGCATCGTCACCCGCATTCTTAAGCTCATCAAGCTTATTTCTGGCTGAGGCTTGCATTGTTTTCAACTCTTCAAGCTGCTTATAGTATTCAAGCTGAACATCGGCACCTGCGTTATCTGCTTTTGCCTTTAGCTTGTTAATATCGGCGCTCATTTCATCCAGATGCGCCTGTAATTTCTGCTGATAAAGTTCTTTCTTACTCATTACCTTTCCCCATTTTTGATATTGATTGATATTCAGAATGATTGTCAGCGGAATAGCCTTATGAGATTTATCATCAGCGGCCAGAGCTGCGTAGTTAGCTTTGTCCACTGAACAAAGCAGACTCAGGCCGGCAATTGCTCATTCTCTACTTTGAGGCTCGCACAGACATTCTGCAGTAAACCTAACACCTCATTGCCCAGTGCATGTACTTCCGGCTTGTCGACCAGCTGCAACACCGCCGATGGATTCATAAACGCGATCGTTACGCTGCCATCTTCATCTTCGCGCACAACCACGTTACAGGGCAGAAGCAAACCGACATCAGGTTCAGCTTCTATCGCTTGATGAGCAAGCGCGGGATTGCAGGCACCGAGTATTCGATAGGGTCGATGATCAATATTGAGCTTTTCTTTTAAGGTCGCCTGAACGTCGATATCGCTGAGCACACCAAAGCCCTCTTTTTTTAAAGCCCCGATGACTTTGCTGACGGCAGTATCAAAGGGTAGCTCTAGCTGTATACTGAATCCGTACATAAATAAACTCCTTTCACGGGACAACATGGAATCCGTTACAGGTGATAAGCACCTTCCCAGTGGGATTAGACTGATCAATGGCTTGTCCATTATTTATACATCCCGCTTTTTTCAGTGTCTGTGCGCAATCGCACAAAGCCTGTTTATCGCACGGTTCATTTCTAACCAAAATGCCCCAGGCCTGAGCACCTCTGTTCGTTAACGAACAGAATTTATACTTTATATACCGTATGATCATCAGAGGGATTTTATAATGCCCACTGTTATAGATTTATGAGGGCTGATCAGCGTCTCGGGCTTTCGCCGCATGCCTGAGAAAATAAGAACCTTAACACTCGGTTTTTCGGGATAATGCCTGCCACAAAAGGACCACATGATAACCACTATAATGAATCCATTTACCTCTATGACAGAGAGTAAACCTTCAATAGATAGCCTGTCGGAGCTGATCGGATTCGGAGCCAATCCGGGGGCTTTGCGGGGGTGGACCTACATACCGGAGGAGTTGCCTGAGAATGCACCTCTGGTCGTTGTGCTACATGGCTGCTACCAGACTGCGGCGGAGTATAACCACGGGTCAGGCTGGTCAGAGCTTGCCGACCGGCATGGGTTTGCAGTGCTGTTCCCCGAGCAGCAACGTTCGAATAATTGGTTACTCAGTTTCAACTGGTTTGAGCCGGGTGACAACAGTCGCGGCGTGGGTGAGCCGCTCTCCATCCTGAATATGATTGAGCAGGTTGTCAGCGATCATACCATCGATCGACAGCGCATCTTTATCACCGGCTTGTCTGCGGGCGGCGCCATGACCTCAATCATGCTTGCAACCTGCCCGGATGTGTTTGCCGGAGGGGCCATCATTGCCGGAATGCCATACGGTTGTGCTGACACATTTCCAGCAGCCTATAGCAGCATGCAGGGCTGGCCCGGCGGCCCAACATCACAGCAGCTTGCAGCCAGGCTGCAGGAAGCCTCAGACTATGACGGTCGCTGGCCAACAGTATCAATCTGGCACGGCAGCAACGATAGCACTGTAGACCCCTTGAACGCCGAAGCGATCCTTAAACAGTGGCTTAGCCTTTACAACCTGCCGGATGAGCCAAGCCTCACTGATGTCATCGATGGGTATCCCCGACGGGTCTGGAACGATGCCGCCGGTCATGAGCAGGTAGAGGAATACAGCATTACCGGGATGGGCCATGGTACCCCGATTAAAACGGGCGGCGACTACGGCTGTGGCGCGAGTGGCGAGTATATGCTCGATGTCGATATCTCCTCTACCCGCCATATTGCAGCCTTCTGGGGTTTGACCACGCGCGCCAGTGAAGCTGATGATAGCGAAGAACCAATACAGGTCGATGGATAACCCTGAGCAGATCACACCGCTAGATCTGTTTACATCGTTTTAGTCCGAAAGCACCTAAGCGATATGTACGGCAATTGATCTTACCTGGCGACTGTGACGATGTTCCCAGCAATAGATCCCCTGCCAGGTTCCTAGCATCAAGCTGCCATTTTTAACCGGTATCGACAACGTGGTTGCGGTCAGCGCTGCTTTGATATGTGCTGGCATGTCATCCCGGCCTTCAAACGTATGGGTATAGAGCGGGTCGCCTTCGGGTACCAGCCGATTAAGCCAGTTTTCCAGATCATGCTGAGCACTGGGATCAGCATTTTCCTGAATCGTCAAACTGGCACTGGTATGCTGAATCAGCAAACTGCACAGGCCTTCCTGCACAGCACTTATATCAAGCAAGCGTCTGACTTTATCCGTAAATTCATATAACCCCTGGCCACGGGTGTTAACGGTAATTATCTCCACCATCGATATTTGTCCATCATAAAAAAGCCCCGCCGGGATAACTCAGGCAGGGCTTTAATTGTTTGTGTCAAAACTCTGCGATCAGAGTACCCGGTTGTTATTCAGGAACTTACTTTCCTGACTTGGCCCTGTGCCATCCGCATACAGAGTCACGCCGGACTTCAGGCAGATAGTCAGATTCATATGCGATTCCTCAGTCTCTTTCGGCAGAAGGTGTTCAACAACCGCTTTCTCTTCAAGTAACTCGAGTTCAGTAGCGGTGAGCTGCTTACGGCTGAAATCACTGATATCAAGACCATGAACGATCTGATAGCGACCATAGTTACAGCGCACCGGAAAGGAGAAGAAAACCCCCTTCTCGATACCATAGCTGCCATCACTCAATATACCCATACTGACAATCTCACCCGGATCAGTACCCTGTGTCCAGTTGTGCATCTGATCAACAATCGCCTGAGCCGCTGATGCAGCACTGGATAAGCCTCGTGCTTTAATAATTTCACTGCCCCGCTCCTGTACCCGGGGAATAAACTCATCCCGATACCAGGCGGTATCGATCTGCCCCATCGCAGGCTGTCCAAACACTGTGGCATGGTGCAGGTCAGGATATTGGGTTGGAGAGTGGTTACCCCAGATAATAATATTCTGAATATCCCGGGCAGTAACACCACACTGGCTGGCCAGCATACCTTTGGCACGGTTATGATCCAGCCGTGTCAGACAGGTAAACTGCGATGGGCTCAGTTTTGGCGCATTACGACTGGCGATCAGTGCATTGGTATTGGCAGGGTTACCGGTAATGAGTACTTTAACATCACGGTTGGCAAAATCATTCAGTGCCTTACCCTGACGGGCGAAAATCTCCGCGTTGACTTCCAACAGATCGCTACGTTCCATACCCGGCCCGCGGGGACGGGCACCGACCAGCAACGCATAATGACAGTTGCTAAAGCCATCTTCGACGTTATCGTGCAGGGTGATCGTGTGCAACAACGGGTAAGCACAATCTTCGAGTTCCATCGCGACACCGCGAAGTGCTTCCATTGCTTCAGGAATTTCAATCAACTGAAGAATAACCGGCTGATCACGACCCATCATCTCACCGGCTGCAATTTTAAATAGCAGATTATAACTAATCGCCCCCGCTGCCCCAGTGACAGCAATCCGTACAGGTCTTCTCATGACTTATTACCTTTTGTTGTATTCTTATGAGAGATAACATCTTAGACAAAAGTATAAAGCAAAGAATTTCTGATGTAACTACTACTCAATGAGGATGGGTGATAACAGATAAGTATAGGGTTAGATGAGGTCGCAGCCTGGATATCAGATCACTTATGCCAACCACTGACTGAGATATAAAACGGCTAAAGCGATACATAATCTTCAGGTAACGACTGGTTTTCGAATGCGAACGATATGTAAACTTTTCGCATGATTTAATACCGCTAAGACAGTTGTAGAGGTATTTGAAAGTTCGCGTGAATGACCGATACGGAAAGCGCTTTACAGACCGCGCTGATAGTCCTGCCGCAGAAACACTCTGTCCGGCGTCTCTATCGCGGTACGCAACTGCTGCAGCATCGATTCCAGATCACGGTTAAGTACGCCTTTTAAAACTAAAAAGTTTGAAGCATGATCGCTGCGAAAAAGGGTCTTCTCCAGGGTCAGATTTGACAGAAATAGCTCCATCTCCTGAAATAACTGGCGCTGGTTCAACGGGATAAAATCACCACCGAACCCTCCAGCGACCCGGGTATTGCCCCGACGGGAAAACAACACCAGCGTTGCGAGGTAATCCGGCTGGACGGCATTTACCAGTCGCGCAGAGGCCAGCGCATGCTGTTCACTCATACGGGTACCTCCCAAACCATTGATCAGCATCACTGAGGTTTTAATCCCTGCCTGTTTTGCTTTCAGCAAGCCATCACGGGTGGTTTCAAAGGTCTCGCCTTTATCGATACAGCGCAGCACCTCATCATCGCCACTTTCGGCCCCGACATAGATCAGCTTCAGGCCAAGCTCACGTAACGCCCGAAGCTCTTCGACAGTTTTATGCTTAAGATTGGCAGGTAGTGCATAAGTTGACACCCGGGTCACGCCTGGGAGATACGTTTGTATCGCTTCGAGAATGGTTTTCAAACGCCGGAATGACAACACCATCGGATCGCCATCACCCAGAAACACCCGCCTGATACCGGGCATCTGCTGTCCGCAACGCTTAATTTCTTCAAGTAACAGGGCTTCGTCTTTCGGTTTGAATTTTTTCTGCGGATCAATATACATTTCGCAGAAGGTACAGCGGTTCCAGCTGCAACCATTGGTGACCTGGAGAATAAGAGAGTTTGCTTCACTCGGTGGGCGAAATACCGGCTCGATATAACTGACTGGAGGGGCAACCGGAGGCCGACTCATTGTCAGCCGCTAACCGCTTTAGGAAACATGCGGTCAAAATTGGCACTGGTTATCTCGGCAACCTCTTCAATGCGAAGCCCTTTGATATCCGCAACACACTGGGCGACTTCAACAACATATTGAGGTTCATTTGACTTGCCACGATAGGGTATCGGAGCCAGATAGGGTGAGTCGGTTTCAATCAACAGATTTTCAATCGGCACCTGACGAACCACCTCTCTCAGTTCGGCTGCATTTCGGAAGGTTATAATCCCGGAAAAAGAGATCATGTAGTTGAGTTCCAATGCTTCACTGGCCATCTGCCAGTTCTCGGTAAAGCAGTGTAATACCCCGCCCACCACAGGATCGGCATGCTGGCGCAGCAAACTGATAGTATCTTCACGGGCGTCGCGGGTATGCACAATAACCGGTAACCGGGACTGCGCCGATGCTTGCAGATGGCGAATAAAGCTTTCTTGCTGCCGCTCAATGGTATCTTTCTGATAATAGTAATCCAGCCCCGACTCACCCAGCGCGATTATTTTCGGGTCTGCTGCATACTCAAGCAGGGTGGATATTTCAGGGATACCTTCGGTAACATGAAGCGGATGCACGCCCGCCGAGGCATAAACGTTATCGAAGCGGTTAACCGTTGCCAGCATGCCGGGAAGCTTTTCCATGTCGATGGCAACACACAGCATACGGGAAACATTGCGGGCCGCTGCATCATCCATGACAGCCTGTAGGTCATTATTTCGGCCAGAAAGGTCCAGCCTATCGAGATGACAGTGTGAATCTACAAACATGAGGGTAACTCGGAATTACATCGTATTAGTGCGTCTGCCAGAATTTCGCAATGTCGCAATATAGGTTTCAATCTTGGAGATCAGTGTTGCATCATCCTGAGACAGTTGAATACCGATACCGGGGATGCGTCCACCCTGAGCCGCTCTTGGGGTTACCCAGACAACTTTACCTGTGACCGGAATTTTATCATCCTCATCAATCAGGCTCAGCAGCATAAAAACCTCTTCGCCAAGCTGATAGGTTCGGGTAGTCGGAATGAACAACCCGCCATTTTTGATAAATGGCATAAAGGATTTATAGAGATCTTCCTTGGTCTCAATTGCCAGGGATAGAATCCCATGACTCATTCGGGGTACAACTGACATAGGCCGTATAGCCTCCCTAGTGCAAATTTCATCCTGATTCAGACTGTCTATATATTACTATTGCTTTGGGCCGCTGTATATCCTGTTAAGTCAGTTAGTTAGGCCTTGGCAGCGAATACCAGTTGCTTAGCAATGTCTCCATCAGCAACTGCTTATTCGGATTACGGCGAAACATCAGATCCTTGCGTGCGGCCTGCACCTCATCAGCGAACTGATACAGCTTTTGACTGCTGACTTTGCGCGCCAGAGCTAACAGCATATTCTTCGCATCAGTGTGACGTAATAGCTCAGGATCTGCCTGGTTTTCCGATGATCTGGCGATATCAACTGTCCAGCTGTAAATCCAGCCTAGCACTAGTTCAAGATCCTCTTTATACAGCGACTGCGCGACCTCAACTGAACTGCTTCGATTCTTGAGAATATCCGCCAGCCCTTTCAACACTTTAGCCCGCAACCCCAAGAGGTCATCCTGCTTATAGGACAATGCCTGCAACGGTGAGTTATGCGCAATCACGAGCAGCTGCGCGGCTTCAGCGGCATCTACTTGCAGCTGCGTGGCAACCCACTGGGTGGCCAGCGAAAGATCCGCAGGCGGCATATCAACCCGCTGACAACGACTTTTGATGGTCGGCAACATCTGTCCCAGACGGTGAGTCAACAGCATCAGCAAGGTATTTGAGCCGGGCTCCTCCAACATTTTCAGCAAGGCATTGGCCGCATTGATGTTCATACTGTCGGCGGGATCGAGTATTACCACCCGATACCCCCCCTGCTGTGCGGTTGAGTAGATGAAGTTGGTCAGTTCGCGGACCTGATCAATCTTGATCGGCTTGCCCTGCTCTTCAGGTTTTAGCAGATAAAGATCCGGATGGTTTCCACTGCTGGTCAGCTCACAACTGCGACAGTGACCACAGGCGGCTCCAGCCTTAGGCTCACGGCAGAGAACATAGTTCGCCAGCGCCAGCGCAAAGCAGGCCTTACCAATCCCCTCAGGGCCGTTAATCAGCAACGCATGGGGGAAGCGATTCTGGGCTTTGAGTTCAAGAAGATACTCCCAGCGCCCTTTTAGCCAGGGTAATACCACTGCACGGTCCTGCCAGAGAGTGTCACTCACCGATTTTGCTCCTGAAGGTAACGTTCAAGTACTACGGCAATTTGCTGCTGCACCTGTTCCAGTGTGCCTGAAGCATCGATTACTGCAAAGCGTTTCGGGTCGGCGGCTGCACGCTCAAGATAGGCGCTACGTACCTGTTCGAAAAAAGTGATCCGTTCATTTTCAAACCGGTCCAGCGTGCCTCGCTGGCTGGCCCGGGCCAGACCGATCTCGACTGGCAGATCCAGCAGAATTGTCAGGTCCGGCTGCAGACCACGCTGCACCATTGTTTCCAACTGACCAATCAGCTCTTTGCTGAGCCCACGACCGCCACCCTGATAGGCAAAAGTGGCATCGGTAAAGCGATCACACAGCACCCAGCAGCCTTCAGCAAGGGTCGGCCGGATGACCCGCTCAAGATGTTGTGCCCGGGCAGCGAACACCAGCAATAACTCAGCATCGTCAGCAACCACCTCATCGCGATTAGCCAGCAACAATTCACGCACCTGTTCAGCCAGCGGCGTACCACCTGGCTCACGGGTCAACTGATAACGGACCTGATGCTGCTGCAGGACCGATTCTATAAACCGCAGGTTAGTTGATTTACCAACTCCTTCAGTTCCTTCCAGTGTGATAAAACGGCCTGAACTCATGCTTCCCAACTCATATGATCCACGATTTGTCTGTGTTTTTCCGACGCCCTTTTAAGCGCCTCTTACAAATACTGATTACCGGTATTATTGGCCCGGACTGGAGCGATAATCACTGCGCCGGCGTAACTGGTACTCCCTGACCGCTTTATTGTGCTCTGCCAGGGTTGCCGAGAACTGGTGACTGCCATTACCTTTGGCGACAAAATAGAGCCACTTGTTATTTTCAGGGTGTAACGCCGCCTGAATCGCTTCGCGCCCCACCATCGCTATCGGCGTCGGAGGCAGCCCACTGATAGTGTAAGTATTGTACGGACTGGGTCGACGAAGATCAGCACGGGTAATATTACCCTTGTAACGATCTCCCATGCCATAAATGACCGTCGGATCGGTCTGCATTTTCATGCCTTGTTTTAGCCGCTTTACAAAAACACCGGCGATAGCGGGACGCTCCGAGCTCAGCGCTGTCTCTTTCTCAACGATGGACGCCATAATCAAGGCATCATAAGCGGACTGGTATGGCAGATCATCGGCTTTAGTCTGCCAGGCTTTATCGAGCTCAGATTGCAGTAAAGCATTAGCACGTTTAAGCAGATCAAAATCGGTCATGCCCCGGTGGAACTGATAAGTGTCCGCCAGAAACATCCCCTCAGGATGAGTATCTTTAAGTCCGAGCAAAGTCATCAGCTCGATATCTGTTTTGCTGTCCAGCGTCTGCTTTATCTGCTTATTTGCTTTAAGAGACTCTCTTAACTGTTTGAAAGTAGAGCCCTCTATAATTGTAAAGTTATAGGCAATAATCTTGCCTTCAACCAACTGAACCAGTAACGTCCGGGGAGTTGTGCCGGGAACAATCTCATACTCTCCCGCTTTCAGCAGGTGACCGACTTTCTTTAACCGGATGAAGAACGCAAACCAGTCCGGCTTTTCCATCACCCCTTCAGCGGCGAGCTGACTGGCGAGCCGACCAAAACTGCTCCCCTGCTCGACCATAATCGTGTGTGACTGAGACAGATTCAGGGGGGTGTCCAGATAGGACTGTAACGAGCGCCAGCCGCCGTAGGCCGCTGCAATAACAACAACCAGAGTAATGACAAAAGAGACAACAACTTTACGCACTAATAGATTCCTTCAGCGGACAACTGAGACTGCAGCATCCTGGTGATCGGACCAACCAGCCATTCAGGACGTTGATTCTGAGGCAAAACAGTCCCGGTGACTGGCCATATGCCGATGATGCTGTTACAAACAAACACTTCATCAGCAACAAGCAGCACCTCAGGGGTAAACAAGCCCTGATGCAGGGCTATACCATGCTGCGAGGCAATACTGATAATACGTTGCCGAATGATGCCATTCACACCACAGCGGTCTAATTGTGGGGTATACAGAACTCCGCCCTGTGACCAGAACAGGTTACTCATGGTGCCTTCCACCAAAAAGCCCTCAGTGTCCAGCACCAGTCCTTCGCGGATACTGACATCATGCCACTCAGCACGGGCTAAAACCTGCTCAAGACGGTTGAGGTGCTTAATACCGGCCAGCTGGGGTGCTAACGCTAAAGAAGTCCGACATAACCTGACCACAATGCCATTCTCAGCGGGATTATCCGGGTATTGAGGAAAAGCACTGAGTTGAACAACGCGGTTAATCGAAACCGTGTCATCGACCGCATATCCACGTCCACCACAGCCACGGGTAATCGTAATTTTCAGCACCTGACGTTGAACACTGTGGTCTTGCTCAGAACTTATGTCAGAACTTTTATCAGAACTTCTGTCTGAGCTCTGTTGAGCAAGCAGGCAAGACAGATCCTCTTCAAGCAGTTGATCGATATTATCCGGCAATGGAATAGCAATACGGGCAGCGCCTTCTTTGAGGCGCGCGAGATGAGCCTGCCAGGCGACGGGTTGAGAACCATTCAGCGCTATCGTTTCAAACAGGCCGTGACCGTACGCCAGCCCCCGATCGTTCGCCGGAAGAGACTGCTCAGATAGGCCGTTTATAAGGATATTTTGCGTCATAAAGAGAACGGGCGCACGCTAAGTACGCCCGTATACTCAGATCTTACGGAATACTAGGGTACCGTTAGTACCACCGAAGCCGAAAGAGTTGGATACCGCCGCTTCAATTGGCGCTTCCTGAGCTGTATGAGGCACATAGTTCAGGTCACACCCGTCTGACGGGTTATCCAGGTTGATGGTTGGCGGAGCCACCTGATCGCGGATCGCCAATACCGAAAAGATCGCCTCAACCGCACCGGCAGCCCCTAACAGATGGCCGATCATCGATTTAGTCGAGCTCATACGGACATCTCCGGCAGCATTACCCAGCACCAGCTTAGCAGCGTTGGACTCGGCAATATCACCCGCAGGTGTAGATGTGCCGTGCGCGTTAATGTAATTAACCTGATCCGGATTAAGACCCGCATCTTTAATTGCATTGGCCATCGACATCGCAGCACCAGCACCGTCATCCGGAGGTGAGGTCATATGGTACGCGTCATCACTCATGCCGAAACCTACCAGCTCAGCATAGATCTTAGCGCCACGGGCTTTAGCAGCTTCGTACTCTTCAAGCACGATAACACCGGCACCATCACCCAGAACAAAGCCATCACGGTCTCTGTCCCATGGCCGACTGGCTGCCTGTGGGTCATCATTGCGGGTTGATAGCGCCCGCGCAGCAGAAAAGCCGCCCACACCTAAAGGTGTCGTTGCCATCTCAGCACCGCCGGCAACCATAATGTCGGCATCACTGTTCTGAATCATTCGGGCTGCAAAACCAATATTATGAGTACCGGTTGTACAAGCCGTAGTGATCGCAATATTAGGCCCTTTGAAGCCATATTTGATCGCCAGGTTGCCAGCAATCATATTGATGATGCTGCCAGGCACAAAAAACGGTGAAATTCGCCGCGGACCACTCTTGTTAAGAGTATCGTGGGTCGCCTCAATCATGGGCAAACCACCAATACCTGAACCGATGGCTACACCGATACGCGGAGCATTCTCTTCTGTCACCTCAAGCGCGGCATCTTCAACTGCCTGGATCGCAGCGACCATACCGTACTGAATAAACAGATCCATTTTGCGCGCATCCTTAGGGCTCATATAAGCACTAAGGTCAAACTCTTTAACAGGCGCGGAAAAACGGGTACCAAACGGCGTAGCATCAAAGTGAGTGATTTCAGCTGCACCACTTTTACCGTTAAGAATGTTGGTCCATGTCTCCTGGACAGTGTTACCTACCGGGGTCAGCATCCCCATACCAGTAACAACGACTCTTCTGCGAGACATCAAATCCTCCTGGTTTACCGGTCTAACAAAAGAAAAGCCGCACTATATCACTATAGTTGCGGCTTCTCGGCAATCTGGGTGAGTCGATTACTGATGTGCGTTAATGTAATCGATTGCCAGTCTAACAGTCGTGATCTTCTCTGCCTCTTCATCAGGAATTTCAGTTTCGAATTCCTCTTCCAGAGCCATAACCAGCTCTACAGTGTCCAGAGAGTCTGCACCCAGGTCTTCAACAAAAGAAGCGTCAATAGTCACTTCTTCTTCTTTCACACCAAGCTGTTCAGCAATGATTTTCTTTACGCGATCTTCGATGTTGCTCATAACTCTTCCTATTATTTATCGACATCCACACCCGAAGATGTGAACAGGGATTTTATTAGAATCCGCCGCTATGGATCAAGCCTGACGGCGATATTTCTCCAGTGAGCTGCGGCTCATTATCAACACTTTTGCAAAAAAAACAATTCCCTAGGGAAAATCTTTACGACATATACATGCCGCCGTTGACATGGATCGTGTCTCCGGTGACGTATCCGCCTGCATCGCTGGCTAAAAAACCAACAACCGCAGCGATCTCTTCAGGCCGTCCTAAACGTCCCATAGGGATCTGTTTTTGCAGCGTTTCCTTGTGCTCTTCCGGCAACCCGCTGGTCATGTCCGTATCGATAAAACCGGGGGCAACGCAGTTGACAGTGATGTTGCGGGAGGCCACTTCACGAGCCAGTGCCCGGCTGAAGCCTTCCATACCTGATTTCGCGGCGGCATAGTTTGCCTGTCCTGCATTACCCATTGAAGCAACCACGGATGAAACATTGATGATACGACCCCAGCGCGCTTTAGTCATGCCGCGCAAACAGCCTTTTACCACCCGATAGACAGACTTGAGATTGGTATTCAGAACCGAATCCCACTCATCCTCTTTCATCCGCAACATGATATTATCGCGGGTGATACCTGCATTATTGACGATGATCGTCACCACACCAAACTGATCCTGAATCGCTTTGAGCGCTTCATCAACGGATTCATTTGAACCTACATCCAGGCATAATCCTGTACCGCTGACGCCCGCTTGCTGCAGATATTCTGTAATAGACGCTGCACCGTTTTCACTGGTCGCAGTACCCACAACCACAACACCCTGACGACCCAGCTCCAGCGCGATCGCTTTACCGATACCCCGAGTAGCACCGGTAACCAGTGCAACCTTGCCTTCGATACTCATAATCTTTTTCCTTTGTTTCAGAGATTAAGCGCTGAGCGCTTTCTCAAGACCCGCAGGGTCATTAATCGCAGCAACCGCCAGGGTGCGCTGAACCTTTTTATTCAAACCAGAAAGCACCTTACCGGGGCCACACTCAATAGTGCTCTCAATGCCTTGTTCAATCATATTCTGTACAGAGTCTGTCCATAAAACCGGACTGTAAAGCTGCGCCAGCAAATTATCGATCAATTCATCGACGCTGGCAGGTGATTTTGCAGTGAAATTCTGAATCACTGTAATTGAAGGCATCTGGATGTCGATATTTTTTAATTCAGCCGCCATCTGCTCAGCCGCTGGCTTCATCAACACACAGTGTGAAGGCACGCTGACCGGCAAAGGTATAGCCCGTTTAGCACCGGCCTCTTTACACCCTTCGATGGCACGCTCTACAGCCGCCTTATTGCCCGCAATAACAACCTGCCCAGGGCAGTTGAAGTTAACCGGGGACACCACTTCATCTCCGGCAGCCGCATCACAGGCTGCCTGAATTGCATCATCTGCCAGCCCAAGAATAGCGGCCATCGCACCGGTACCTGCCGGAACCGCCTGCTGCATAAACTCACCACGCAAGCGAACCAGATTAACTGCATCTTTAAAGCCAATAGCGCCAGAGCAAACCATTGCAGTATATTCACCCAGACTATGTCCTGCCATCATGGCAGGCTGTGCACCGCCCTGCTGCAGCCACAGACGCCACAAAGCCACACCTGCAGTAAGCAGTGCTGGCTGAGTGCGGTCAGTTTGATTCAGGTCGGTTTCAGGACCGTTCTGGGTCAGTTCCCATAGATCATAGCCCAGCACTTCTGATGCTTCAGCAAAGGTTTCCTGAATAATAGTGTGTTCAGCGGCCAGTTCAGCCAGCATAGCCAGGTGCTGAGAGCCCTGACCAGGAAAAACAAACGCGAGGGGTTGTGGCATTGTTACCTCAATTTACAGATAAACGCATAACAATTTAAAGATCGTAGTTTACAGGATTCGCTATGAATTAAAACGTTTGTCTTATAGATCAAACATTTCCCACAAAACTCAACTAACGTGTAATTCAAGCTGGCGATTAATACTGCCCGGAACATCCATACTTACCTCTGCCACGGCCTGATCAATCGCATAACCAAAGCATTGACGGTTTGCAGAACCATGACTTTTAACCACAATCCCCTGCAACCCGAGAAGACTTGCGCCGTTGCGGCGCGCCGGGTCGATATGCTCACGAATCTCTTCCAGCACCGGGCTCACGAGCATCGCCATGATTTTGCGCAACAGGGAGCGACTAAAACTTGTCCGCAACTGCCGACCGATCAGGCGCGCCACCCCTTCACTGCTTTTCAAAGCAATATTGCCGACAAAACCATCACATACCACGACATCCACCCTGCCGGTAAAAATTTCGTCGCCTTCGATAAAGCCGACATAGTTCAGACCGCCATGCTCACGTATCAGGCGCGATGCCAGCTTCACCTGCTCGTTGCCCTTAATCTCTTCTGCGCCGACATTCAACAACCCTATGCGTGGCTCTGAGATACCTTCAACCGCACGCGTCATCACCGATCCCATGATAGCAAACTGCAACAGATGCTCAGCACTGCAGTCAACATTCGCCCCGAGATCAAGCATATAACTGATCCCGTTAACCGAAGGTATTGCGGTAATAATAGCGGGACGATCAATTCCAGGCAGCATTTTAAGTGTAAAACGCCCCAGCGCCATCAACGCACCAGTATTACCCGCACTGACACAGGCCTGCGCACTACCGTCAGCCACCTGACTAATAGCACGAAACATCGAAGTATCCGCACGCTTACGCAACGCATGAGAGGGCCGTTCATCGTTCGCAATAACATTTTCAGCATTAACAATACTGATACGGGACGCCAGGGATTTATCAGAAACGTTTTTCAGGGATTTAGCGAGCAGAGGAGCAAGAATATCTTGCTGACCAACAACTTGAAGGGTCAGTCGGGGATGGCGCTTTAAAGCGTCAACAGATGCGGGAATAACAACGCGGGGACCAAAGTCCCCGCCCATCGCGTCAACCGCGATGCAAATGCTATCAGACAAGCTTACTCGTCGTCTTGCTGTGCAACAACCTGCTTACCACGGTAGAAACCGTCAGCAGTTACGTGGTGACGACGGTGAGTTTCACCAGTAGTTGCGTCTACGGAAAGAGTTGGGTTGCCCAGTGCATCGTGTGAACGACGCTGTCCGCGACGTGAACGAGTTACTTTGCTCTTTTGTACTGCCATGGGTATATAGCTCCTATTTCACTTATCAGCCTTCAGTGAGGCTAATACACTGAAAGGGTTCGGTTTATCAGTTTCATTGTCAGTCGTAGCCACGTCACCGAAGGAAGTCTGCACACTGCAGTCGTCATGATATGGCACAATCGGAAGCGATAGAATCAACTCCTCTTCCACCATTGGAAACAACTCCAGATCATCTCCCGCTACGATTAAAGCATCGTAGTACTTGGGTAGATTCTTCGCATGCTCCTCAGTCGGAGCAACAGCCAAATTGAACTTCGCTTCGATGTCGATCTCAACTGGCTCAAGGCAGCGCTGACAGGCCATATAAACCTTAGCGTCGGCAGTGCCTTTAATTGTACGGATACGCAGTTCATCAATATCAAACTGCAGATCAACAGAGACTTTGCCCTGCGAATCAGTCAGCATTGTGACCAGATTCGGCAGCAGCGCCAGCTCGGCGTCACCTTCAATCCGTACTCCCCGATCAGCAAGCTTACGCGGGTCAATTTTCTTTGGTAATGGGGCGTTCGACATAAGCGCGCAATTCTAGGGATCAAAAACCAGTCTGTCAAAGGAAATAAGGCTTTTAAAGCGAAAAAAACAGGCTAATATCTGCAACTTATCACAACCTGTACCATTTTGGAGAAAATCAGCTATGACCCGGCTAATTCTGGCATCCAGCTCACCTTTCAGAAAAGCAATTCTGGACAAGCTAAACCTCCCTTATGAAGCCGTCTCTCCTGATATTGATGAATCCCGCCTTGAAGCCGAAACGCCCCGACAATACGTTGCCCGACTGGCAGAACAGAAAGCCAGGGCACTACAGTCAGACTATCCTGATGCTCTGATTATCGGATCTGACCAGACGGCGATCATTAATGGTGCAACCATCGGCAAACCAGGCAGCTATGAAACTGCTTTTCGTCAACTGGCGGATGCCTCAGGCCAAAAGATCACGTTTCTGACCGGCCTGTCTCTACTAAACAGTAATACCGGCGACTGTGAAACCGACGTAATCCCCTTCCACGTTCACTTCAGAACACTGACCCCCACCATGATAGAGAACTACCTTAAGGCTGAGCAGCCCTATAACTGTGCCGGTAGCTTTAAATCGGAGGGACTGGGGATCGCCTTGTTTGAGAAACTCGAAGGTGATGACCCTAATACCCTGATCGGCCTGCCGTTGATCCGCCTGATCAGAATGCTGGAAAACCAGGGAGTCAACGTTATCTAAACCGCTAAGTATCAAAATACGATACTTTTCATCACTCAGTTTATAAAACATCTCTCATCTTACAGAATCAACTCCATCGAAACAGGTAATCACGGAGTTGAACATGAAAAACACTAACCTTAACACACTGGAACAACAGGTCGCTTCTACCCTACAGGAAGGTGACATTCTGTTTATCTCCATCGATGCCTTGCTGTATAAACAAGTCGCTAAAGGCACTGGTAGCTGGTGCTCTCATGTTGGATTCGCGGTAAAAGAAAATAACCAATGGATGGTCATCGAAAGTAAGGTGCCTGTTGTCAGTAAAACCCCTTTAGGTAAATTTCTCAGCCGCACCTGCAACGGTGAAGTGATGGTACGCCGACTGAAACAGCCACTCTCAGTAACGCAGATAGAGCAGCTGAAACAATCGGCCGACAAACTCTCCGCTACACTGCCGACCAGCTTGTACCATCTGGGGTTCGACTTTGAATCAGATCGCCAGTTTTGCTCTAAGTTTGTCCATCTGGTGTATAAAGATGCCTTAGGCGTTGAACTGGGTCAGGCGCAAACACTGGAGCAACTGCTGCAGGAAAACCCCCAGGCTTCAGTGAGATTCTGGCGCTGCTGGTTTATGGGATTTATTCCCTGGAAACGTCAGACACTCACACCCGCCAGCCAGATCAATGATCCGCAATTGAGTACAGTATTTTGTACTGTTTAAGAAGATAACAAAAACTTAGCAGTGTTCATGACTATGACGATTATCCAGCATGCAACGTTGTTCTTCTTTGGCGGATTCAATCTGAATCGTAGAATGGTCTATACCAAAATGGTCATGAAGGTGTTGCTGCTGGTTACGCAGAAAATGGTTATCGGGCTTACTATCACTGACAACCAGATGAACGGTGAGCGCTATCTCTGTTGTACTCAGAGGCCAGACATGCAGATCATGAATACGTTCGACTGAATCCAGACCGTTGAGGTATTGCTTTAATGCAGGAATATCAACGCTGTCAGGCACAGCGTCCAGCGCATAGTTCATCGAGTCTTTCAGCAATCCCCAGGTTCCCACCAGAATAACAGCAACGATGATAAGACTGATTACCGGGTCGATCCACAGCCAGCCGTTAAACAGAATAAACAGGCCAGCGATCACCACCCCGAGGGAGACCACTGCATCGGCTGCCATATGCAGAAAAGCGCCTTTAATGTTCAGATCATCTTTCTGCCCGCTGAAAAACAGCAGTGCCGTCAGCGTGTTGATGACGACACCGATAGCAGCCACCACAATCACTGTCATGCCCTCAACCGGAGTCGGATTGCTAAAGCGACCAAACGCCTCCCAGGCAATACCGCCAAGGGCAATAAGCAATAGAATTGCGCTCCCCAGTGACGCCATGACGGTTGCCTTACGCAAACCGTAGGTGCGTTTTTCGGTAGCCGCTTTGCGGGCCAGATAACTTGCCCCCCATGCCAGTAACAGACTGAACACATCACTCAGGTTATGCCCCGCATCGGCAATCAGTGCCAGGGATTCAGAAAGTGAGCCATAGATCACCTCAATCACAACAAAAATGATATTCAGCGCAATACCGATCGCAAAGGCGCGATTATAATTGGCAACCTGATGGCTGTGCCCATGGGGATGGCTGTGATTGTGACTCATATGACTCCTGAAACGGCTGAGCCCTGAATACTGTCATCGTGAAGGTAGATCCAGAAAATGGATCTATCCATAAGCAGCTCAGTACAACTCATATCTTTTTAACATCAAATACAGATCATACCTATTTTGAAGACCTTATTGGCTTTATTCATCAGCAGATAATCTAATTGTCATGGAAACTAAGCTTCATGAAAGTAAACTTGATGAAAATAAGCTTGGTGAAATTAAACGCCATGATAACCTGTTGAAGTAATACCGGTATTTGTTAACCTGTCTGCTCAATCAGAATGGCATAAAATAACGCATGAAAAAACCAGTACAGGGAAGAATCTACGCCAGCGTTATTATTGCCGCCAGCATTGTCTTCTTATTTCCCGGTTATCAGCATCAGGAGGAGCAGGTTAAACCTCGGCTTATTGCAGAGACCCAAACCTACAGTTTTTCAAACAACGTCAAACCCATCCTGGACACTAAATGCCTTGCATGCCACTCATGTTACGATGCGCCCTGCCAGCTAAAGATGGAATCATGGCACGGTGTTGAACGTGGTGCCTCAAAACTTAAGGTGTATGACGGCGGCAGGCTCAAGGATGCTACACCGACCCGTCTTTATATTGATGCCCAGACAACGCAGGAATGGCGTCAAAAAGAGTTCTATTCAGTACTGTCCGAATACAGTCACAAAGGGGATAAAACCACACGCCCCCTGATGCAACAGATGCTGGATCTGGGACACAACAACCCGCTGCCTGCTAACGTCCGGGTGCCGGATAATATTCAACTCGGCTTTGACCGGGTTAACTCTTGCCCTGCCCCGGGCGAATTTAATGATTATGCCGAAAAGTTCCCCCATGGAGGGATGCCACTGGCCGTCTCCGGTCTTGATCAGAAAGAGTATCAAACACTAGCGACCTGGCTAAAACAGGGTGCCAAAATCGACGTTCCAGCGCCCGTTATCAGTGATGCAGAACAGTTGATGATCGACCGCTGGGAGGCCTGGCTAAACCAGCCTGACAAACGTACCAGACTGTTATCCCGCTACCTTTATGAACACCTGTTTCTCGGGCACCTGTATCTGAGCAGCGCGACTCAGCCTGACAGTGCCGACACCGTCACCCCAGCGTTTTACCAACTGATACGCTCATTTACCCCCCCGGGAGAAAAGCCTGCGATTGTGCCCACGGTGCGGCCTAACGAAAATTCTGAGCAGCCATTTTATTATCGGCTGATAGCGCTGCCCGGCACCATCGTCCACAAAACACATATCACCTACCGTTTTGATGCCGACAGACTTGAGCACTACCAGCAGCTATTTTTCGGCGCGGACTGGGATGTCGAAAAACTGCCGGGTTATGGCTATGAGGAAAGGTCTAATCCGTTTATAACCTTTGCGGCGATTCCCGCAAAACTGCGATACCGCTTTCTGCTGGATGATGCCCGATTTTTTGTCAGAAACTTTATCCGTGGCCCGGTGTGTCGCGGACAGATCGCCACCAACGTTATCCGCGATCAGTTCTGGGTGATGTTTGAAGACCCTGAGTTCGAACTCTACAGCAACAATACCCAATATCAGTCAACAGTGAATGACTACCTCGGCCTGCCGGGGGAAAAAAGTTCGCTGCTGGATTTTGGCAGCCAGTGGTTTAATTATAATAATGACCGCAACACCTATCTGGACTTGCGCCAAAAAGCCTATCAGCAGGCATACCCAACCGGCGCAGCGTTGCAACAGATCTGGGATGGTGATCAATCCAACGACAACGCCTTCTTAACCGTATTCCGCCATCACAACAGCGCATCGGTAACCAGTGGCTGGCAGGGAGAGATACCCCTTACCGCCTGGGTAATGGGCTACCCACTGCTGGAAAGAACCTATTATGAGCTGGTCGTTAACTTCGATGTGTTTGGCAGCGTGTCCCATCAGGCACAGACCCGACTCTATTTTGATCTGATCCGTAACGGGTCTGAGACTAATTTTCTGCGCTTCATGCCCGCTGCCTCACGCCAGGCAATCTATTCAGACTGGTATCAGTCCACTGCAAAAATTAAGGCGAAAATCACCTATCACGATCTGGATAGCCAGACACCCAGTGACATCATCTATACCAGTATCAAGCCTAAAGAGGAGTTTCTGCAGGCGCTGATGCACAAGTACCCGGCGCTGACCGAAGCAGAGGATAGCATCAACCGCTGTAACAGTTGTGATGACCCGCTAACGCTGTCACCGGACGCTCAGGCAAACGTCGCTTTACGCAGGATCGCGGCCAAACCCGCCTCGGAACTGGCGGGCATCAAATGGTTACCTGAGGTCACTTTTGTGCGTATCAACCCTGATCTGGGCGATAGCATCCTGTCGGATGCAAAACCTTTTCTCGCCTACACCCTGCTGCGCAACCGCCGTCACAGCAGTGTTGCTTATCTGCTGGGGGAATCTTTACGGTATCAGGAAGACCTCGATACTCTGACCATTCTGCCAGAGCCGGTGGGCAGTTATCCCAACCTGATTTTGCAGTTTAACCAGTCACAACTGGATGACTTTGTCACAGCATTCAGCAACATTGATTCAGAGCGATCATTTGACCAGTTTGTACAGCGCTGGGGAGTCGGACGGATGAACCCGCAATTCTGGCAGGTATTTCATAGTTTCAGAGACTATATGCAGGCAACCAATCCGCTGGAAGCCGGAGTATATGATATGAACCGCTACGGTCACTGGTAAGTAATTGACAGGAGTAGATACTGACAGAAATAAGTTACGACGTGAGTATCTTTGCAGCCCGACCGGCTATCTGTTCTCTGTTATCAGAGAGATTCAATCTTTCCTAAAAACGTGGAGCCGGGATGATCAGCAGCCCGCTAATGAGCGACAACTCTTTAGCGGGCTGTTTAAGCGGTATTTACCACCGCTTTATGCCTGCTTATCAAAGACTTTCACACCTTCCGGGATAGTAAACCAATCCTGTTTTTCACTCACCCAGACATGGGCGGTAGGCTTGATAATACTGGTATCGTCCAGATTAGCGGGTTTGAGTTTAATCTTATCCGGCTGCTCAGGATTGAAATGATAGATCCGGTTACCGCAGGTCGGGCAGAATTTAGCGCCGTTGGTATTGCCACTGTCCGCTAAGCGACTCCATTCGGCCATCTCACCTTCAAACTCAATATCTGCAGCGTTCACCATCGCTGTGATACTGAAGGCGCTGGTTGAAAGCTTCTGACACGCCTTACAATGACAGGCGATAATCGCCGTTGGCGCGTTTAAAAGACGATATTTTACGCCTCCGCACTGACAAGAACCCTGGATTGGATAGGTCATACTGTTCACCCTGAATTATGTGAATTGATCATTTATACTTTTTACGCACCGCACGCTTTTTGATATGCAGGCTGTGTGAGTTTGTAATACAGCTGCACAAACGGCTTATCTTCAACTGCTTTATTCTCTTTATGAGAGTAGCTTGCCCCAAGCTTTTCAGCGGCTTTGACCGAGCGGATATTCTCCTCCGCAATATGAAACCAGACGGTATCTGCATACTCAAAAATATGATTCAGCATCAGCGCTTTCATCTCGGTGTTGACACCTTTGCCCCAATACGACTGTTCGATAAAGGTAAAACCGATGGCAATTTCGCGCAGTTCCGGGTTCCAGTCATAATAGCGGGATGAGCCGATCATTCGGGCAGAGCTGTTATCAATGATAGCCAGCGCACCGCCACTGCTGATAGCACTGTTAAAAAAACGTTGCTCAAAAATATCACGCTCATAACGGTATGAATCAGGATGCATCTCCCAGATGATCGGGTCGGATGCAGCGTCATACAGGGCATCAAAATCCTCTGCCAATAGCGGGCGCAGAGTTATCATTTTTCCTGTCAGCGTAGGCTGAAGATAGATTCCTGTCATGTTCATACATCCTGTTTGATTTGTTGTGAGGCAGTTCACGTTTGATTATTTGAGGCCTGCCACGGTTTACGATATAAGAGAAACACCTTCTATTTCAGTGACCGTATTTGCCTCAGCCCGTTCAATGATTTTTAGCAGCGTAGTCTGAATGACCTCATCTTTGCGGACATCGGTTTTAGCAACAAACGACTGTTCCTGAGGTTCAGCGCCCTCTTCGGCAATAAACTGAATCGCAACCCGGGTGGCACAGTCGATAGTCTCCCCGGAATACGCGAGTGATATCAGTGGATACCCCTTAAACCCCTTCTTCACATGTTTTTCGATCCGTTTTCGTGCTTTATCCACATTCATAACAAGCCCTTATGTTAAACACAGCCGTAAAAATGATATTTCTGACCGGGTTAGAATCATCTGATTCTGTCATATTTTGCCACTAAAGCCTGATCTCTGAAGCAGTTATTTCGCTGAAGGCTTTAAGTTAAGCCTGGCTGTCCGATAAAAACTGCTTGTCAGAAACAAATTGCAACGGCAGGCAGTCACTGTCTTTGTTGATCACCCTTGATAGATCTACTCGCATACCACTGCCAGAGTACACACCAGCAGACATAAACGTAGAGATCTGAGTGTAAAAGCCCTCGATCCCGGGCAGCGGAAAAAACTGTTGGTAGACTTTATCCTGCTCAGCAAAATTACCTGCGGTCGACTCAAGCAGCTCAGCGTCTTTATCAAACAGTGAGATGTTGGCACCACAGCGGCCGACGATAGGTTTGGTTACGTAGCCACCAGACCTCAGCTCTTCGGTCAGTTCAAACGAAGCATTCAATAGCAGTGGATGGTTAGGAAACAACGACCATAACACAGGCAGAATCGCCTTGTTACTGGGAATCAGAGACCAGAGCGGTTCAAACACCATCACCTTGTTGTGAAACAGCACATCCGATAAACCCAATGGCTTGCCGCGTTTTTGACCGGGCTCATAGACCTCGGGCTGATCATCCGCATCACTGGTTTCAAACTCCTCGCGGATCTGATCGAGCGCGGTTTCCCAGGCCCAGGTTTTCCAGACCCACAGAACCGGTTCGCCATCGGCATCAATGATGTTGTCATCTGCATCCCAGCTCAGCCCCTCAAGCCTGGAGATCACCTTGCTTTTCAGTCCTGCGGCACGAATGGCATCCTGCATAAACAGTGCATGGTAAATCTCTTCCGGATCATCATCCCGTAAGATATGTACCAGCCCTTTTGCATGGCTTTTTTTCCACGCCCGTACCAGGTCAGCGAACAGATCTTTACCGGCATCCTCACCCTCCCGAGCGCCAAAATGATTCAACCATTTGCCCTGCACTTTACCCGCTTCCATATAACATGACGCGGAGTCGCAGTTATACTCGTAAACCTTCAAGCCCTCTTGCGTCAGGGCAAAGTCAAAACGGCTGGTAATCACCTCATTCAGGCGGTTATCCCACGACTGGCGAATTTTCGGCAACACCGCAGCGGGCAGATTGAATTTTGCCAGAAGCTGGTCATCCGAGAGCACATATTCAGTGGCGTGCATAAACAGCCCGTGCAGTTCGTTACTCGCATGTTCAAGGCGCTGCTGTGTACTGCGGGACAGCACCAGATAACGATCCTGTTCAGATGGCTGGCTTGTGAGAAAATGCCCCCCCATCACTTTGACAAAGGCCGCTTCGTCACTGTTGGCTATATTCAGCCACGACTTTTTCTTTGTAGCGGCGCTATCAACCCGACGAGTTTTGATACAGTTTAATTGAGGGTCAGGTTTCAGGGTTGGTTCGGCATAGGCGTCATCCTCACTCTGTATCATCCAGCCGAGTATTTCAGCATCACCGTAGGAACAGGTAATCCAGTATTCGCCATCATCGGTAACGACAGCATTCAGTTCACGGGCATAATAACAGCCCTCCTGCCAGCGTCCATGACCGACATTCTGCTCAGCAATGCGCACATAATTGGCAGTCACATCGGTCACGATTGCCACATGACCGGTATCTTCAAACTCGCCCCCCTCCTTCCAGATCAGCAGGCAGCCCGCAACCGGGTGTCGCTGGCTGCCATTGGTGAAGGCGTTTAAAGGCAACAGCGCGTTTGCCTTGACATCCCGCACCGTGCGCAGTTCGAAAATATCATAGGCCATTGCGACATCATCGAAGATATAGCCCTTATTGATGTACATCCAGCGGCGGGCAAACTCGACACACTGCCACTTATAGCCCATATAAACGCCATCATAATAACTGCGATAGGCGGTGCGCTTCGGGTACTCAATATCTGACGCGGTATCGTAATCTGAAGAATAAGCAGGCACGCCACCGGGGGCATATCCCAGCAGCGTTCCAAAAGGCTCCAGCGTCTTGCCGGCGTTGTCATTCGTATAGCTCATAATACTAACCAGCACCTGCGAAAAGTGATTTTCATTTTAGACCAGTGAAACTAACTCGCTACAGCCAACCCCTGCGAATCTACGCCGAAACAACCGGTGCTGCCACAAAAACCGGCGCTGACCGATTAATCAGGTTTATGCGTCACGGCAGCACCAGAGTCGGCTAAAGATACAACTCGGGCCTCGGGGGTGCGTATTCGCACTGTATTGATGATCGAGACAAGAACGAAACTGAGCAACATCAGCAAAAACCACGAGCTAAGCTTCGCGATGGACACCATCTGCCACGCGTTAACCTGATTGGGATAGATCCAGATATTGGCATAGGTGGCAATATTCTCAGCAAACCAGATAAACAGTGCCACCAGAAACCAACCGAGCAGAATCGGCATCTTCCGGTGGGTTACCCGGACTTTGAAATAGATCTCTGTCTTATAAAACAGCACAACGGTTGCCCCTAGCAACAGCCAGCGCATATCCCAGATATAGTGATGGCTGAAGAAGTTAGCATAGACAAGGATAACCAGGAGTACCGTCATCAATTTTGACGGATAACAGGAGTACTCAAACTCGAAGATTCGCCAGACCCGGGCGATATAACTGCCCACCGCGCTGTACATAAACCCGGTAAACAACGGCACATTACCAATGCCAAACAGATACTCTTCGGGATACACCCAGGACCCGATAGCATCCGATGTCTTAAATAGCTCCATCAGCGTCGCCACCAGGTGAAACACAATGATAACCACCGATTCCCGCAATGTTTCCAGCTTAAAGGCTAACAGAAACAGCTGAAACGCAATGGCGGCCAGAAAGATAAAATCATAGCGGTGCAGGCTTTCTAACGGATACCAGAGACGGGTAACAATCATCACCCCCAACAGGAAACCACCAAAAATTGAGGCATATGCCTGTTTAAGCCCAAACAACCAGAACTCATGGATAAAGTGTTTAACGTTCATATTTTCCGGCTGCTCATATTGCTATCACCACAGATAACACCGAGAGAGATCATGTGTGGCTATCAGGTGTCTACGAGCTGACAACTATCTGTCTTTAAAGGTTTACCAAACCTGAACAAACCGAACTCTTCGGCAGACCGTTTAACGGACGACTGGTTATAATTTCACCACAGAGGACACCGAGGGCACAGAGAGAGATCATATGCTTGCATTTTTGCCCTTCCTCGGTGTTCTCTGTGTCCTCGGTGGTAAAGAAGCTTCTATCTCTAAAACCAGAGCAACTAGAACGTATCAACACACGGCTTAACGTTCAAACTTTCCAACGGCTGATTTTGTTCGCACCACAGAGCACACCAAGGACAGAGAGATCATATTTGGGGAAAAGGGCTTGCCCCTTTAACTGAGACTATGGGTTGTGTCGTAAGAGCAGGATTTTTACACTATGGATAGACCGCATTGATTGATTCGCAACCGATACGTCAGAAGCGAGTTTCCATTACTCTTACCCAGGGGCCTAAGGGGTGAACATGCCTGGCAATCAATTTCGCACTTACCAGAAATGGCACCGCCAGGAGTACGCCAACAGCCCCCCAAAGCCAGGCTAAAAAGATCACCCAGAGTATTATAATCAACGGATTTAAATGAAATCTGTATCCTAAGGCCATCGGCGTTACAAACTGTGATTCTAATAAATTTATGCAGAAATAAATCAGTACTGGAAGCATTGCCATTCCGGTGAAATCATACTGGATCAGTCCTGCTATACAGAGAATAGCCATGCCGGCCAACGGCCCTATATAGGGTGCGAAATTTAATAGCCCAACCATCACCCCCCAAAGCACAGCATCCTCTACACCAATACCCCAGAGTGCAGTTCCAACACAAAAACCTAGCAAAGTATTTATCATCCCCACAGTGAAAATGTAACGGGATAGCTCGCGCTGTGTGTCCGTAATTAACAGCATCGCTGCAGGCTTATCTTTAATCATGGGTAGCTCTGTCACTACCGCTATATATAATGCTGGTCCAAAAATTAACAACATCAAAGTTACAACAATAACGGTCAGAAACTGAACCATCAATTGAGGTGCAACACCTAACAGGGACATGCCCGCTTGCACTCCGCCCATCATCACTGTTTTAGAGAGCGAAGTACTCTGACCACTCTCCGCAGGCACTTCCTGACCTTTAAATAAGCCGAAAAAACCTGAGGGTTCTGCCAGCGCTTTATTGCCCTTTTCTGGCATTAAACTCTGTTCAATAGCGTTCAGTTCTTCGGAGACATAAACCGATATTTCAGGGATTCGCTCAGCCCACTTGGCTACGGGCTCAACCAAACTCATACCAAGCAAGGTGACTGGAACCAATAGCAGTGTAATGAGCACAATGGAAGAGATAGCCCGGGGGATACGAACACGCTGTAGACTGGTAACCAAAGGACTCATAAAAAGAGAGAAAAACAGCGCAACCATCAATGGCATAAACAGGGCTTTCGCCAAATAGAGGGTATATAGAACCACTATAACGACCATGAACCTGACCAGGGCACTAGCCGGTTTGATGCCCGGGTCGGGCTGATTTCCGTTTTTCTCGACAACCTGAGCAGGAAGATTATTCATCAGAAGAGCATAGATCTCATAGGAAAACGGTTAACAAATATCTCTGTTGACCAAAGTGGTCAGTCAACCTAAGTGCTTTCACGGAATGTGATGGGATTATACCTGATAACAAACCACCCTCCGAAACTGATGCTAAGTGGTTTGGATCTCAGGTTGGCCTACCTTTCCCTGTTTGCTGACCGATCTGATTCAAGACTGTGTATGCTATTCATAGCCTGAGCAGTATAGCTCCGTTTGTTTCTATTTGCCGAAGATCCAACGGGGTCAGGTCAGGCCTTTTGCAGCTAATACTCTTTGTCGAATATCAGGCATCGATACTTTCGTTTATCGGCCGCCTAACAGTCTGCTAAGCATCCCGCTGATAGGGAATCTACGTATGCAGCTGAAGATTACGATTCTGTTTCAGCCCGAACAAACCATCGACACATTATTGAATGTTCAAGCTTCCCAACGGCTGGTTTTAATTTCACCACAGAGAACACCGAAGGCACAGAGAGATCTTATATCGGTGTTTTATGGCTTTTCTCTGTGTCCTCTGTGGTAAGTGGATTTATCTTAAGGTTTTGCTACCAGTATCTGCGTAGCGCCCTTCTGAAACACGTATGCGACTCTATGAAGGCGTTATTTAAGTATGCAGAACTTAATCAACAATTGTTAAAACACCTTACAGGAACCTGTGAATTCAGCCACTCACCTTCTCAATCATATGACTGATCACATGGCTGTGCTTATCCTGGGGACTGAACATCACAATCTCTGCATCGGCGGTGACCTTTACATTGTGGCCCGGAGGCCAGTAGAACAGATCATTGGCACTGACGGTCTCTTGCTGTCCATTGCCATCGGTGGTGGTCAGTTCGCCCTGAATCACATAGCCCCAGTGGGGACACTGGCACATATTTCCATCCAGGCCCAAAAATAGAGGTGTGGTATCCACCCCGGCCGATAGACTGAAAAATTCTCCACTGATTTCCCCCAGGCCGGTGGCGTCACCGAACCCGGTTTGCTGACGAATCACAGCACCGGGAATTTCCATTTTTACGTCGATATCATTTTTAGCAATTCTCATGCGGTTTACCCCTTTGTCTGAAACTAAGTATGGGTGTAAATAATTATGAATATGCATGACCACCGGGATCACGAAACAGGTATGGGTCGCCATAAGTAAAACCGGTGTTCTGTTGATGTCAGCGAATATAGCTAAGAAACGTTAGCGCAACGGTATTGCGCCAAGGATTCAATACACTCTTCTGTGATATACGCTGACATCCAGTGCAGACTGTGACAGGCCGGTTCCAGGTCAGTCAGATATCCTGTCCGCCGAACAATTAAGCTGTTCCTGTGATAGGTTTGAAAAGAATAGATGGGCAGTTAACAAATCCAGCTTAGGCCATGATGAACACATTCGCATAATAATAGGGTTATACAGACAACAAAAAGGCCGGCAGATTGCTCTGCCAGCCTTGAGTTTCAGATTCGCGCTTTAGTCGAGCGCTGTACTGTTCAGCGCAATTGCACTGAACCGTTCAGACCCAGCTGAGTGGCGATGGTTTTACCAAAGCTAACCCCCAGCCGGTCGATCAGTTGCTCCAGCGGCGTACCTTTGGGGGTGTAATCAACCAGCGTTTCAACACCGACAATATCCCGGGCCACAGAACTACTGCTGCCTAGGCCGTCAATCAGGCCCAGGTCCAGCGCTTGCTCGCCGGTCCATACCAGACCACTGAACAGCTGATCGTTCTCTTTAAGACGATCACCCCTACCCTTACGCACCTGATCAATAAACTGCTCATGGGTGGTATCCAGCACGGTCTGCCAGAAAGCGCGGTCTTTATCCTTCAACGGTGAGAATGGATCCAGGAAGGTTTTATTCTCGCCGGAGATCAGGTTACGCCGTTCAACCCCGACTTTCTCCATCAGATCGACAAACCCAAAACCGGACGATACCACACCGATAGAGCCCACTAAGCTGGCTTTATCCGCATAGATCTCATCAGCAGAGGCAGCGATGTAGTATGCCCCTGATGCACCGATATCGAGGATAACCGCATAGACTTTCTTCTCCGGGTGCAGTGCCCGCAGACGTTTTACTTCATCGTAAACATAACCCGACTGCACCGGGCTGCCACCAGGACTATTTATCCGCATAATGACCGCTTTGGTGCCTTCATCATCGAAGGCTCTACGCAGCGCACCGATAATATTGTCAGCACTGGCGTCTTCACCGTCGGCAATCACACCTTTCACCTGCACGACCGCCGTATGCTCACCACCTTCGTCCATATCCGGGGTGAAGGTATCTGCAAACAGATAGATGCCGAGGATGACAAACAGATAACCAAAGGTCAGTAGCTTAAAAAAGATGCCCCAGCGACGGGCCGCACGCTGCTCTTTCTGCAGCCCCATCATGGTTTTCTCAATCAGCCGCCACTCTTTTGTTTTGCTCTCGTGCGGTTTTGCTGCTGCTTCCGTTTCCTTGCTGTCTTCAGCTTCCCAGGGATTTGAGCCCACGCAGTTCTCCTTAATAGATTTAGCAATAATGTATGTTGTTTAACTAATGATTCGATGACGTTTTGGCTAACCAGTCTTCCAGGTCTGGGAATTGGTGCATGATCAGCACTGGATTATATTGTGTTAACCGGTCGATATGATGTGCGCCATAACTGACTGCAATCGTATCCATCCCTGCTCTGACACCCATTTCCAGATCAAATTCCGTATCACCGATCATAACGGCATCAGAGGGGTTGAGTCCGGTCTCTTGAAGAATCTCTTCGAGCATATGAGGATGGGGTTTTGAAGTGGTTTCATCAGCACAGCGGGAGGTTTCAAACAGGTATTCAAGACCGGTATCGGCGAACACCCGGTCAAGCCCCCGACGACTTTTACCGGTGGCAACGGCCAGTCGATAACCCTTCTGCTTGAGATTACTGAGGGTCTGTTCAACCCCCTGAAACAACGCAGTCGGGGTGTCGTCAGCGTCCAGATAATAATAACCGTAGCGCTCGCGCATCAACGGGATAATGGCATTATCGACACCGGGAATCAGTGCCTGAATCGCTTCCGGCAACCCCAGGCCGATGATATTGCGGACAGCGGCATCGCTGAGCTCGGGTTGTTGCAGATCACGCGCTGCTTTTTGCATGCTGGAAACGATCCGTGCCGCTGAATCGATAACGGTGCCATCCCAGTCAAAAATAAGAAGCTTATACACAATAATTACCCAACGCTGTTAATCGTAAATCCGGACACTGATCTTACGTTAACAGCACGCTAAAGATAACCTTGTGCTTATAATTAACGGTTAAAAATTGAGTTTAAAACCAAACTCTAATTCTCCTGCACCAGCGGGCGGATCAGCAGTTCACTGACATCCACATGCGCAGGCTGAGTGAGTGCGTATAGAATGGCGTTGGCAATATCCTCCGGTTTGAGATTGGGCATATCCTCGCCATACATATTCTCTTTAACTGCAGCACGGATCTTCTCATGAACAATACTATCCGGCAGTTCGGTATCGACCGCTCCGGGCTGAATATCGGTGACACGAACGCCATAACGGATCGCCTCTTTACGCAGGGTGTCAGAGATCGCCCGCACCGCATGTTTGGTGCCGGCGTAAACACCGGCACTGGGATAGGTCAGCCGCGCAGCAACCGAGCTGATATTGACGATATGACCCTGCTTACGTTCCGCCATGCCGGGATAAACTGCGTTAATGGCATACAGCACGCCCTTGATATTGGTGTCGATCATCTGCTCCCATTCATCCACCCGGCCGTTGATAATCGGACTGATCGGCATGGTCCCGGCATTATTGATGAGGATGTCGACACCGCCCAGTGAGGCGATCAGTTCACCCACCCTCTGCATCCCCTGACGGTCAGATACATCAGCGGTTGCCACGGTAACCGTGCGCCCCAATGTGCGGATCTCATCGGCCAGCTGTTGCAGGCGATCATCTCGCCGGGCACTGATCACCAGATCGGCACCTTCTTCGGCTAACAACCGGGCAGTGGCCTGTCCGATGCCGGAGCTTGCACCGGTAATCCAGGCCGTTTTACCTAATAATTTCATAGTATTAACTCTGACTATTTATCTTAATTATTGAAATAAACCGCGCGTTTCCAGAAACACAAAAGCCGCCAGTGTAATTAACTGGCGGCTTTATAAGAACGGTCTACTTAGGCGTAATCAGCGGTTTTTGAATACCGGTTTACGCTTTTCAGCAAAGGCATTCATCCCTTCAGAACAGTCCTCAAAAGCAAAGGTTGCTTCAAATGCGCGGCGCTCAAAGCGCATGCCATCGTCGAGTGAACAGCTGACGGCCATGTTAACACTCTCTTTGATCAACATAACCGCAGGCTGTGACATCGAAGCGATTTTAGACGCTGTTTTGAGTGCCTGCTCAGCCAGGGTTTCAACCGCAACGATGCGCGCAATCAGCCCGGCTCGTTCGGCTTCTTCAGCATCCATCATTCTGCCGGTCAGACACATCTCCATCGCTTTAGCTTTACCAATGGCCTTCGTCAGACGCTGGGTACCACCGGCACCCGGCATTGTCCCGATGGCGATCTCAGGCTGACCAAACTTAGCGGTATCTGCAGCGATGATGAAATCGCAGGCCATGGTCAACTCGCATCCACCACCCAGCGCAAATCCGGCTACGGCAGCAATCACCGGCTTACGGGCATCTTCAATCGCTCGCCAGCAATCACGCTGAATACGGGGAAAGTCTTTGCGGTGCAGATCAGCAAACGACTGATCTTTCATCTCTTTGATATCAGCACCGGCGGCAAACACCTGGTTGCCCCCGGTGATGATAATGCAGCCAATGGCCTCATCCGCTTCAAACCGGTCGACCGCCTCACCCACCTCACGACACAGCGTCGCGTTAAGTGCGTTCATCACGTCCGGGCGATTGAGGGTTATAATCCCAACCCCCTGATTGACTTCCGTCAGAATGCATTGATAACTCATAACCAACCCTTTTCCGTTAGTCTTCAGTTCAGCCGCTTTTCAGGCGTGCTTTCGGCTCTGGATAATACGGAAGCGATTAGCAACGTAGGCCAGATCGGACAGTGAAGCATTCGCGGCCGGGTTGCAGCCAGTGGCATGGAAATCACTGAATGCCGCACTCTGGTTAACATAAACTCCGGCGGTCAGGTTGACAGACAGCGCAACACCGGCATCCAGTGCCGCTTCTTCAATCTGTTCCAGTACGGCCTGGCTGGTTGAGTAGCAGCCCATGGTAATCGCACCATGATTTTTCACCGCTTTATGGGCCAGTTCAATCGAATGATCAGTGCTGTCGGTGCGAACCAGGAAACTGATCGGGCCGAACAACTCTTCCATATAAGCGTCTTCTTTATCTGCATCCACGGCGATCAGCAGCGGGCTGCGCATCCGGCCCTCTTTAAACCACGGGTTTTCAGGGCGGTCAGACTCACGCACCACGGTACCGATCTTTTCACCCAGTTCGCGGGCGCTGTCGATCCGCTTATCGGTCACTTCGGCCTGAATACAGCCCAGTACCATACCGGCACGTTCAGGATCAGAAAGGAAGCGGGTAATACCGGTACCCAATGCTTCCGCTACCTCATCAAAGCTCTTGTGCCCCTGGTCAGTTTCGATCCCTCCGGCAGGAATAAAGATATCCTGTGGCGTGGTACACATCTGTCCTGAATAGAGGCTCAGGGTAAACGAAAGGTTCTGAATCAGCCCTTTAAAGTTATCGGTAGAGTCGATAATGATGGTATTAACACCAGCTTTCTCTGTATAGACCTGAGCCTGATGACAGTTCTGCTCCAGCCAGTCACCAAATGGCGTGTTACCGGTGAAGTCGATTAGTTTCACTTCATCGCGCTGGGCCAGCGTTTTAGTACAAGGATTAGCAGGATCAGCATCAATCACCATCGAAACAATATGCGGTGGCAACCCCTGATCAGCCAGTACTTCCTGTGCAATCTGAATACTGATCGCTGCCGGCAAAATACCCGCTGGATGAGGCTTAACAATAACCGGATTGCCCGTTACCAGAGATGCAAACATGCCCGGATAGGTATTCCAGGTTGGGAAGGTGGAACAACCAATCACCAGTGCCACACCACGCCCTGCAACCGTAAAGGTTTTATCCATCACCAGCGGGTCATGCTTACCCTGGGGTTTTGTCCAGGTTGCGGATCCGGCCGAGTGAGCCATCGCATCATAGCCATAAGCAACCGCTTCGAGGCCCCGGTCCTGCGCGTGGGTACCACCGGCCTGAAACGCCATCATGAAACCCTGTCCTGAGGTATGCATGACGGCATAACCGATCTCAAAGCTGCGCTGGTTAATCCGTTTCAGAATTTCCAGACAGATACCGGTACGGGCTTCAACACCGATATCGCGCCAGACTTTACGGGCTTCGTTCATAGCCGGCAGCAGCACATCGATATCAACGGTAGGATACTTAACCCCCAGATCAAAGCCATAAGGGGACACTTCACTCCCCGCTTCACCGGTAATGCCAGGCATATCCAGCTTAAATGAGCCATTCAGGTGCGCTTTAAATGCAGCCTGTCCATCCTTATCTGCGGTTTCTCCGTAGACACGCGGGCTTGGGCTTTCCGGATAAGCACTGTAATAATCGCGGGTACGGATTGCGTTCAGCGCGGCATCAAGTTTTGCTTTATGCAGTTCAAACAGGGTATGGCTCATACAGGATTCTCTTTATTTTATCTGGCCCGAAGGACTTATCTTAATCTTAAGTGCAGAACAACAGTGTTGAGACCGGATCTTAAAGTCCAGTGTTTAACAGTGTTGTTATGCCTGCATAGGGTTTTGTGTCAGACAGGTTATAAAAGATAGTACTTTTTTAAGCCGATTTTGCGTCAACCTGACCTAAACTGCCTGACGAATATCTATAAAACTAAAAGATACACTAAACAAAGTGATACGAAAAGATAATTTATTGATAATGTATTTGTATCCCTTTAGCGTTTTACGGTAACCTTCAATCTGTCTGATTGAAGTAAACTGGCTCAACTGAATGGGCGCCAAAACAAAACAAGTATCCTCTGCTTCTAACGCAGCGTCCGGAACACGGGGATACTCATTACAAGAATAAACGGTAGCGCGTCTGTCTGGCGCTGACAGACACTTTTGATACCTATTTATGCTGAGAAAAACCATGTCTGATTATCAAGATATTCTGGTCACAGGGCCGGATTCCGGGGTAATGACTATTACCCTCAATCGCCCTCAAGCCCGCAACGCACTGTGCAATAACCTGCTGCGTGAGATTGCAGAGACCCTGGATGCCACCATCAATGATGAAAACATCCGCGCGGTGGTCATTACCGGGGGGGAAAAAGTATTTGCCGCAGGCGCTGACATCAAAGAGATGGCAGAGCTGGACACCGTCGGAGTGATAAATGATATCCGCCCCACTTACTGGCGACGTATCGCTCAATACCCTAAGCCCATTGTTGCAGCGGTTAACGGCTTTGCCCTGGGTGGAGGCTGCGAACTGATGATGCACTGCGATATCGTCATTGCCGGTAACACTGCCCAATTCGGTCAGCCGGAGATCAACCTGGGTATCATTCCCGGTGCCGGAGGTACACAGCGATTACTCAGGACCGTCGGTAAATCGATGGCGATGCAACTGGTTCTGTCTGGCGAATTTATTAATGCCGAACAAGCCCGGGAGTTTGGGCTGGTCAGCGAAGTCACCATTCCGGAGATGAGCTATCAGAGAGCGCTAAAACTGGCTAAAGCGATCGCTTCTAAACCCCCGATTGCCGTTCGTCTGGCAAAAGAGTCTCTGCTTAAAGCCTACGAAACAACACTGGAAACCGGCCTTAACCTGGAGCGAAAAGCATTTACCCTGCTGGCCGCAACAGAGGATCGTAACGAAGGCATCGCCGCCTTTATGGAAAAACGCCAACCCAATTTTCAAGGAAAATAAAAACATGGCTTATGAACATATCGAATTTGAGATCACTGAAGGCGTTGCCCTGCTGACACTCAACCGCCCGGACAGTCTCAACAGTTTCAACACTCAGATGCACGCTGAAGTACGCGATGCACTGAAACAGGTTAAAACCAGCGATGAGGTTCGCTGCCTGCTGATTACCGGTAATGGCCGGGGCTTCTGTGCCGGACAGGACCTCAGCGACCGGGCCGTCGATCCGGACGCCGCTGCGCCAAATCTGGGCGAATCGATCGAGAAAAACTATAGCCCACTGCTCCGCACCATTACTGCCCTGGAGATGCCGGTCATTTGCGCTGTGAACGGCGTTGCTGCCGGTGCAGGAGCGAATATCGCTCTGGCCTGCGACATTGTATTGGCATCAAAAAGTGCCAGCTTTATTCAGGCGTTCTGTAAGATCGGACTGATTCCGGATTGTGGTGGCACCTGGACCCTGCCCCGCGCTGTGGGCTACCCGAGAGCAATGGCACTCTCCCTGCTAGGTGACAAGCTTTCTGCGGAACAAGCCGAGCAATGGGGTATGATCTGGAAAACCTACCCAGCAGAAGAGCTAAAAGACGCCGCACTGGCCATGGCTAAGCAACTGGCCACTCAGCCGACTAAAGGTCTGGCACTGATCAAACGTGCACTGCAGTCTTCAGCAAATAACAGCTTTGACGAGCAGCTTGATCTGGAACGGGATCTGCAAACACTGGCGGGGCGAACAGACGATTATCGTGAAGGTGTCAGCGCATTTATGGCAAAACGCCCAGCACAATTTACCGGCAAGTAACGGAGCAAACTGATATGAATCGTTTTACAACGGATTCGGTAATCGCCGTCATCGGTGCAGGCACCATGGGGGCGGGTATCGCACAGGTGGCTGCCAGTGCAGGCCATCCTGTACTGCTGTTTGATGCCGCAGAGGGTGCCGCGAAACGGGGTATTGAAAACACCGCTAAAGGTCTGATTAAGCTGGTTGAACGAGGCAGGATGAGCCAGGCAGATGTTGATGCCCTGCTGTCCCGCTTAACCCCAGTTGAAGCGCTGACTAACCTGGCGCCTGCCAGTCTGGTGATCGAAGCGATTGTCGAACGGCTGGATATTAAACAGCAGGTGTTCGGACAACTGGAAGAGATCTGTGCAGACAATACCGTAATCGCCACTAATACCTCGTCAATCTCAGTGACCGCGATCGGCTCAAAACTGCAACGCCCGCAAAACCTGGTCGGCATGCACTTTTTCAATCCGGCGCCGATTATGAAGTTGGTGGAGGTAATCAGTGGTCTGGATACCGACCCTGAGGTTGCGGCGGATATCTATGCACTGTCAGCCAGCTGGGGTAAACAACCGGTCATGGCTAAATCCACCCCTGGATTCATTGTTAACCGTGTCGCGCGCCCTTTCTATGCCGAAGGGTTGCGCATCTATCAGGAAGGCGGAGCCGATATCGCCACCATCGATGCCCTGATGCGTGATTGCGGCGGCTTCCGCATGGGGCCATTCGAACTGATGGACCTGATCGGCCATGATGTTAACTACGCGGTCACCTGCTCAGTGTTTGATGCCTTCTATCATGATCAGCGCTTTTTGCCCTCGCTGATTCAGAAAGAGCTGGTCGATGCCGGTCACCTGGGACGCAAAACTGGCCGGGGCTTTTATAACTACGGCGCTGCAGCAGTTAAACCCGAAGCTAAAACAGCAGCGGCTTGCGCGGCCCCCAGATCGATCACCGTTGAGGGTGAACTGGGCGTTGCTGAACCGTTGATTGCCCTGTTTGAGCAAGCGGGCATCCGTGTTGATCTGATCGAGAATGATGAAGTTGAAGGGATGATCACCGTGGGCGATGCCACCCTGATGCTGACTAACGGCCAGTTCACCACAATGCGCGCGGGCGAAACGCTGCGCCCCGATCTGATCAACTTCGACCTTGCGCTGGATTACACCAGCGCGACCCGTATCGCGCTCGCCCCGGCTGATCAGGCATCACCGGCAGCACTTGAAGCCGCTATTGGGCTATTTCAGGCTATCGGAAAGACGGTCACCGTTATCGATGATATCCCCGGCATGGTGGTGATGCGCACCGTTTGTATGCTCGCCAATGAAGGTTTCGATGCGGTCAATCAACAGGTCTGCGATGAGCAGGCGGTCGATATCGCCATGAAAGGCGGCGTCAACTACCCTTGCGGTCCGATTGAATGGGTGAAAAACCTGGAACTCAGCTACGTGCTCGATGTACTGGACAATCTGATGGATGCCTACGGTGAAGACCGTTACCGGGCATCACCGCTGTTACTGAGAAAAGTGGCGGGAGGCGCCTGATATGAAAACCAGCGAAATGACACCGCAACAGCTTGCTGAAGCCTGTAGCGTTGCACTCAACCGTAATGACCATACAGCCCAGGCGATGGGCATAACCATCGATGAAGTTGCACCCGGATACGCTAAACTATCGATGGTGCTGCGCAAGGATATGCTTAACGGTCATGCGATTGGTCATGGGGGTATGATGTTTACCCTCTGTGATACCGCCTTTGCGCATTCCTGCAACACCTATAACCGCTCAACCGTTGCCAGCGGATGCAATATTGACTTTATTGCGCCAGCCTTTGAAGGTGATACCCTCACAGCGATTGCAGAGGAACGCTCCCGCAGTGGCCGAACCGGTGTTTATGACATCACCCTGTATAACCAAAAAGATGAAAAGCTGGGGTTTTTCCGGGGCAAGGCCTATCAGATAAAAGGAACGTTGATTCCTGAGGATTAACTACCTTGTTGATATTCGCTTACATTATTAAAAGGCCGCAATAGCGGCCTTTTCTCTGCACTTTTGACCTTTTCAACTATCGTTTTAACCATACTCTTAAAGCCAGAACCCTTTACTCACGCATCGCACTCTTTTCAAGCCAATTTCAAATCACTATCCATTGTCACTAAACCCTAATGGATATAATCAAAAATGAGGTCTATATATACATACGTGCTACATGATGTAGCTAGCTTATGGGGGGGTAAGTAGCGCACAGGTCTTTAGTCCTGTGTGAACTTAACTTTATAAGCAAGGTGAAAACCATGAGAGTTATCTCAATTAAAATATCCGGCACGCTCCTTATAGCATCAGCTATCCTGATGCTACCTCTCAGCACAGCTGTTGCTGAAGACCAGACAGTCAATAGAATGATTGCCTCTCAATGCGCTCAATGCCACGGCACGAACGGATACGCACGGGGCTCCTACCCAGATCTGGGAGGCGATGAAGCTAAAGATCTCGCAGATCACCTATATGATATGAAAGGCGAAGATCGCCCCAGTGACATTATGGACCATCAAGCCCTCGGCTATACCGATGATCAGATAAGACGAATCGCTCAGTATTATTCCACCCTTCCTGAAAATGGTGGCGACTGAGCTGATTTTTTACATTCCGATCACATTGATATAGCTTGCTATTAGCACGCTGGAGGGTTTCAAAATGCCATTAACCAGACGTAGTTTTATCCAGATGGTGCCTGCTTCAGCAGCGGCACTGGCGTTAACCAGCGGAGCAAAAGCCGCTGAACCGATTCATCATGTCACCGTACTCGGTGGCGGTTTTGCTGGCTGCACCGTTGCAAAATATCTGCGCATGTGGAGCAATGGTGAGATAGCAGTCACGCTGATAGAACCAAATTCAAATCATGTTTCCTGTATCATGAGTAACCTGATATTGAATAAACGTCTTAAGACGACTGATCTCACCTTTGAATATAATGATCTGCAGGTAAAGTATGGGGTTGAGGTCGTTCATGACAGAGCACTGAGAATCAGAGGACCACAGAAACAATTAAGACTAAAAAACGCCGGTTGGGTCAATTATGACAGTTTGGTCGTAGCCACAGGTATACAGTTTGACAAGATACCAGGACTGGTGCCCTCAAAAGTGCCTCATGCCTGGATTGCCGGCGGTCAAACTAACAATCTGCGTAATAAAATAATCAGGATGCCGGATACCGGCACCTTTGTAATGACCATCCCTAAAGCACCCTACCGCTGCCCTCCTGGCCCCTATGAACGCGCCTGTATCGTCGCGGATATTCTGGGACGTCGCAGTGGTTATCTTGATGGCACAGGCAACGTTGCTCCGCGCGTCATTGTGCTGGATGCGAACCCGGGCATCATGGCGGAAAAAGGCACCTTCACCAGTGCATTCAATGATCTCTATGGCGATATTATCGAGTATATTCCAGATGCACAGGTTGAGTCTGTCGACTCAGATAATCTGATTGTTAATACCTCTCAGGGAAGCTTTGCCGGGGATGTCCTTAACGTTATCCCCAACCATGGGGCACAAAACATATTGAAAGTTAGCGGCCTGACCGGAGACTCACGCTGGGCAGATGTTGACCCTGTCACCTATGCCTCAACCAACACCCTGTTCCAGGATGTCTATGTTATTGGTGATACTCAGGGTACAAGTCAACCGAAATCAGGCCATATGGCCAATGCTCAGGCAAAGATCTGTGCTGATAGCATTATCCGAACAGCCCATGGCCTTTCCAGCTATACGGAGGAGCGTTTACAGAATATTACGACCAACTCAGCCTGTTTCAGCCCGATCACATATGATGAGGCTTCCTGGCTGACGGCAGTCTATAGCTATAATCCTGACACCGGCAGCATGGGGCTGGTGCCCGGCTCTCTGGGTGAAGCGCATAACTGGAGCAGTCGTAACTTTAACGATATGTTTACCTGGTCGGACAACCTGTTCGCCGATACCTTTAAGTAACAAAGCAGTAAAAATATAAAACCTCTACAGTTATGGCTTATTCAATAGGCCGCTGCAGAGGTTTTTTTATATATGTTGCCTTATATGTGTTGCTTTAGAACTCAGTTCTGAGCACTATCGGGTTAGATATCACTGTCAGCCAGTTCCAGTTTCTCCGGGGAGACCAGGATGCCATTATTATCTGCATAGACATACTGGCCGGGTTTGAATGTCACACCACCGAAGGTCAGATCAACATTCAGCTCCCCGATCCCTTTCTTATCAGTTTTCATCGGGTTGGTACCGAGTGCCTGAACGCCCAGGTCTAATTCACCGATCGCATTCACATCACGGATACAGCCATAGATGATAATGCCGGACCAGCCATTCAACACCGCTTTTTCTGCCAGCATATCGCCCAGCATCGCCCGACGCATAGAGCCGCCACTATCGACAACCAGAACCCGGCCTTCACCGGGAAGAGCCACCTGCTCACGCACCAGAGAGTTATCTTCAAACGCTTTCAGGGTGACGATTTCGCCGCCAAAACGTTCACGACCACCAAAGTTACCAAACATAGGTTCCACAACCTGTACCAGGTCGGGAAACTGGTCACACAGTTCAGGTAATAAATCGTCCACGAGCATGCTCCTTAAATTAAACCGTTAACAGGTGCTTATCATCGCTTATTCCAGCCTTTATTGCACTTGCACTATAGACGGAAAAGTTATCATTTAAAGAGATAAAGGTAGCTATCATAGAGTGCCCCCTGTGACAGACCATTCTCATATTTGACCAGTGTTAACGCGGGCAGACTGTCTTTCAGAGCCTCAGGCTGTAAGCAAAACCGCTCAGGAAAGCCGGTTTGCCGGTGATAGTCAGAATTTAAGGTTTTGATCAGCAGATAGGCTCCCGGCGTCATCAGCTCAGGTAAACGCTGTAACAGACTGGTCTCCGGCAGATAACGCAGTAGCACAATATTATCAAAGCGCCCTAACCCACTCAGTGCATCCGGCAGGCTCAGATCAATTTCCCGCGTCTCAATCTCAGGTTTTCGTTTGCCTAGCTCTTCACTGGCTACTGAGTCCGTCACAAATCGTTGTAAGCGCTTTAATCCTTCGATGGCAAAATCAACCGCCAGAACCCGATGTCCCCGGCCTGCAAGATAGAGACTGGCGGCACCATCACCACAGGCCAGATCCAGGGTGTGACCTGGCGGCAGCAGCGCCAGTGACTGCTGTAACTCAACAGGTAGTTCAGGTGCAACACTAGTTTTATCCCGGTAACGACGGTTCCAGAGATCAGCTCTGCTCATTCGTGTACAATCCTTAAAATACTTAGCTCAAAATATATAGCGTCACTATAGGCCAGCAGGCCTGGCTGAATCGAGAGCCCGACAGAAAAATGGAACAATATAAACTTCTCATTGTGGTCCTGTTTATCGCCCTGGTGTTTACACCAATCACCTGGCAGGCGATCCAGAGGCGAAAACTCAATCCGCCGCCGATGGCCAGTAATGACCGCAAACTCTATCGTCTGTGGCGCTCTGATCCGCTCTCTTACGAACGTCAGTATGGTGAAATGGATCGTCATTATATCCAGGCCCAGAACGAAAAAGGCCGGAATACTGAACAGTAATCCGGCACTTAGATGTTAAACAAGGCTTAGATATTAAACAAAGCGTAGATGTTAACTTAGCTGTTAAGCGACCCTTAAGCGGTTTTTAACAGTTGCAGCAAAACCTGTAGCGGATGCTGCAGTTGTTTCTCGTCCAAACGTTTTACCTGGCTGCGGCAGGAATAGCCGGTGGCGACCAGTCGTCCATCATTTGCCGGATCATTCACCACCTCTGACCAGCTGAGATCGTAAATCTTTCTCGATATTTCGACGTTTTCGGTTTCATGACCATAGGTTCCCGCCATACCACAGCAGCCCGTTGCCTGTAGTTCCAGTGTTTGGCCCAGCGCCTGAAAGATCTTTTTCCAGTCCGCCATTGAAGCGGCCGCCGAAGTCTTCTCAGAGCAGTGCGCCATCAGCTTATAATCATTTTTTGGCAGCCCCTCTGCTGTCTGGTTCAGCAGATCACAATGTCTCGCCAGCCACTCCTGAATCAGCTCAACCTTAACCGGCAAGCGCATACCATCATCAACATACTCCTGACGGTAGGTCAGTGTCATAGAAGGGTCAATACCCACCATCGCGATACCGCTGCTGGCTAATGACTGCAGCATCTGAGTATTCGCATCAGCTGCCTTATTAAAGGCCGCCTTAAATCCATGTACATGAAGCGGCTTACCGTTAGGTTTAAACGGAGCGACCAGTACATTGAAGCCGGTTTCACGCAGCAGATCGATAATATCCAGAACCAGCTGAGTTTCAAAAAAACTGGTAAAGGCATCCTGGACGAGAATCACCGAGTGCTGCTTATGTTCCGGCATGATGGCCGCAATATTTTGCGCGGTGGCAAACTGGACGCCCCGCTCATCCATCCCTTTTACCAGCGTATTGGTACAGATTGCCGGACTATCCACCATACCCACCCAACGGCCGAACACTGACTGAATTGTGCGATTCGCCATCATCCAGTTGTAGGGTGCCGGGAAGCGCGACAGATAGGGAATCATATATTCAAGACCACCGATCATATAATCCTTCAATGGGCGCAGGTAACGGCTGTAATAGGCTTCCAGAAAGCGGGAACGGAAATCAGGCACGTTAACCTTAATCGGGCACTGCGCCACACAGGATTTACAGGCCAGACAGCCCATCATCGCTTCGTGCACCTCATTGTTAAAATCGTACTCGCCCTGCTTTTTCTTCCAGCTATTTTTGACTCGCGCTGGCAGGCTGGCCATAAAGGATCCATGACGGGCTTTACTGCCTTCGGCAACGATATCAACGCCCTGCAGCGCCATCAGACGCAACCATTCACGAATCAGCGATGACCGCCCTTTAGGCGAATGTTTACGCTCACGAGTGGCTTTCCATGAGGGGCACATCGCATCCTTTGGATCGTAGTTGTAACAAGCCCCATTGCCGTTACAGAACATCGCCTGGTTATATTCTTCCCGCGCGGCCGCAGGAATCTGCCGGTCATACTGACCCCGGGTGGAGACCTCATCGATTTTAAGCAGCTCAGCCCCCTCGATCAGGGGGGTACAGATCTTGCCGGGATTGAGCTGATTGGCGGGGTCAAATGCGCCTTTGATGATCTGTAGCTGAGGATAAAGCTCACCAAAGAACGCGGGCGCGTATTCAGAGCGCACCCCCTTACCATGTTCACCCCAGATCAGACCATGATATTTCTGCGTCAGCGCCACCACGCCATCAGAGATCACACGGATCAGCCCCTCTTCGTCTTCGCTTTTCATATCGATGGCGGGCCTTACATGCAGTACACCGGCATCCACATGACCAAACATACCGTAGGCCAGATTATGACTATCTAACAGTGCACGGAACTCTTTGATGTAAGCGGCGAGATTTTCCGGGGGCACAGCGGTGTCTTCAACAAACGGGATGGGACGGCGTTCACCCACTCCATTCCCCAACAGGCCCACCGATTTCTTGCGCATCCCCCAGATCTTATTCACCTCAGCCGCACCAAAGGTAACCGTATAGCCGAAAGCTTTTCCAGGTTGACCGGAAACACTGTCGAGATAATCCGTGAGCTTCGCAATTTTAGCTCGCAACTCAGCTTCATCATCGCCGGTATACTCAACAAGATTGATCCCCAGGATAGTCGGTTCGCCCTCGTTTTGCGGAAAGTAGTCTTTAACTGAATCCCAGACAATATCGTTCATCGCCAGATTCAGGACTTTGGAATCAACCGTTTCAATGGAGGTTGGCCCCCACGCCATCAGTTCGGCCGCATCTTCGAGGGAATCCTGAAAGCCTGCGTACTTAAGATTCACCAGCGCGGAGTATTTCGGAATCGGCAGTACATTCAGTTTTGCCTCAGCAATAAATGCCAGCGAGCCTTCAGCACCACAGAGTACCGAGTTCAGGTTAAAGCGACCTGATTCATCACGGATATGGGCCAGATCGTAGCCGGTCAGGCAACGGTTCAGTTTCGGGAATTTGGCATCGATCAGTTCATGGTGCTCAGTGAACACCTGATCAACCACTCGGTGCACTTCACCAACCCGGTCATCCCGCTGTTTAATCAGTTCCAGTTCGTCATCATCCAGCGCAGCGGAGCTCCACAGGGTGCCATCCAGAAACACTGATTTCAGTTCCAGTACATGGTCACGGGTTTTACCGTACATGCATGAGCCCTGGCCACTGGCATCGGTATTGATCATGCCGCCGATGGTGGCCCGGTTACTGGTTGACAGTTCCGGCGCAAAGAACAGGCCGTAGGGTTTCAACGCTGCATTAAGCTGATCTTTTACCACCCCACCCTGAACCCGCACCCAGCGCTCTTCAGCGTTGATCTCGAGGATCTGATTCATATGCCGGGAGATATCGACGATCAGCCCGTCAGTAAGCGACTGGCCGTTCGTTCCGGTACCACCGCCGCGCGCACTGAGCACCACATCTTTAAAGCGGGGCTCCACTGCGAGGCCTGCCAGTAGCACCAGATCTTCAACCGACCGAGGAAAAACCACCCCCTGCGGCAATACCTGATAAATACTGTTATCCGTAGACAACACGATCCTACTGGAATAGTCAGGATTAACTTCACCACCGAAGTGACTGTTTTTTAAAGCCTCTATAAAATCAAGATAGAGTTTCTGCGTCGTGTTAATTTCGGCAATACGTGGGATCATCGCTCAACCTGTGGCATTTTGGCGGATTATTTCGGATAAACAGTTGGTCATAATGCAGAATAATCATTTATCATTCAAACGATAAAATATGATCAATTAATTACATATACCGATAAATGAATACAAACCTCTCTATTCGACATCTTCGGGCATTCACTGAAGTCGCCTGCTGCGGCAGTTTCACCCAGGCCGCCAGCCGACTTCATCTGACCCAGTCAAGCCTGACCGCGACCATAAAACAGCTTGAACAGTCGGTGGGTTTAACCCTGTTTGACCGAACCACACGGCGGGTATTACTCACACTGCAGGGGGAGCAGTTCCGCCCGGTTGCGGAGAAACTGATCTCTGATTTCGATACCGCCATTGGCGATCTGCAAGCGATCGCGGGCCAGCAACAGGGCCAGGTTGCTATCGCGGCATCTCCCTCAACCATCAGCCGCCTTTTGCCCCCGGTTATCGATGATTACCGTCAGCAGTTTCCTGAAATCGCCATCTCACTGCGGGATGACAGTGCCGGACAGATAGAGCAGCGGGTGTTGGACAACGATGTAGATTTCGGTATCGGCGCCAATCACTCGGCTCATCCGGAACTCAACTACCAGCCGGTGCTGTCCGACCGTTACGGTGTGGTGGTCCCTGCAAATCACCGCTTCAAAGGAAGTGAATCGATTCAGTGGCAGCAATTGATTGAAGAAGAGTTGCTATTTCTCTCGGCTGATACCGGCATCCGCGCGCAATTGAATCAGTTTCGTCAGGCAGGCCAGTTGCAGCTCTCTGATCAGAAAGCGATTCTGGAAGTGTCCAATCCGGCCGGCCTGGCAGCACTCATACGACAGGGGATCGGCATCTCGGTATTACCAGCACTGGCGGCCAGTACCGAGTCATTCAAAGAGCTCTGTTTTATCCCACTGATCGCACCACCGATGCGCCGGGAGATCTGTTTGGTGAGCCGCAAGGGACGTTCACTGAGCCCCGCCGCCTCGACCCTGCTGAGTTTTGCCCGACAGCATTTCCTGACTATGGTGTTGCCGCCCTATCTTGAAAGCACCGGGAAGCCCACTCAGGACTTATAAAGGCGGCAGTTTTCACCGTCCAGGGCGTTGATCTCTTTAATCAGATCGAGATTACTGCGGATTTTCTTCATCTCGGCACGGTGTTCCGATTTAAGCTGTTTACGGATCTTGCCCTCAATAAAGCGTTTAATCTCCCGCTCATCTTCGAGAATCAACCCCGGTACAGGAACCGGCTTGCGGCTATCCTCATCCATCGCAACCATGGTGAAATAGGAGGTATTCGTATGTTTCACTATACCCAGACGAAAATCTTCAGAGATAACCTTGATGCCGATCTCCAGCGACGAGTTGCCGACATAGTTAACCGAGGCTGACAGCGTCAGTAGCTCACCTACTTCCACCGGATTAAGGAAGTTCACAGAATCAACCGACGCGGTAACACAGTAACCTTTTACATGAGATGCCGCACAGGTATAGGCGATCTTATCCATCAGCGAGAGAATCACCCCACCATGAACCTTTCCGCCGAAATTAGCATAGGAGGGTACCATCAGTTCTTTCAACACTGTTTGCGATGCCTTCACCGTGCGGTATTCACGATCACTCATTATGTAAACCTATCAATTTATTATGTTTTAATTTTCAGATAATACATTTTTAAGGCACTGATGCCGACTTAAAATGGAAAAACCAGCGGTGTAACAACCAATGTAATTACCATCGACATAACCTGTAACGGCAGCCCGACTTTCACAAAATCGATAAAGCGATAGTTACCGGGCACCAGTACCAGGGTATTAACAGGTGAGGCGATCGGCGTCGAAAACGCAGTAGAGGCGGCAATAGCAACCGTCATCATAAAGGGCTCCGGATTCATACCCAGCCCCTGCGCAATCGCAATTGAGATCGGCGCAATAAGAACGGTTGTGGCCGTATTCGAAATAAACTGACTCAGCACCGAGGTCAGTACAAACAGTCCGGCGCAGATCAGAATCGGTGTACTTGACCCCAGCAGTGACAACAAGCCAGTGACAATCAGATCCAGCGCCCCGCTCTTCTGCATCGCCAGTGCCAGTGGCAACATCCCGGCAATCAACACCAGACTGCTGGCATTCAATGAGCGATATGCTTCATTCATATTAATACAGCCACTAAGAATCATCGCCACCGCAGCCAGTAGTATCGAACTGAGACTGGACATCGCACCACTGATCATCAGTGCCAACATAGCCACCATAATCATCAGAGCAATGGGTGCATGCCCCCAGCGTGCAGATGTTTCAGTCATCTCTGCCGGCGTTTCCAGCATGACGAAGTTTTGTCGATCATCCAGTGCTTCGATATAGCGCCAGCCCCCTGCCAGCAGAAGCGTGTCACCAAACTGCAGCGGCTCTCCGCCAAACTTTGTCGCCAGCGGTTTGCCATCCCGCATAACACCGATCACACTGAGGTGGTAACGTTCACGAAAGCGCCCCTCCTGAATCGTTTTACCGATAATAGGTGAGCGATTATGCAACATCACCTCAGCGACCCCGAACTCTTTATCCATACGCGTGCGTTCATCATCGGGAAAGCCAAAAAACATACACCCGGTTTCGATACACAACTGCTCTATGCCATCCGCTTCGCCATAGGCTAACAGCACATCACCACTTTCTATCTGTGTTTCACTGAGCACCGGCATAAACGATGACACCAGTTTTCCATCCCGACGAATGGCAAATACCGTCACCTCAAAACGGGTTCTCAGGCGCATATCTGAGACCGTTTTCCCAACCAGTTCCGAATCTTTTCTCACCCGTAAACGATACAGGTTGTCCTCGATTGCATAGCGTTGGGCAAACTCTTTCAGATGGGGATGAGACGCCTCGCGAACGCCGGTTTCGGGTAGCAATTTAGGCGCAATAAACACCAGATAGAGAGTTCCGAATATCAGAATAACACCCCCGATCGGGGTGAAATCAAAGAAACCAAAGGGTTCCAGACCCGCCGCACGCAGTTGCGTACTGGCAACCATATTGGGAGGTGTACCGATCAGCGTCATCATCCCGCCAATCAGTGACGCAAAGGAGAGTGGCATCAGCATTTTTGAGGGCTGCAGCTTGGCTGAACGACAGATACTCAGGACCACAGGAATAAACAGCGCTACCGCACCGGTCGAACTCATCACCGCAGACATCCCCGCGACCACCGGTATCAGCACAAGCAGCAATTTTCGTTCACTCTGCCCGCCCATACGCATGATCCAGTCGCCCACCGCCGCGGCCACGCCGGTTCGGAACAGCCCCTCACCGACAATAAACAGACCGGCGATCATCACCACCAGTGACTGACCAAAACCTGAAACTGTCTCAGCCGGAGTAATAACACCCGACACTGCCAGAGCCACAACCACCATCATCGCCACCATATCCATGCGAATACGGTCCCAGATAAACAGGCCGATAGTGATCAACAGCAGCGTAAAAACAAACAGAATCTCAATATTCACATTTTATCCAGTCAGTGGGCGGGCAGTGTTAAGACTATAGATTCCGATAGTTAACATTTGACGCTTTTTACAGCGACACAGCACATAATTTTACAACAGCGAATAGATAACATTATCAGTGCTATTTTAACTCTGCGGCTTTTGCTGCGGGTCTTAACACCAGATAGACCCCGAAAACGGTAACGGCAATAGCACCCACCTGAATCCAGCTGAGGGCTTCCCCAAACAGTATCCAGGCTTCAAGTGAAGTCACAGGCGGTACCAGATAGAAATAACTGGCTACCCGGGCAGATTCGCCTTCACGGATCATAAACATCAATAACAGAATAGCCGATATCGACAGACCAAACACCAGCCAGCCAAGGGACAGTAGCAGCGTCATGTTCCATTCAACGTGACGCTCTTCAAACAGAAATGCCAGCAACCCCATCGCCACCGCAGTTGAAAGATATTGCCAGATGGATCCGGTTAACAGGTCCACCTTGCCACCAAACCGCTTCTGATACAGGGTGCCAAAGGAGATAGCAAACAGTGCAACAACTAATGCAGCAACCGCTTCAGGCCGGAGCACAGTCACTTCACTGTGCTGACCATTGAGCAGGATGACCACCACTCCAGCCAGCCCCATCAGTAATCCGGACCATTGCAGCGTTCGTAGCCTCTCACCCAGCCATTGCCAGCCAATCAGGGAGGTCAGTAACGGCTGCAAGCCGACAACAATCGCAGCGATACCCGCCGGCATCTGCCACTTAATTGCAGCAAAGACTCCGCCAAGATAACAGGCGTGTACGAGAAACCCGGTGACCGCCTGCTGCCCCCCTTCACGCAGAGAGGGCCAGCGGGAACGATAGACCAGCGCAAGCACAGTAAAGACGACCAGCGTCAGCAGCATACGGATAAACAGAAGATAAAACGGTTCGATATAGGGCAAAGCGTACTTTGCACCAATAAAACCGGTGCTCCAGAGCAGCACAAACAGTGCCGGAACCAGACGGATAAAATGGGAATGACTCACGGGATCACCGATCGTTGAAAACGCTACTGTAGTTGTTGTCAGGCGAGAATTCTAATCCTAAAGCGCTAAACGCCCTAGCTAATAATCCTGCCTAATGATCATTGCTAATCATCCAGTCTAATGATCATTGCCTGCATAGATCCACATCGGCTCGGTTTTTCCTGCACGGCTAAAGCCTAAGGATTCATAAAAACCGATCGCCTCGCCATCGGCGGTTAGCATCTGCTGATGGAACCCCTGATAACGTTGCTGCATCGCCTGCATCAGTTGTTTGCCCACGCCCTGCCCCTGATACTCCGGCGCGACCAGCATATGCGGGTAGTAGACGACAAGATGCCCATCCGAAAGTGCATTACCCAGACCAATCAGCTCCCCGTTAACTCGTGCCGTCACCAGCGAGTGCGAACCAGCCAAAGCAGCCATCAGTTGTTCGGGCTTATCAGCGGCAGACCACTCATTAGCACGGTAAAGCCTGATTACCTCCGATTGTTCCGGTAAGTCGGTCAGACTAATCTCTATATCCATTCATTATGCTCCTGTAAAAATACCGGTTAATACAGTGTAACCGGCTGATAATATTGCAACTCAAACTTACCCTCAGGGTCGATAAACTGGTTGCGCTGATACTTCGCGAAGGCTGGTGTTGCGCCGGTTTTAAGGCCCGAGCCTGCCAGCCATTCATCCTGCAGCCGGGTGATCCAGGGCAACAGATCGCCATACTGTCCGCTGAAGTGAAACCGGGCGTGCAGTCCTCCGGGAATCACCATCCCATTCACGACACCACGCCGGGGAACCGGACTATCCACTCCGAGGCAGGCAACATAGCGGCAACGCTCCTGCGGAGTCCAGGCAGGATTGGAGTGATGCAGCCCTATCTGTGCAGCAAAGGGGCGTTGCTCTGCGGCAGCCCAGGCCTGCAGGATCTGCCAGGCAGAACGGATCGAACGGTTATAGCCCTGATGGCGGACATAGGCAACCGGCTGATCCGTAAGTTCAATCAGATCGGGCTGCGGCAACGGCAGCGATGCAACTCTTTGCGCCCCGGCAGCCACTTCAGGATCACTCATATAGGAGATATGCTGCGAGCGCTCCTGATGACGCCAGCGCCCCGGACTGATCTCAAACTGTTCACTAAACACCCGGGTAAAGGATGCCAGAGAGTTATAACCACATTTTAATGCGATATCGCGCACCGGAGTCGAGGCTTCAAACATCAGCAGATTTGCCGCGTGTTCAAGACGCACCCGGCGGATATAACGATGCAAAGACTCCCCTGTCACTTGCTGAAACAACCGATGAAAGTGCTGCTCCGAGTATGCGGCAACGCGGGCCAGACCTGCGCCCGTCAACGGGGCAGCAAGATCCCGGTGAATGCGGTGCAGAACATCATTAATACGGGCTTTTTGCGTAACACTGGTCATTGTTTGTTTACTTTAGCAGGATCGACTAACCCCTACAAATAAGCATAAACAGACAATTAGTAAAGCATAAATGGATAAATAATCAGAGAGCCTCAGGCATACACTCTGGCGATTACCAATTCGAATCATTGATAGCCGTTGTTAACGACCTTCTTCGGCGCCGTTTTACCACCAGGACACAGGGTTATGAAATTTTCCAGACATGCACAATCACTGCAAGCATCGTATATCAGAGAGATTCTCAGCGCCGCAAGCCAGCCGGAGATGATCTCCATGGCTGGCGGATTGCCTGCGGCCTCCCTGCTGCCGGTTGAACTCATCCGCGAGGCCTGTGAGTCTATGACAGACAACCCCCAGCTGTTCCAGTATGGAAGTAGCCGGGGTTATCAGCCTCTGCTTGAAACGCTCGCGAGATGGAGCCCGGAGTCAACACAGCCCTGGCTGATCTGCAACGGCAGCCAGCAAGGGCTGGACCTTATTGCCCGGGCGCTGCTGGAACCAGGCGATCAGGTTGTTGCCGAAGTTCCGGCGTACCTTGGCGCGTTGCAGGCATTTCAATTAACCGGCGCTTCGCTATTACCGCTGCTCAGCGGTGCGGCCGGTCCGGATCTGGATCAGCTTGAGCACTATTTCAAAGTGACTGATGTAAAGCTGTTTTATGCGGTGCCTGACTTTCACAACCCTACCGGACGGGTATGGTCAGCCGAAACCCGGATTGCTGTTGCCACGCTGTGTCGTCATTATGGCGTTACGCTGATTGAAGACTCACCCTATCGACAGTTAAGGTTCAGCGGTGCACAACTCTGCTCCGTGAGTGAATTATATCCGGAACAAACAATCCGTCTGATATCTTTTTCAAAAACCGGCTTTCCCGGACTCAGAGTGGGAGCGATGAGTGGCCCGGCAGAATTTATCACCGTGGCCGAACGGATTAAACAGGCAACCGATCTGCACACCGGGATTCCGCAGCAGGTGATCATTCACCGGTTGCTTAACCACCCCGAATACCCGGAACACCTGATTCGACTGCAGCAAGGATACCGCAGTCGTTATCAATATCTAAGTGCCGAACTACATCAACAGTTGGGACAGCTCATTGAGTTTGACCCGGTCGAAGGTGGGATGTTTATCTGGCTGTCGTTGAAAGGAAAAAGTGGTGCGCAGGTTGCGTCAAGAGCGCTTACGCATAAACTGGCAGTAGTGCCGGGAGCGGCGTTCTATGACAAAGGGACCGCCACAAAGGATTGTCATATCCGCCTTAATTTCAGTAACACGGACACCGCGTTAGTCCAGGAAGCAGTAGCACGACTGGCAAAAGCACTTTAAGTTGATTAACGAATGGGAGATGCAATCTGAATGAGTACATGTAAATTAGTACAGATAAATAAGCCGAACCACTCTCATATTTCGAGGTTCATAGCTCGGCCTATTATCTTCGGGGCGTTACCGCCCCGCTTAACCCGGCTTATCTTCGCTGTTATCAGCGGGCTGATCTTTGCGGTTATCAACCTGCTTTTCACTGTCCCTGTCGATTGAATCGACCCACTCGCCTTCACGGGACTCAGCACCCACACTGATCGCATCTACAACATCAGATGCCGCTTCAGGAATACTTTCAAGCACCGCAACTGCAACCTCTTCAGCGCTATCCGGAGAGACCTCTCTGAGTCGGTTAACCAGTTCAACGGCATCCCGGATTTCGCTGGCAGGCTCAGCGTTCAGACCAGTATTGTCCGCCTGATAGCTTTCATGCAACAAGCGCGCAACTTCAGCAGCCACGTACTGTGCGCTTTCCGGTACCGCTTCAACAATTTTAACCGCCAGGTTCAGTGACATTTCCGGCGATAGCTGGGACATACGGGTCAGCCACTCAATCGCTTTCTGATGCTCATCCACAACCTCGTCAGCCTCTTCGGTATCAGCAGCCTCACGCTGACTGCCATCAACCGCTTCCTCATCAGCCTGTTCTTCTTCAGCCACAGACAGATACTCTTGCGTCACTTCAAACATGGACTCAGGAACAGCTTCAACGACGGTTGCAGCAACATCCATCGCCTGCTCAGGCGCCGCTTCGGATATCCTCGATACCCATTCAACCGCATCCTGATAATCACCCTCTCCAGTCTCAGCGGTTGAATCATTATCGGTTAGAGGGGCTTCATTCGCAGAACCAGACTCATAGTGAGACATATACTCTTCAGTCATCGCCACCGCCGTTTCCGGAACAGACCCGGCAAGGGTAACCGCGATCTCAAGCGCCTGTTGAGGGTTCGCATCCCAGAGCTCTGTTGCCATATTCAGCGCATCAGCCTCACTGGTATCGTCTTCCCGGTCTGCCGGACGGATTGACTCACGCTCCTCGGCAATCAACCGCGCATAGTATTCTGCCACCTGAGTGGCAGACTCAGGTGCTGATGCAACGGCTATACGGGCCATCTCGATGCGCATTTCCGGGAAAACCCGGCCGACTTCAATGGCGACTGGTACAACCTGTTGGGGATACCATTCAGCCAGACGCGATACCAGATCACCAGCAAGCTCAGGTTTAGCTTTAACAATGGCCTGGGTGATTTCCAGAATCTGATAAGGCGCCGCTTCTTTCATTACCTCATACAGACGCATAACATCGATGCCCGGCACTTTCGCTACCGCGGCAGCCACTTCTGTACCCTTTTCCGGGTTTCTGATGGTGAGTGCACGAGCCAGTTTGACCGCAGCAGCGGGATCAGATTCTGCAATACTGATGGCTGTTTTCGCAGCAGAGCTGAGCTTAGCTTCAGGCTCTGTATATTCGGTACGTGGATCGAGGTGTACCGATGCAGAAAGTGCTTCACCCTGCATAACAAACCCTTCCTGATCCGCCACCGGTAGCGCTTTACTCACTGTCATCTGATAGATAGTAAACAGTGCCAGGAATGCCTGAGTAATCGCCAGAAAATAGAACAGGCTTGAGCTGCCGAAGGCCGTCATAACCAAAGACGCCGTATAAGGACCTATCGCGCCGCCAAGGCCAAACGCCAGCAGCATACTGCCCATCGCCGAAACCATTTCAGACTTTTTCAGCTTATCAAAAGCTTCGGCCACACTCAGCGGGTAATAACAGGCAACCATGCCTGAGGTCAGTCCACAAAGCACAAAGATAGCGCTCATCATCTCCATTTCAGCCAGTGGGACGATGGCGATACCCAGCACTGACGATAACAGCAACAGAGCTAACAGTACTGTCCGTCGGTCGAAACGGTCAGAAAGCAACCCCACCGGAAACTGCATAGTAAATGCACCTAAAATGGCGCACCCCATAAACAGCGATAACTGAAAGCCGCTGATATGATATTCCGTAGCAAAAACCGGTAACAGGTTAAACAGTGCTGAATACACAGCACCGGAGGTTAAACAGGTCACGACACCCAGAGGTGAAATTCTGAAGAGAGACAAAATCGACATCGGCGCAACCGTTTCAATCACCGGGCCTTTTGAACGGCTGAAAAGTACCGGCAGCGTAGCCAGACAAAAGAGGATGCCGACAATAACAAAGAGCATGTCATCGGACGGCTCAGCAATCCCCATGAGGAACTGTCCGCCAAACAATCCCCCCATAATGCAGGCGTTATAGACTGCAAGAATTTTACCCCGGGTCTCTTCGGTTGCGCTGTCACTGAGCCAGCTTTCCATAGCCGTCAGCAGACAGGCGTGGCTAAAACCCAGTAAAACCCGCAAAACACCCCATAACAGCGCATTCGCATCCAGAGTAAAGATCAATATACAGATCGCTTCTATGGCCAGACTGCCGGCAAACACCCGCACATGACCGACCCGTTTCACCAGCTGCTTACTATAAATTGCACCGGTCAGCATCCCCACAAAATACATCGACAACACCATACCGATAGTGTCGGTAGAGATACCTTCTAAGCCCATCCGTGATGGCACCAGAATATTCATCAGGCCGATACCCAGATAAAGGATGATGCAACTGCTGAGCAGAGCAACCAATGACAACAAAGCGTTACGCACGAAGCTTTCTCTCTTCAGAAAATTGAATTAAACAGCACTAACAGCGGGCGTTAACCCGTCTGGAAAAATAAAAAAAGCCGGGCTTAATAGGCCGGCTTGTTAAGTTATCAGTCTAACACCCTAAATCGGTCATATACACCCCTAAAGTCCCGATTCAGGTCATAATCAAAGGTCATTTTCCTAAATCTGGCGACTTTCCTAATACGGCTACCGTTAAGCGGGAAATACAGATCGCTTTTCCCTTTTCATCGACGATGCGGATATCCCACACCTGGGTTGAACGACCGATATGCACAGGTGATGCTGTACCGTAAACAGTCCCTGTACTAATCCCCGACAGATGATTGGCATTGATCTCCAACCCGACACAACTATGACCAGGCTCTGCAGCCAGTTGCGCTGCAACACTGCCCAGCGTTTCAGCCAGAACAACGGAAGCACCGCCATGCAAAAGTCCCATCGGTTGGTGTGTTCGACAATCAACCGGCATTGACGCACTGATATAATCAGAACCGATCTCGGTGATCTTAATCCCCAGATGATCGATCAGCGTATTTGTGGCAAACAGCTGTAACTCATCAATACTCTTTTCAGTTTTCCAGATTGACATAAACGCCTCCTATACAAAGTCACTAAGCTATCACCTTAGCCACTGGCGACAAATAACATTTCCCATCATTTTTATAGCCGAATCGATCAACATCAGAATACCAGGGACGATGTCAGATAAGGGTCCGGATAAGCCCCAGAGTACTGACAATAATAAGCACACTGCCCAATACCCGGAAGAACACTTTGCTTTCGGCGCCGACCAGTTTGTTGTGCAGTCGATCGCCAAACAGATGTCCAATATAGGCACAGGGTAACAACCACAGGTGGTGAATCAGTTGCAGGTCGACACCAGCGATGACGAAAGATACTAACTTGATTGACACCAGAATGAACCACAGTGCAAACAAAGTACCCCGGAGTTTCTCCTTACTGACATGTGACGCAATGACCGCTGCAATGAGGGGCGCACCAATCAGCGAGGTGCCGCTAACATAGCCTCCCAATATTAAAAACAGTATGTCGAGACCACGGCTATTACTCTTAAACGGACGGTTGAGCACATAGCTGATAGCATAACCGATGACGATGCAGTAGATGATACTACTCATCAGGGAGCCAGGCAGAGTTAACAGCCCAAGAATACCGATCAGTTTCGGCACGATCATAACTGACATAGCAAAGCGCAGATACTTCCAGTCAATGGTAGAGGCACTTTCGCCTTTGCCCGGATCGGCCCGTTTGATCCTTTGACCGTTTTGCCAGGTTATCAGAAACGAAAAGAACAGCAGATGCACGCCGATAATTGGCATAAAAATAAGCGGATCATCAACCACCAGAAGCAGAAATGGCAGCGTCAGCACCGCTCCGCCAAACCCGAGTCCTGAGCGTACAAAACCACTCCAGATGAACAGCAATGCGATTAATATATATTGGTAAAGTTGCAAATCAGACATGGAAATATCTTAGAAGTAAGGGTTAAAAGTGGCAGAACCTGTACTGCCCGTTTTACTGATCAGCTAATCTACTAATCAGTAGAGCGGGCCAAAGCGGTGAAGACAGGTGAGATAGAGCCGCAGATCCAGTTCAAGTTGGTGGTAATCCGGCTCCATATACTGACAGAGTTTATAAAATGCCCGGTTATGTTCCTTTTCCCGGATATGCGCCAGCTCATGTACAACAATCATTTTCAAAAAAGGCTCTGGAGTTAGCTTAAACAGCGAAGCGATACGGATCTCTTTTTTGGCCCGCAGTTTATTTCCCTGAACGCGGGATATATGCGTATGCAGCCCCAAAGCGTTATGGATAACATCGATACGGTCATCATACTCAACCTTGCTCAGAGGTGCTGATTGTTTTAGAAAGCTGTTCTTCAGTTCAAGTGTGTACTGGTACAACGCTTTCGAATTCGAGACTGCGTGCCCGTCCTGATAACGATTTCGCAAATAGTCCGGCAGTTTACCCGACTCAATCAGTGCTGTGGCCTGCTGTTGCAACTCCGGGGAATAACCCGACAAAAAATTATTGCCCCGCTTCTGGCTCATTGTTCGCTCTCCAGACGTTTACGCAGCGCTTCAGCCCGTTTGCGATTTACCCCCATGTCGGAATAACCCACCCGGGAAGCCGAACGCATATGGATAACCCCCGCCACAGGATCACGCAGTAGCTCCAGATCATCGACAAAGCCAAACAAAGATGAGCTGAACTCTGCCGCCAGATAATCCTCTTCAAGCACAACAACCCGACCGCCTAAGCTCTCAACATCAGCGACCACGGATGACATATTGGTAACACATAACCCTATAGGCTTTATAAAATGATCCTGATCTGTACCTTTCTGACTGCACACGGAGTTCGGTTTAACATCGCAGGGAGATAATCGGCCATCGATCAGTCCCGGCGCTTTCTGATTGCGGGAGACAACCCCCTGATAGGCAAAATAACCCGCGACTATCAGAGCCAGCACGATAGCGATAAAAATAAGTTGTTTCATAAACTCCTTAGCACAGATCCCTTAAACAGAGCCCTAAATAGTGAATCGATAAAACGTTATGCAGAGAGACTGATTCCAGATTGGCTGAAAGCCCGGAAACATAATAATCATCGACAACATTATCAAAGACGTTATCACCGGTTAGCACTTAAAACCAGTTACAGTATTAAAACCAAGAGTAGTATAAACTCTGCGGCTTTCTCAATATTTAACAAGTAGATCTGAATCGTGCTGACTCCTCAACTCATCAACTGGCTGCTGCTTGGCTTTCTGGTCATCACCTGGGGCACATCATTTATGGTGACCTCTGTCGCCATCGAAGGTGGCTTAACCGCACTGACGATAACCTTGTTACGCATATCACTCGGCGCAACGGTGGTAACGTTATTCGCCTATTCAAGAGGTTTACGCCTCCCCCTCAATGCTAAAAGCTGGGGGAGTTTTATGCTGCTGGGGTTATTTGGCAGCGCCTTGCCATTTATACTGATCTCATGGGGCCAGCAGTCGGTAACATCCGCCAGTACCGGAGTGCTGATGGCGGTGATGCCCTTCGTCACCATGCTGATTGCCCATTACTTCGTCGAAGGCGAAACTCTCAATCGCTATAAAATTAGCGGCTTGATTATCGCTTTCTCGGGGGTAACTTTTCTCCTTAACCCATTCGCTGCCGGCAGTGTCGACCTGTTTGGCGCACTGGCGATTCTCGCCGCAGCCAGCAGCTATGCCCTGAACACCGTGATGATAAGGCTGCTGCCTAAATTCAATCCACTCGTGGCAGGCTCGGGCATGCTGCTCTGCGGTGCTTTACTGATATTGCCGTTTGTACTATCAGACGTGGAAAATATTATTCAGGAGTTAACCTATATCGCTAAACCCAATTCCATTATGGCGGTTATCTGGCTTGGATTAATGCCGTCCGGGGTCGCTTCAATCATCTATTTCGTAGTCGTCAATCGAGCAGGCCCGAGTTTTCTGTCCAACTGTAACTTCCTGATCCCGGTGGTCGCCTATTTTGCCGGAACACTCATTCTCAACGATGCAGTTTCTTCAAACAGCCTGATCGCACTGATCGGTATACTCGCAGGCGTCGCCCTGACCCGTGTCAAACGGCGCTAGGTGGCGGTAGATCAGTGCTTCTTTATCGCGGAACAAAAACCGTGTTTCAAGGGTTGCACCCAACACCTCAGCCAGCTTTCTCGATGGCAGGTTCTGCTCGAAAATAAGGCTGATCAGATGCAGTTCAGGCAAGTATTCAGCGGCCATTTGTCGAACTGCCAACGCCGCCTCCTGCGCATATCCCTGCCCGGAAAAACCTGGAATTAACGACCACATAATCTCCGGTTCAGGCCAGTCCCCCGGATACCAGAGCCCGACAACACCGACAACTGTTCCACTGTCTTTCAGTTTAAGTGTATAGGGGCCATAACCATGAATTTCCCAATGACCAATTAGCGCGGCAACGATTCGCCAACTCTCACCTTCGCTGAGGGGACGACCGGTTGTATAGCGGGTTGCTTCAACATCTTTATAAAAATTATGTAATGACGGCCAGTCTTCAATGGTTACTTTCACCAGTTCCAACCGGCTGGTACTTATCCATTCTGGTACTTTGTAGGGCATACCCTTTCCTTACGCATTGTTATTCAAAGATCACTCTCTTCAGCTGTACTTTACTATATAGTGCGCTCTAGCTCGATCATTTATTAAAAATATTAATTAAGCTATTGAGTAAAATAAGATAACGGTATAAATGTCATTATCTGCTACTCAGTCGATCAATAAGACAGATTTTGCGGCGATACTATGCTAAAAACACTACTTTAATGGATTAGAGAAAACGTTATGGCTCAGACAGCAGCACTGGTGCAAACCCTGAAAAAGCAACTCAAGGCACAGGGAAAAACCTACATTGATGTGGCTCAGGCACTAGAGCTGAGTGAGGCGTCCGTCAAACGTCTTTTTTCAGAGCAGAACTTCACCCTGCAGCGGCTGGAGATCATCGCTGAGCTGGCAGGTCTGGAGCTAACCGGGCTGTTTCGCCTGATGGCTCAGGAACAGCAACGACTGACCCAACTAACCCGCGAGCAGGAACAGGAGATCGCATCGGATCTTGAACTGCTACTGGTCGCCGTCAGCGTCATTAACGGTTTTGGTTTGAACGACATCATCAGCCATTACCAGATCAACGAGCATCAGTGCATTCGCAAGCTGGCACAGTTAGACCGGATACGGATTATTGAGCTTCAACCGAATAACCGCATCAAACTGTTAATCGATCCCAACTTCACCTGGCTGCCCAACGGGCCGATCCAACAGTTTTTTCAGCAAAAAGTTGAACAGGATTTCTTCCAGTCCCGGTTTGATAAAAAACATGAGAAACTGATAGTACTGAATGGCGTACTCACCCCGGAAGCAAACCTTGCGATGCAGAAAAAGATGGAGCGGATCGCAGAGGAATTTAACAGTCTGATCCGTGATGACTCTCCCCTGCCGATGGATCAGAAACATGGCAACACCATGGTACTGGCCATTCGTCAGTGGCAGTACAGCCTGTTTAAAAACTATCGAAAAAACTGATTTAAACTCTCTGCTGTTCAGCATTTTTAAACTAAGCGTATCACTATCTGATACTTCGCCTGTTTCACTACGCTCAGATATGCCCGGCCCCCATGATCCCTCTGACTTCAACAACAGAGTTGCAGAGGAATCATATGAAGATCAACACATTCTCCGGTGCATTGGCACTAAGCAAGGTTCTGGCACTGAGCGCAGTACTGACAATGGGCGCGGCGGTTTCATCCGCGGATGCTGCCGGGTTGTTAAAACCGGTCAACTCCAGCCTGCCTGAACTAAGTATCCGCGAGCACCATGTCGATGTAGTGCTGGAGCACAGCTATGCCGTTACCACGGTTGAACAGATATTTCACAACCCATCCAGTCAGCCATTGGAAGCAATATACAGCTTTCCTGTACCTGACCACGCCGCAGTAGGTGAGTTTACCTACTGGATTGACGGTAAACCTGTCACCGGCGAAGTCGTTAAGAAACAGCAGGCCAGAGAGATATATGAACAGGAGAAACAAGCCGGACATGAAACCGCACTGGTTGAGAAAGACAGCTATAAAACTTTTGATATCAGTGTCACACCGGTGCAGCCCAACAGTGATGTCCGCATAAAACTGGTCTATATTCAGCCAGCACACCTGGATTCCGGTGTCGGACGTTATGTCTATCCGCTCGAAGACGGCGGTGTTGATGAACAAAAGAGTGCATTCTGGAGCCGTAACGACGTCGTCGATGAAAGGTTCAGTTTCAACATGAGACTCGGGTCAGGTTATCCCATCGATTCTATCCGCCTGCCACAGCATTCACAGGCAGCGATTCAACAGGTCTCGCCGAACCAGTGGCAGGTCAGCATGACTAGTCAGACAGGGGCACCACAACTGGCAGAAGCCGTTCCAACTGAAGGACAGCCTGTCATTCAAAACCAAAGCCCCGGCATAGTACCGGCAGCCAGTCTTGATAAAGATATCCTTGTGTACTGGAGGCATAGCCAGAACCTTCCAGGCACCCTCGACCTGATCAGTTACAAAACAGCGGACAGCGCTCAGGGAACCTTTATGATGACCCTGACACCGGGCGATGATCTTGGCACGTTACAGGGTGGGCGTGACTGGATATTCGTACTCGATGTATCCGGTTCAATGCAGGGAAAGTACACCACGCTGGTCGAGGGTGTACGACAGGGGCTGAGCAAACTACGACCGGAAGACCGCTTTAAAATAGTGCTGTTTAACAGTTCCGCTACCGATTTTTCTCAGGGTTTCCAGCCCGCTAAACCTGAAGTAATTTCGCCACTGTTAAATCAACTTGAACAATATAAGCCCGGCAGTGGCACCGATCTTTATTCCGGCTTGTCTCTGGGGCTGAAAGGTCTTGATGCCGATCGTAGTACTGCGATGATTCTGGTAACCGATGGCGTTGCTAATTTAGGTGTCACTGAGAAAAAGCGTTTTCTTGATCTGATGGAAAAAGCCGATATCCGACTATTTACCTTTGTCATGGGTAACAGCGCAAACCGACCGCTGCTGAATGGAATGACCGAGGTGTCTAACGGTTTTGCCATCAGTGTTTCAAATGCTGACGATATCGTCGGGCAACTGATGCTGGCAACCAGCAAGATGACTCACCAGGCGCTGAGAGATGTTGAGTTGAAGATTGATGGCGGTAGAGTGACTGATTTGACCCCCGAACAGATCAACTCACTCTACCGTGGTGAACAACTGACAGTCCTCGGTCATTACCGTAAAGCGGGACCGGTACAGATATCGCTGACCGGCAAAGTCGGCGATCAGCTGCGCAGCTATTCTACCGAGATCAACCTGCCCGAACAAAGTGTACTGCATCCTGAACTGGAGCGGATCTGGGCCTTTGCCACTATCGAAAGTATGCAGGCGAAGATGGATTATATGGGCGAAGAGGAAAGCAGCAACGTTGATACTAAACAAGCGATCACCGACCTCGCCGTTCAATATGACCTGGTGACCGATTATACCTCGATGCTGATCGTCAGGGATGAGGTATTCAAACAGCTGAATATCGAGCGTAATAACCAGCAGCGCATTGCAACAGAGAACAACGCCCGTCAACAGCGACTGCAGCAACCGGTCACCAGTCAGCGAGCAGATAGCCAGAAACCGATGTTCAGTCCATCACAACACAGAGCCTCTCTGGGGGGCGGTGGATCAGGGGCAATTGGTCACTGGATTCTGCTGCTAATCGGCTCTCTGCTACTGGTGAAATACAGCAATATGCGTAGTCGCAGGAAGGCGTGAGATGTTGATCAACCTGACCCAACTAAGCAGCATATTTCGACCTCCTCCCGCATCCGCGGGAGGTACTTTTCAACTTCCGCTGGTTACCTTAGCGATACTGTTGCTCAGTGTACCGTTAAGCGTATCCGCGGATCTGTTTCAACTCGGCTATTTCGACAGGTCACTGATAGAACAAGGGCAGTTGTGGCGACTGATTACCGGCCACCTTTGCCATACGTCACCCAGCCATCTGAAATGGGATCTGCTGGCATTTGCCGTGGCGGCCGGGTATCTGGAATTGAACTCTCGCAGAGTATTACTGGCATCACTGCTCACCGGAGTAATCAGCGTTGACGCCCTGCTTCTATCTTCCTGGGCAGGGATAAGCAGTTATGCCGGGCTATCCGGCCTGCTGTTTGCACCACTGCTGATCAGTCTGGTGATATTTGCCCGTAAACAACCTTATCTGACGGGTTGGTTACCGCTGCTGATATGTATGGCAAAACTGATCTGGGAGCAGTTCAGCCTGCAGGCTCTGTTGAGTCAAAGCCCCTGGCCACCCTATCCCGCTGCGCACCTGGCTGGCAGTTTTGGGGGATTACTTTGCCTGGTTACCACAACGGTACGAACTGAAATATGCCGCTATCGAGCGGTGATCTTTCAGTAGGTACCTGATAAGCATTGACAGAAAGCTGCTTAATCAAAGTCTACGGCTGACCATGATTCAATGGTGCAGGAAACACCAACTGCTTAAACACGACACATAGGAAAATGAAGGTTGGCAAACCGATCACTTCACGTATCCAGAGATATTCACCGCTCATGTAGCCGGTCATAGGGTAAACAATACCGGCCATCAGCATCATCCAGACACCCAGTATAAGCACCGCATAAAACGCTTTCAGATTGGGCAACTCTTTGCGGAACTCGATCAGCACCCAGGCTGCAAAAATAGCGAAATAAGAGAGATAAAACTGCTGCTGCCCCGCCTTATAAAACATCAAAACCGCAGTAAAGCCTGCAAGAAACGCAGTATGCTGATCCAGTTTGCCGTGCTGAAAACGTTTAAACAGATAAAAAACTGATCCCAATACCAGAAGTTTATTGAGTGAAATAAGAAAGCCGCCAATGGTTTTAAATGGGAAAAAATCACCGTACAGAAACATCATAATCGAGAATAGCGTAGGATTTCGTCCATTTGCTTTGCCAAAAGCAACTAGGAAAGAACCACCCCAGATCAGATAGGTGATCAGGTAGACAACCGCCAATATAACAACAAAAATGACAATATTGCGTCTGATATCTTTCCATTCACGGCTGATAAACGGCAATAGAAATACAGGATATATTTTTGTCAGCACTCCGGCAGTGATGAGAATCAGTGAGGATTTTCCCCGCCCCTGCACCGCAATAATGATCGCGAGAAAACATAACAAGGCAACCAGACTATCATTAAAACCATAGAATACTGTGCTGACGATAAAGAATGGATTCAATAACCAGAACGCAGCAAAAATCCATTTGACCCTCGCAGAGATATTTTCCAGAGCGCTGAACCTGCGCACGGTATACAAAACCAGGGCAAGCCAGCAACTGACAAATATCAACTTAGGCAATTGAAAATGAACAGCATATGGAAAAGCAAAAAGATTATAGACTGGCCCATAAGCATTGGCTGCATCAATTTTAGCCCAAGGGTCGCCACCACTCAGAATCAGATCCCAATGCGCAAAATAGAGCGCATAATCGTGCATCGGGGCCACCATAAAGCTGGCAACCAGAACCACTATCCCGTAGAGGCATAGTGAAACATCAAGTGATTTTGATGAAGCGAGTACAGGCATACAGATCCACTTATTAATTATGCATTGATGCGCCGCATAATAATTTGTTGACCATTTTATAACAAGGGAATGTGCACGCTTTTAACGCCCTATACCAAAGCCCCGGATGCTATCAAATCAATATATATACCCTGCCATTTGTGTTAATAATCAAACTGATAATAATTGAATAATTGTTCTTAACTATATAGGATTGCGCTATTTTTCATCCGCTAAGCAGAGCGATGTGACTCTATGTCTGACATTAAGATTTCGATCGTAATACCTACCTATCAAGAAGTTGAAAACATCCCTCTGATTTGTGAACAGATTAACACTTCTCTTGCAGGTGAATCATTCGAAATTATATTCGTGGATGATAATTCTCAGGACGGCTCTTACGAAGCGGTCAGCAAGATTGCCAACCACATCCCCGCGCAGATAATTGTGCGCACTGAAGAGCGTGGACTCTCTACCGCAGTTATTACCGGTATCGAATCTGCGCAGGGAGAATACGTAGTGGTGATGGATTGTGACCTGTCGCACCCCTCATCTGCAATTCTGCCAATGATCGAAAAGCTGGCGTCAGGGCGCAATGATTTTGTCGTCGGTTCCCGTTATATTCAGGGAGGTTCATTCGATGATGACTGGGGCTTCTTCCGCCTGCTAAATTCGAAGATCGCAACCTGGCTTGCACTTCCGCTGTGTCATATCAAAGACCCTATGTCAGGCTTTTTTGCGTTTCAACGTCAACAGTTTAAAAATTGCGCACACCTGACACCTACTGGCTATAAAATTGGCCTGGAGATAATGGTTAAAGGTGAATTCAGCGCCCCTGGCGAACACCCTATTCATTTCAAAGACCGCGAGCATGGCGAAAGCAAACTGAGTCTGAAAGAGCAGTTCCTTTATCTGCGGCATCTGCGCCGCTTGTACCGCTTTAAATACCCGGTCACTTCAGAATTTGCTCAGTTCGGTCTTGTCGGCGGTACTGGTTTTGTTATTGACAGCCTGATCTACTTTGCCTTGCAGGCTTTTTTCGGACTTGGTCACAATCTGTCCCGGGCTATCTCCTTCTGGCCAGCCGCCACCTGGAACTGGTTCTGGAACCGGACAATTACCTTTACCCACCGTGAAAAAACAGGCCACCTGAAACAGTGGTTATCTTTTTTAGCCACCTCCCTGGCCGGTTTTGTAATGAACTTCGGCACCTATACAACGCTGACCTCTTACGTGCCCTTCTTTATCGAAAACAAGTTTATCGCACTGATGCTGGGCGTATTAGTAGGGATGGGCTTCAATTTCATGATGGCGAGAATTTTTGTTTTCAAAGAGCTGGATGAGGAAATTCTTGAAGAGGAGAAAGAGTTCCACCACTGAAACAGGTAGTGGTACTCAAGCGAACAGCGCAACCTCAGCAGGGGTCAGTGGGCGAAACTCTCCCGGCTTAAGTTTCGGGTCCAAGGTGATGGCACCAATCCTTTCCCGGTGGAGTGCTATCACCTCATTATCAAAGTAACCAAACATCCGTTTAACCTGATGATAACGTCCTTCATGGATCGTCAGCCGGGAGTTATAACTGTCTATCCGTTCAAGCTCAGCCGGTCGGGTGGTTATATTTTCGTAGCGAAAATAGATACCCCGGCTGAATACCGCTTCGGCTTCTGCAGCCACGGGGTCCTTCGTAGTCACCCGGTAGACTTTCGCTATTTTTGATTCCGGTTGGGTAACCCTGCGTGACCAGTTACCATCATTGGTCAGCAGCATCAGTCCTGTGGTTTTCAGATCCAGCCTTCCCGCCAGATGCATTCCCTGACGTAGCGCCTGTGGTAACAGGTCAATGACAGTCTGGTGCTCAGGGTGCTCCGTAGCGCTGACTACTCCAGCGGGTTTATTGACCATCAGGTAGTGACTTTGCGAGTCCTGCAACAGCTGGCTATCTAGTTCGACTCTGACAAACCGATCAATTTCCAGGCTCGCATCAGTAACGATCTGCCCAGCGACTTTAACCCTGCCCTGCGCCAGCAGCAGTTTAGCCTGCTGCCGGCTGTACGGGGTGTTGATCTGTATAAAACGATTGAGCTGCATCAGAGAGCATCAACCCTTGTTAACGAACGCGCAGCTAAACGTTTCAATTTCAGATTTAGCACTCCATTCCCATTCAATACGGCGACAAACAGGCCGCTAATAGATAACGGTATAAATTTAGTGGGCAGTACGATCTTCATTCGCCAGGAAAAACCAGGTGTCGAGCACCGAGTCCGGATTCAGCGAAACAGAACTGATACCCTGTTCCATCAGCCACTTAGCCAGATCAGGGTGATCCGAGGGCCCCTGGCCACAAATGCCGACATACTTACCCTGCGCCTTACAGGCTTCGATGGCCATCGCCAGAAGTTTACGCACCGCATCGTTACGTTCATCAAACAGATGGGCTATCACCCCGGAATCCCGATCAAGCCCCAGGGTTAGCTGAGTCAGGTCGTTAGAACCAATGGAGAAGCCGTCGAAATACTCGAGAAACTGGTCTGCCAGCAGCGCGTTCGAGGGTATCTCACACATCATAATCACCCGCAAACCGTTTTCGCCACGGTTCAGGCTATTCTCTGCCAGAAGTTCAACCACCTGCTTAGCTTCGCCGACCGTGCGCACAAAGGGGATCATCACCTCGACATTGGTCAGCTTCATCACATCGCGAACATATTTAAGTGCCCGACATTCCAGCTGAAAACACTGACGGAACGATTCAGCAATGTAGCGGCTCGCGCCACGGAACCCCAGCATCGGATTCTCTTCATGGGCTTCATATGCCTGACCGCCGATCAGGTGACCATACTCATTGGATTTAAAATCCGACATCCGCACGATCACTTTCTTGGGGTAGAATGCTGCGGCCAGCGTCGAGATACCCTCCACCAGCTTGGCAACGTAAAACTCTATCGGACTGTCATAACCGGCTATGCGACGTTCGATGGTACGTTTCAGACCTTCATCCTGCTGATCAAACTCGATCAGAGCTTTCGGGTGAATACCAATCATCCGGTTTATGATGAATTCCAGACGTGCCAGTCCGACACCCGCATTGGGCAACGCCTGAAAATCGAATGCGCGATCCGGGTTACCCACATTCATCATAATATCGAATGGCAACGGCGGCATTGAATCAACTTTATTGGTCTGGTGCTCATAATCCAGACAGCCTTCATAGGCACGTCCGGTATCACCTTCGGCACAGGATACGGTCACTTCCTGGCCATCCGTTAGGCGTTCCGTGGCATCACCACAGCCAACAATCGCAGGAATACCCAGTTCACGGGCGATGATCGCCGCATGGCAGGTACGCCCACCCCGGTTAGTAATAATCGCGGATGATCGTTTCATCACCGGCTCCCAGTCGGGATCGGTCATATCGGTCACCAGCACATCGCCGGGCTGAATCTTATCCATATGACTGAGGCTTTCGACGATCCGAACCGGCCCGCTGCCGATCCGGTGACCAATAGAACGGCCTTCAAGCAGCACATTGCCTGTTTCCGTCAGCAGGTAGCGCTCGATAACCGTGGTGTTATCCCGGCTTTTAACGGTTTCAGGGCGGGCCTGTACAATATAGAGCTCGCCATCATCACCATCTTTAGCCCACTCAATATCCATCGGACGGCCGTAATGTTGCTCGATGGTCATGGCGATTTTTGCCAGTTCCTGAACCTCGGCATCATTAATAGAGAACTGCATCCGCTGTTCAACCGGCACGCTGACGGTTTCAACTGCACTCGCAGTTGTGCCCTCAGCACCGTAAATCATTTTAATCGCTTTACTGCCTAAGCTGCGGCGCAGAATCGCAGGCGCGCCCTGTCGAAGGGTTGGCTTATAAACGTAGAATTCATCCGGGTTGACCGCGCCCTGAACCACCGTTTCGCCCAAACCATAAGCAGAGGTGATAAACACTACATGCTGAAAGCCTGATTCGGTATCCAGGGTAAACATGACACCGCTGGCGCCGGTTTCGCTGCGCACCATTCGCTGAATACCCGCAGAGAGTGCGACTTCATGATGTTCAAAGCCATGATGAACCCGGTAAGAGATCGCCCGGTCATTATAGAGAGAGGCAAACACCTCATGGATAGCGGCTTTAATATTTGCCAGTCCACGGATATTCAGAAAAGTTTCCTGCTGGCCGGCAAAGGAGGCATCGGGCAGATCTTCAGCGGTCGCGGATGAGCGAATCGCCACGGCCAGATCATCATGCCCGCCCATCTCTTCATAGGCCTGTTCGATGGCTTGGTCCAGCGCATCAGGAAAGGGAGTTTCAAGAATCCACTGACGTACCTGAGTTCCGGTAGCCGCCAGTGCATTAACATCTTCAGGGTCAAGCTGAGCCAGAGTTTCATTGATCTTCTGATCCAGTTGATTGTGCTTTAAGAAGTCCCGGAATGCCGTGGCTGTCGTGGCGAAGCCACCGGGCACCTTAACGCCGGCATCGGACAGTTCTGTGATCATCTCGCCAAGTGAGGCATTTTTGCCACCCACCTGCTCAATATCATCCATACCTACCTGATCCAGACGAACGATATATTCCTGCAAAACCCCGCACTCCCAAATTTTTTAGTGTTATGGCGCATCATACTGCAATTCTTCGATAAGGTCAGTGTGTTCGCCAATATCCGGTTTTATTCAAGGGTTAGCTATACAGGGCCCGCTCATCCCGTAATAATAGCCCCGGTGACAGATCTGATATTAACTTTTGAAAAATACACTTTGATGACGCAGGATCGCTTAACTCTATGAAACGAACAGCTTTTTTTATCTCTGATGGTACAGGCATCACAGCAGAAGCGCTGGGAAACAGCCTGTTGGCACAGTTCGGTTCGATTCAGTTTAATAAAGTCACCCTGCCCTACATAGATAGTATCGAAAAAGCGGTAGAGGCGGTCGATTTCATCGACCAGGCCGGTAAAGATGATGGTCAGCGACCCATCGTGTTCGACACGGTCGTCGATGAGGCAACCCGTGAGATCATCGCCACCAGCACGGCGTATAAGATTGATGTGTTTTCAGCCTTCCTTAAACCTCTGGAACTTGAACTGGGTAGCCATTCATCTTACAGCGTGGGTAAGTCTCATTCGATCAATGAAATAAACAGGTATATGGATCGGATTGAATCGGTCAACTTTGCCATCGACAACGATGATGGAGCACGAACGCTGCACTATGATAAAGCCGACATTATTCTCACCGGTGTGTCACGTTGTGGCAAAACCCCATCCTGTCTCTATATGGCACTGCAGTTTGGCATTCGGGCTGCGAACTACCCCCTCACCGATGAGGACGTCAACAAGACCACTCTGCCGGAAGCGTTAGAACCGTTCAAAGATAAACTGTTTGGACTGACCATCGATCCGTTTCAACTCGCCGCCATTCGCCATGAACGTCGCCCTAACAGCCGCTATGCATCGCTGGATCAGTGTGAAGATGAAGTACGGATGGTGGAGCGGATGTTTCGCAAGCAGAAACTGCCGCACATCAATACCACTCACTTTTCGATCGAAGAGATAGCCACCCGTATCATCGCGCAGATGGGACTTAAACGGCGCATCAACTAGCCAGTCTGACGAGTTACTTTACCGCGGTTGTAAGAGAACCAGGCGGCTAAAAAGCTATAGGCACATGCGCTGGCGAAGCCCAGTTTCACGACAATCAACAGATCCGGATATCGCTCAGGGCGGATCTGTTCACTGCCCAGCAGCTGGCTCATCAACAACATAATGATCGCCATACTGAACATATTGCCACTGGTGCGGGACAGGTTAAGCAAGGCCGATGCAATACTCAGGCTATCTTTTGGCACTGACCCGAGCGCGGCATTATTGTTCGGCGTTGAGAACAACCCGAAACCAACGCCGAGCAATACCAGAGCGACAATCACATGATTCAGTGAGCTGTCTGCCTGCAGAAAAACTAGTACGGCAAAGCCCGCGCTAAAGAACAGACACCCTACCGTGGCAATCAGGCGGGGCTCGAATCGATCTGAAAGTCGCCCGGCAACCGGTGCCAGACACGCCATGATAAACGCTTGTAAGAGAATCATCTGCCCCGTTTCACTGGGCGACAACCCCTGCAGATATTGCAGATACAGACTCAGCAAAAAAAGCACCGGATAATGTGCCGCATACATCAGGAAGCTCGCCATCAACGAGCGGTTCATCACCCGATTGGCGGCCAGCAATGAGAAGCGCACCAGCGGAAATTCGCAGCGGTTCTGCTGTTGGACAAAGACAAACACCAGCCCAATCCCGGTTATGAGCATTATCCAGCTTTGCAGATCCGGCAGGCCCGATAAGCCAAACAGAAGCAGTGTGGACAAAGCGACGAACAGCAATGAGCCAGCCCAGTCGAGCGGCTGCGACGGTTTATCCGCGTCATGATCATTGCGGATATAGATAGTTGCTAAGACAACAGCAACCAGTGCCACGGTGATTGGCCCCCAGAAGACACTGCGCCACCCCAGATGTTCGGTAAGCCAGCCTCCGATCAGCGGGCCACAGGTCAGCCCCAGGTAGACCGATGTCGCTGTAAACCCCAATGCGGTGCCACGGTTACTGCCACTGAATACTGCGGCAATAATCGCCATGGCAGTGGCGAATACGAGACTGCTGAATAACCCTTGCAGCACCCTCACCAGCAGTAAAAACTCGACAGAGTTAACCGCAAAAACAACCAGCGATGCGGCAGAAAATCCCAGTACACCGATCAGATAGATCGGCTTTCTGCCAACCATATCTGCGACCCGTCCGGCTGGTAGCAAAAGCACAATACTGCCCCACAACGTCGCTGTTGGAATCCAGCTCAGCAAGACGGCATCAGCATGTAATGCATCGGCAATAGCAGGCAACGCCATATTCACCGAGGATAACGACATCGGCACCAGAAACAGTGCGATACAGATACTGATGAGCACAAACCAGCGGGCGCGGGGATTTTCCTGATAGAACGAATTATCTGAATATGCGATCACAACAACACCCTTAAAGTAAGGCGGTGAAGTATAGCAGGAGATAATTTATATGTTCATTAAATTCAGATGGGCTTTTCTAAAGCAAAAGATGAATAGTACTCATCAATAACGGGTCTCTATAGCAGAGCTAAATAAACGAGCTCTGTAAAGAGCTTTATCGGTAGCAGAATCAGCGCCCGAAAATAGTATCCGAATGCGCGTTTATCAACGGATGATTATACCAATTTAATGAGAGGTGAATCATATGTTAATGCGTTTAGCATAAGCGATGAGATTCACTAATAGATTCAAATCCGGCCGGGCAAAATGTAGCGGGATATTACAAATCTGTGTACTATCCCTGTTCCAGAATCAGGCAGAAATAGTAAGCGGTTTTACCGCCTTAACTCTGCCAGAGCTGCACTGCAGCTATCAGGCATACGCTGACTTTCTGGAACGTTTTAATCAATCTATTTTAGACATACAGGACAGTTTGCAATGAGTCTTGCTGATAAGGTTTTGGCAGTAAACAATGATCTGCCGATCCGTACCGACCTGCCGGTACACAGTGGAAAAGTACGTTCCGTTTACTGGCTGACCGAAGCCGACAGTCGCCGTCTGATCAAAGAGAAAGGCTATGATGTTGCTGCGGATGCCCCGCTGGCGATAATGGTGATCAGTGATCGTATCTCCGCATTCGAGTGCATCTGGCACGGCGAAGGCGGTATGAACGGTGTCCCCGGCAAAGGTGCCGCGCTGAATGCCATCTCAAACCACTGGTTCAAACTGTTCCGTGAAAACGGCCTGGCAGACAGCCATATTCTCGATATCCCGCACCCGTTTGTCTGGATTGTACAGAAAGCCAAACCCGTGATGATTGAAGCGATCTGCCGTCAGTATATTACCGGCTCTATGTGGCGCTCCTATGCTAAAGGTGAGCGTGAGTTCTGTGGCATTCAGATAGCTGATGGCTTGCAGAAAGATCAGAAGCTACCTGAACTGCTGATTACACCGTCCAGCAAAGGTATTCTGAAAGGCATTCCTGGCGTGCCTGAAGTTGATGATGTTAACGTCACCCGTGAAGACATCACCAATAACTATGAAGCGTTCCATTTCCGCTCACAAGACGATATCGCGGTGTACGAAAAGCTTCTCAAAGAGGGTTTTGACGTTATCAGTGCAGAACTAGAAAAGATCGATCAGGTCTTTGTCGATACTAAATTTGAGTTTGGCTATGTTACCGATGCCTCCGGCACTGAGAAACTAATCTATATGGATGAAGTGGGTACACCTGACTCATCCCGCATCTGGGATGGCCCCTCCTACCGTGAAGGTAAAGTGGTAGAGAACTCTAAAGAGGTGTTCCGTCAGGAACTGCTGAGCTTCTTCCCGGACCCTGACATCCTCATCAACAAAGACCGGATGGAAGAACGTTACGCCCTGGCTAAAGACAACGCCCTGCCCGCAGCGCTGTTGCAGAAAGTATCTGACACTTACGTAGGTATCGCTGAGAAGATTATCGGTGAAAAACTGACGTTATCTGATAACCCTAAAGCAGAGATCGTTGAGATTCTGCGTGACCAGTACGGTCTGATCGACTAACAGCCGGTCTGTGATCAGGTTCATAAAAACGCCGCATCTCTATGCGGCGTTTTTTTTATACCTCATTTTCATCTTTCAGAGAGATAACAGCATCAGGCCCCTCGACATCCAGCTCAACCATAATCGGCTTACAACAGACAGAACAATCTTCAAAATACTGCTGATTACCCGCCGTACAATCGACGACTAACTCGATAGGCTCCCCACAGTAAGGACATGTACGTGACACTGCTTCCAGACTTTGCATAACGTTCACCTGAGATTAAAGTTGAATGTTTAGCAGGATGAGTGATTCACAAGAAGCCATCCTGACTGACTGATTGCTAGCCCCTTACACCACACTGCCATATAATTCACCCTTTCAGCTTAGCTGGTTTTTGAACGCCTCGCTGAGCAGTAACAAATTAACTATTTTTAATTATCAGGGATGTATATGACTTTCACTGCCTGGCTTTCTCTATTTGCGGTCTGCTGCCTTGGCGCCATGTCTCCGGGGCCAAGCCTGGCAGTAGTATTGAAGCAGACCGTCACCAACAGTCGCCAACATGGGCTGGCAGCCAGCTGGTTTCATGCTGCAGGTGTGGGTCTGTGGGCCTTCGCAACCATCTCTGGATTGGCTATTCTAGTGGCACAATCAGAAACTGCTTTTCGGGTGATCACCTGGCTGGGGGCAGCCTATCTTGCCTGGATCGGGGTGAAAGCGATCCGAGCGGGAAAAGACTCGGCCTTCAAAGTGAATAGCGGTGAAAAGGCCTCCGTCCTGACTGCAGGTATTGAGGGCGCCGCTATCTCTCTGCTCAACCCAAAACTGGCAATCTTCTTTATCGCTCTGTTTTCCCAGTTTGTCAGCCCCGATGCGACCCTGTCAGATCAGCTGATTATGACCGCCACCGCCTTACTCGTTGATGGCCTCTGGTATAGCATCGTGGTATTCCTGCTCTCCCACGGCCCGGTCCTGAAAATCCTGCAAAACCGTAGTCAGCTGGTCAACCGCCTGACTGGAGGTATTCTTATTGCACTGGCAGCCCGGGTGGTAACCCTCTAAAGCAGATAAAGGCCGTAGTCAGACCGCCGCCGCTACGCGGCTAGCGAGTGGCTCGACGCGAGTGCGTCGCTTGCTAGAAAAAGCTGGCCGTAGGTTGGGATGAGGCACGAATCCCAACAACGCCCGATAACGGTCATAAATCTAATGATTGAAAAAAGGCTTTCGCTCGTTCCCACGCTCCCGAGTAGCCAGACCGCCGCTTCGCAGCTAGCGAGTGGTTAGACGCGCCTGCGTCGCTTGCTAGAAAAAGCTGGACCGTAGGTTGGGATGAGGCACGAATCCCAACAACGCTCGTGATAACGGTCATAAATCTAATGATTGAAGAAAGGCTGTCGCTTGTTCCCACGCTCCCGCGTGGGAATGCATGCCTTACATCTATGCTCCACGACTAAGCATCCATCGCCATATTGATTAAAGGGCTTTGACCACTTTAATCCCTTTAATCCAAGGAGTGACAAGCGCTTGCCATACTTGAGCGAAGCGAAACCGGCAAGCGTTTGGAATCACTCTTAAACGCTTTGTTATGATTGTGGTCGGGGAATCGTATATTCATAGAAAACCACACCGCCTTCATTTGTAGATCGCTCTACAAAACCTAAGGAACCTGCGATTAAGTTACCAAATGCGGTCTAACTTCGTTGTTTTGTCTTAAATCCCGAAAAGGAAGCAGTAAACC
>NZ_CAKZLP010000078.1 GCF_937127095.1 uncultured Amphritea sp.
CAGAACACAAACAGGGCTTCCATGCTGGGAGACAGCGTCATTTCCTGCTCAACCAGTACGGATAAGCCATCGATGGACTAGTGGATTACCTGTTAAACAACCTGAATGCACGAATCGGTGATCCAACAGGTTAGTATTCCCGCAACCAAAAGGGTCAAAGCCCTTAAACATAGCAAGCAGTGAAAAAACGCGACAGATTTATTTTGTGCAGCAAGTTATGCCTGTCAGGCGCTATCGATTTTCATCCTATTCGCTTAAGCACTTTAATTCGAAGCCCTGACCGTTATTTCCGATGTTTTTTCTAGCAGTCGCGGAGCGACGTTCTAACCACTAGCCAGCCGCGTAGCGGCGATCTAGCCACTGCTTTTCCCATACCCCAACTGTTCCGATATCGCATTGCCCGCCTGAACCAGCTCCCCGATCCATTCATCCCGGCGGCGGTCTATCGGGGCCGAGAGGGAGAGTCCGGCCACCGGCTGGTTGCTCTGATCGTAGATCAGTACGCCGATACAACCGACTCCGATCTCCGCCTCTTCATTATCCAGGGCATAGCCCCGTTGAGCTGATGTCAGACACTCCTCAGTCAGTGCTTCAAGGGAGTTAAAGGTATTACGGGTGTAGGCGGGCAGGTTGGTGCGCTGGGCATAACCGGCGATCTCCTGTTCACCACTGATGCCCAGCATCAGTTTACCGACGCCGGTGACATGCAACGGTGCCCGGCTGCCAACGATCTGCTGTACGTGCATCATGCGGTTGGGGGTGGCTTTTTCAAAGTAGATGACTACATCGCCTTCACGGATGGTGAGGTTGATGGTCTCGCCCAGCTTATCCCGCAGTTTTTCCATATAGGGCATCGCTACCGCCCGCAGGTCGATATCTGTATGCAGCCGATTACTCAGTTGCAATAACCGCTGTCCCAGTCGGTATTCACCAGCGCTGCTGCGCTCGACAAAACGGTTATCGATCAGCGAGTGAAGAATCCGGTGGGCGGTGGAGGGGTGTAGCCCGGCATCGGCACTCAGGACTTTCAGTTTCACCGGCTTTGAGTAACGGGAGATAACATCCAGCAGCAGTGTGGCCCGGTCGATAACCTGAATCCGGGCTTCTGGTTTTGTATCTGACATAGAGATCTCCTGTTAAGGGCTGATGTAACGGCTTGATGCTTTTTATATTGTGCAATTTTTAATGAAATTACCACATAGCAACAATAAAAAACTGTATTTCATAATATGAAATGCTTAGTTTTCAACCATTTTCACTATTTTATTCTTTTAATTTCAGTTAGTTAGTAAAAATAAACGGGAAAATAATTAAAATTTCATAATATGGAATATTTGCATATTGCGGAAGTTCTGCGTTGTTCTTATGGTGAATAACACTTAAGTCTTACTGCTTCAGACGATCCTGAGCAGAGTGCTTTTTCCAACACTTATAAAGAGTATTCACCATGACAGATCAGAATCCTGTTTTTATACCCGGCCCGACCAATATTCCTGATCGGTTACGTAATGCGATGCATCTCCAGACCCGCGATCACCGCGCGCCGGATTTTGTTGAAACATTCGCTCCGGTACTGCGCGACTGCAAACGTGTTTTTGGTACTGAGACTGGTGAAGTGATTACCTTCCCGTCCAGTGGTACCGGCGGTTGGGAAGCCTCTATCTGTAACACCCTGTCAGCGGGTGACAAAGTACTGATCGCCCGTTACGGGATGTTCTCTCACCGTTGGATCGATCTGTGCCAGCGCCACAATCTCGATGTTCAGGTTATTGAGTGTGCCTGGGGCAGCGGTGCACCGGCAGACAAGTTTGCCGAGGTGTTGAGTGCCGACAGTGGCCATGAGATTAAAGCGGTACTGGTAACCCACAATGAAACGGCGACCGGTGTTAAGAGTGATATCGCCGCCGTTCGTCAGGCGATGGATGCATCGAGCCATCCGGCACTGCTGTTTGTTGATTGCGTCAGCTCACTGGCATCGATGCCGTTTGAGATGGATGCCTGGGGCGTTGATATTGCGGTTTCCGGTTCGCAGAAGGGCTTCATGCTGAACACCGGTATGGCCATTCTGGGGGTTAGCCCGAAAGCGCTGGCCGCGATGGAGACGGCGACCCTGACCCGCACCTTCTTCGATTTTCGCGACATGATGGCGGCGAATGCCAACGGTGGTTTCCCTTACACGCCTCCGTTGCAGCTGATCTATGGCATGAAAGAGAGTCTGGCGATGCTATTTGAAGAGGGGCTGGAGAATGTCTATGCCCGTCATCACCGTCTGGCTGAAGGGGTGCGTAAAGCGGTTGACGCCTGGGAGCTGAAACTGTGTGCACAGTCGCCGGAGCTGTACTCCGATACGGTTAGCGCGATCTATGTACCGGAAGGCTTTGACAGCAACCAACTGACCGAACATGCCTTTAATGCCTACGGCGTTTCCTTCGGTATCGGTCTGGGGGAGATGAACGGTAAAGCGTTCCGCATCGGCCATCTGGGTTCGCTGACAGACGTTATGGTGTTGTCGGGTCTGGCGACGATTGAGATGGCGATGGCGGATCTGAATTACCCGATCACGCTGGGCTCCGGGGTTGCCGCCGCACAGGAATATTTTCGTAAGACTGCCAGTAAAAACTGTGCCTGAAGTTAATTTTTGAGGTATCCCATGACCGATATAACTGAACAGAAGATGACGATCCCCACCTATGATGATGTGCTGATCGCCCATGAACGGATTAAACCCTATATCCATGAAACGCCGGTACTGACCTCCCGTTTCCTCAACGAGCTGACCGGTGCAGAGTTGTTTTTTAAGTGTGAAAACCTGCAGAAGGCCGGGGCCTTTAAAGTACGCGGGGCATCCAATGCGGTGTTTGGCCTGACTGAAGCCGAGGCGGCGGTGGGGGTGGCAACTCACTCCTCCGGCAACCATGCGCTGTCGCTCTCCTATGCGGCGGGCCAGCGGGGCATTCCGGTGACGGTGGTCATGCCTCGCACCGCGCCCCAGGCGAAGAAGGATGCGGTGCGCGGCTATGGCGGCACCATCGTTGAGTGCGAACCCTCAACCAGTTCCCGCGAAGCGGTGTTTGCCGAGGTGGTGGCTGAATCCGGGGCTGACTTTGTTCACCCCTATAACGATCCACGGGTTATTGCCGGACAGGCGACCTGCTCCAAAGAGTTGCTGAGTCAGGTGGATAACCTGGATGCGGTGATCGCACCGATCGGTGGCGGTGGAATGATCTCAGGCACCTGCCTGACACTCTCCACCATCGCGCCCCAGGTGAAGATCTACGCCGCAGAACCGTTGAATGCGGATGATGCCGCCCGCTCTTTTAAAGCCGGTTACATCATTGCTGATGATGCGCCTGAAACCGTGGCCGATGGCCTGAAAGTACCGTTGAAAGACCTGACCTGGCACTTTGTCAGCAACCATGTCACCGATATTCTCACTGCCACCGAGGAGGAGATTGTCGAGGCGATGAAGCTGGTGTGGAAACGGATGAAGATTGTGATTGAACCCAGCAGCGCAGTGCCCCTGGCGACCATTCTGAAGAATCCGGAACTCTTCAGAGGCAAACGGGTAGGGGTCATTATTACCGGCGGAAATGTCGACCTCGACAAACTGCCATGGCTGAACAACTAAGAATTTTGACAGGAGAACACCAATGAATGCACAGAATGAATTGCACAATCTGGAAGTAGGGTACGACGTTCCGGCCATCCCGGGAATGGATGAAGCAGATATCCAGACACCCTGTCTGATTGTTGATCTGGATGCACTGGAGAAGAATATCCGCACCATGGGGGATTACGCTAAGCAGATGGGCGTGCGCCACCGGGTGCACGGCAAGATGCATAAATCCGTTGATATCGCGTTGTTGCAGGAAAAGCTGGGCGACAGTTGTGGCGTTTGCTGCCAGAAAGTGTCCGAGGCGGAAGTGTTCGCCCGTGGCGGTATTAAAGATGTACTGGTCTCGAATCAGGTGCGTGATCCGGCCAAGATCGACCGTATGGCGCGGTTGCCGAAACTGGGTGCCCGGACGATCTGTTGTGTCGATGACATTGACAATGTCGCGGAACTCTCTGCTGCTGCGCAGAAACATGGCACCCAGATTGAGTGTCTGGTTGAGATTGACTGTGGTGCCGGACGTTGTGGTGTGGCTGCGGGACAGCCGGTCGTGGATATCGCCCAGGCGATAGATGCAGCAGCCGGTCTGAAGTTTGCCGGTATCCAGGCGTATCAGGGCGCGATGCAGCATATGCAAAACTATAACGAGCGCAAAGAGAAAGTGGATATTGCCATTGAGATGGTGGCCCGTTCGGTACAGATGCTTAAAGCCGTTGGCCTGGAGTGTGACATCGTTGGTGGTGGTGGCACCGGTTCTTACTACTTTGAAGGTGCGTCCGGTGTGTATAACGAGTTGCAGTGTGGTTCCTACGCCTTTATGGATGCGGATTATCAGACGATTCATGATGAAAACGGTGAGCGGATCTCTGAGTTTGAAAACTCTCTGTTCATTCTTACCTCAATTATGAGTCACGCTAAAGCGGATAAAGCGATCTGTGATGCCGGTCTGAAAGCGCAATCGGTTGATAGTGGACTGCCCTACGTGTTTGGCCGGGATGATGTGGAATATATCAAGTGCTCCGATGAACATGGGGTGATCTCCGACCCGCGCGGTGCGCTGAAAGTAAACCAGAAGATCCGCCTGGTGCCGGGACACTGCGATCCCACCTGTAATGTCCACGATTACTATGTCGGCGTTCGCAACGGCAAGGTTGAAACCCTGTGGCCAGTATCCGCCCGCGGTAAGGCTTATTAAGGTCTTTAACCTCTACCCACAGATGTCCTTCGGGGCATCTGTTCAATACCTGATTAAGGAGAATATCTATGGGTGCTTCTGTTGAAGAGCTCTCCTCTGTTAACGCATTACCCGGAATTACTCTGGTATCCGAAGCGGTCTGTGAGCAGGTGGTGGGCCGCCCCGAGGCCTTCAGCGCCGTTGAAAGCGTGTTTGCGGCGATGGCCAGTGGTGCCGCGTATAACTTTCCCGTGGTGCGGGAAGCGATCGGTCACGCCGATGCCCTCTATGGTTTCAAATCCGGTTTCGACCGTGCCGGGATGGTGCTGGGGGTTAAATCCGGCGGCTACTGGCCGGGTAACGTCCATAAAAACCTGACCAACCATCAGTCCACGGTGATTCTGTTTGACCCGGATACCGGCCAACTGCGGTCGCTGGTGGGAGGCAACTATCTGACGGCCGTACGCACCGCTGCGGCGTCGGCGGTGTCTATCGCCCATCTGGCGCGTAAAGATGCCCGGGTGCTGGGGATGGTGGGTGCCGGACATCAGTCCACCTTCCAGTTGCGGGCCGCTCTTGAACAGCGCAACTTTGAAAAAGTGGTTGCCTGGAATCCCCATCCGGAATACCTGTCCCGACTGGCTGCCGTGTGTGAAGAGCTGGGTATGCCGTTTGCCGCCGTCGAGCGGGAACAACTGGGCGCCGAGGCGGATGTTATTATCACCATCACCTCAGCGTTTGAACCGTTGCTCATGAAGCAGTGGATTAAACCGGGAACCCATATCGCCTGTATGGGCACCGATACCAAAGGCAAACAGGAGGTTGATCCTGAACTGCTGGCGGTCGCTTCGGTCTTTACCGATGAGGTGGCGCAATCGATCAGTATCGGTGAAGCGCAGCATGCAGTCGCGTCCGGGTTGCTGAATGAAGCCGATATCACGCCGATAGGTGAGGTGATTAATGGCACACATTTGGGCCGTCGTGATGATCTTGAGATCACTCTGTTTGATGGCACCGGCGTAGGCCTTCAGGATCTGGCGGTTGCCTCTGCAGCGGTCCGGCTTGCGCAACAGCAGGGTCTGGCAGAGCAGGTTGTTCTGTAACCGCTGATTGGCTGTTAATCCGCGCAGATCCTTCTGTCTGTGTACTACGAACACTCCTTTCTTAATGGAAGGGGTGTTATTTCACGTTAACTTATTCAACGACAGGTACTGATAATGAGTTCTGCTGCGCGATTACGACTGCGTCAGCTGCTGGACAGTCAGCAGTGTGTCACATGCGCGTCTGTTTTTGATCCTCTGTCTTCAAGAATGGCGGATGATATCGGCTTCCAGGTCGGCATACTCGGTGGCTCAGTGGCCTCGCTGATGTCGCTGGGGGTACCGGATATCTATCTGCTAACCCTGAGTGAACTGGCGGATCAGGCACGCCGGGTGTGTCAGGCATCCGACCTGCCAGTGATTGTCGATGGCGATAATGGTTATGGCAACGCCCTCAATGTGATGCGCACCGTGGCTGAGTTGGAACATGCCGGCGCGGCAGTGATTACGATCGAAGATACGGTGATTCCCAGACCTTATAAACAACCGGAGCTGAACCTCAGTACGGTAGAAGAGGGATGCAGTAAATTGCAGGCAGCGCTGCAAGCGCGTAAAGATTCCAACCTGGCAATCTTTGCCCGCACCCATGGTCAGCAACCGCACCGGGAGCTGCTGCAACGGGTGGATGCTTACAGTCGCACCGGTGTTGATGGTATCTGTATTTTTGGTCAGGTATCGAAGGCGTTACTGGTGCAGCTGAACCAGGTGACCGATCTGCCGCTGATGCTAATTGATTATGCAGAGACTACGCTTTCTGCAGAAGAGATGATGCAGCTGGGTGTGCGTATCCACTTTAAGGGTCACCGCGCGTACGAAGACTCGGTTAAGGCGGTTTATCGGTCGTTGCTGCAACTGCATCAGGGGGCAGATTCAGACGCTGAACAGAGTGCCAAACAGCTGATCGGACGTTTTGCCCAACAGCAGGCGTTCAATATAGTGAGTAATGAATACCTCAATCCCGCTACGGGCTGAGTTAACCCTAACGGATCAGCAGATCCAGCAGCGCGGCAGGTTCGTGAATCAGATGGTCACTATTACTGCCGTTCAACTCCTCTGCTTCGCCATAGCCCCAGGTGACCGCGACTGAACTGAGACCATGTGCCCGGGCCGCCCGAATATCACTCTCTCTGTCGCCGATCATCCAATGGGCACTGTAGGGTTGTGGGTGATGTTTGATCAGTTCACCCAGATGCTCTGTTTTATCGCTTTTTCCACCGCTGAGTTCACTGCCGTGAACCGCTTCAAACAGCTTAGCCAGCTGCGCATCCTGCAACAACCATTCAGCCTGTGGCTGGGGTTTTACTGTCAGTACCCGTAACCGTAATCCGGCATCAGAAAGTTGCTGTAACAGATCCCTGATACCGGGATAGACCGTATAGTTTCTGATCCCCTGTTTTAAATAGTGCTGGCGAAAGCGGATCACCGCATCCTCAATCAGAGGCACCTCTGCGGTGTTCATCAGTCGGGCAAAACTGTCACGAATAGGCGGACCAAAGCAGCGTTGTAACTGCTCTGGGGAGGCCTGTGGATAACCGAGGCCAGCGAGCGCGTTCTGGATCGATTCGGCAATCCCTCTTTGAGAATCGAGCAGAGTGCCATCAAGATCGAAAAATACAGTGTTCATAGTGGGGCTTAATCTTCCGCTATATCGGGTTACAAAAACAGAGGGGGTTATTGTACACAATTTTTAACATCGTAGTCCGAGGTCTGAGCGCTTCGCTTGCCTTAGGTCCGAACGCTGCGCTTGTCCGAGGTCCGAAAAAGCGTAGGGCGGTGCTTTCGTATGTAGGCGGCGCGCGGTTGTTACTGCGAAGAGCTCAATCATCGTAGGATGCAGCTTCTACACAACCAAGCCGTTGAGGTAACGGCTAGTGTAGGAGGCGCGCCCTCGCGGCGATGGTCTGGGCAGGCAATGTGTTCAATCGAAGCTCCCATAATCAAACCGATACCTATAAAAGAGGTAAAAAAAAAGACCATCAACACGCTGATGGTCTTAAATCCCTCGAAGGGGGAGTCAACAAGAATCCCACCGTAAATGGATAGGTTTACGGTGAAGACAGTTCATAGTGCTTAATCCTGACTTTTTAGTCAACTTTTTGTCCGGTAATTGAGTTTCACTATGCGGCAACAATATATTGATTGTTTTGTATACAATAACTTGGTCTGAATGTATGTTTTATCACTATATCCGTTTTATAAACAACGCTATGAACGCAGCTGTCAGTACGGAGCGATCAGATTTTCAAAATAATAAAATTAACATCTCAGAGGTAATACTGATGGTCAGACTTGATCTTGAAAGTTCGATAGCGATAACTCAGGCGGCATTTGGTAAAAGTCGTGAGCTGAGTGCGTCGCCGTTAACGGTGGCGATTCTGGACAGCGCCGGTAAATTGATCTCACTGCAGCGCCAGGATGGTTCGAGTATGCTGCGCCCCGACATCGCCATCGGCAAGGCGTGGGGTGCGGTGGCGATGGGTAAATCCTCCCGCGAACTGGGCCGGGATGCGCTGGAACGGCCCGCGTTTATCGCATCGTTAACCACCCTGGCGCAGGGACATCTGGTGCCGGTGGCGGGCGGTGTGCTGGTGCGTAACAGTGACAATGAAGTGGTCGGCGCTGTGGGTATCAGTGGGGATCTGTCTGATGTGGATGAGCTGTGTGCGATTACCGGAATTCAGGCCGCAGGACTGATCGCCGATGCCGGTGCTGTTTAAAATGTAATGCTTGAGTGAAACCGACAAAGCCTCCGACTAGTCCTCCAAACAGTCGGGGGCTTTTTGTTATTCAGGCTTTTCTTAACGCATGGGTGACCAGCGCCTGTACGCCACAACCCTTCAATATCAGCTGGATAAGCTGCTCTGCGGCGATATCGTAGTCTCGCTGACTCATCTTCTTTTTGCCGGTGACGCGGGTTATCTGCCAGTCAAAGTCCGCATAGGTCTGGGTTGAGGCCCAGATGGTAAACAGCAGGTGGTGTGGGTCAACCGGATCCATCAGTTCCCGGTCGATCCAGGACTGAATCTTGTCACTGCTCACCCGGGTCTGCTCCATCATCTGTTCGGCGATATCATCGGGCAGATGAGGCGCGCCGTGCATGATCTCGCTGGCAAACACTTTGGAGGCGTGGGGGTGCTGTTGAGACACCCTGATTTTGGCACGGATGTACTGTTCTAACACCGTGGCCGGATCATCATCCTGATAAAAGGGGGTTGCTGCCTGCAGCAGGGGGTCGATAACGCTTTCAATAACGCTGCGGTAGAGGTTTTTTTTACTTTTAAAATAGTAGTAAACGTTCGCCTTGGGCAAGCCCGCATGTTCGGCGATATCGATCGTTTTGGTCGCAGCATAACCCTGTGCGGCAAAGATTTCACTGGCCGCCTGAATAATCAGTTCGCGGTTACGCTCGCGTATTTTAGCCATTAATTACTGAGTTCCTTTTTCTTATTATTTTAACTGTAGGTTAAATTGCGGGGCAATGTTAGCACCCGGAGTAAACCCGGCTCAAGTGCGTTAGATCATGTAAGTGGATGGTGTCGCTGAAGCGGTGCTGTAAGTTCAGGCTGATGCTGGCTAAAACAAAAAAGCCCCGCAGGGTTTACGGGGCTTATTTGAGAAGCGTTTGTCTCGATCTCTGTTACAGAGGTGACAGACCGTTATTTTGTCAGTGCGCCCTGAGCGATCCAGGTGCCCAGCAGATCCCGTTCCTGCTGGGTCATCTGGGTAATGTTACCCAGAGGCATCGCCTGAGTGGTAATCGCCTGAGCCTGAATTCGGGGAGCCAGAATCTGGATCTGCTCCGGGGTATCCATCATCACACCCAGTGGCGCGGCAGTGAACCCAGCGAACGTGGGGGTTGCTGAATGGCACACGGTGCAGCGTTGATCAATGATCTGCTTAACCTGGGTAAAGCTGACCTGGGTGTCTGACTTTTCAGCGGTTTTCGGTGCGGTGACAAATGCCAGTGCGATCATCCCCAGCGCGGCGGCTGGAATGGTCCAGACAAATTTCTGGCTTGCGTGACGGGTATTAAAGTAGTGACGTACCAGTACGCTCAGCACTGCAAGCCCTGCCAGAATCGCCCAGTTATACTCAAAGCTGTAAGTGCTGGGGAAGTGGTTGCTGATCATAATGAACAGCACCGGCAGAGTGAAGTAGTTGTTATGCCGGGAGCGCAGTAAGCCTTTAGCGGGCAGTGCAGGATCGGGTTCACGACCGGCTTCAATCGCACCGACCAGATCGCTCTGTGCGGGCATGATGATAAAGAACACGTTGCCCACCATGATGGTGCCGATAATCGCACCAATATGGATGAACGCCGCACGACCACTGAACACCAGTGTGAACGCCCAGGCGGCAGCAACCAGCAGGACAAACAGGACCAGACCCAGCAGTGCGGGTTTTTTCCCTAGTGGTGAATCACACAGGGTGGTATAGATAAACCAGCCCGCTACCAGACTTGCCACGCTGATGCCGATGGCCGCCGCTGAACTCAGATCACTGCCCGGGGCCACCAGATAGAGTTGGGCGTTGAGGTAATACACCACCGCCAGCAGGGTAAAGCCGGAGAGAAAAGTGGCATAGGCTTCCCACTTAAACCAGTGCAGTTCTTCCGGCATTTCAGGCGGTGCCAGTTTATATTTTGTCAGGTGGTAGATACCACCCCCATGGATCGCCCACAGGTCACCGGATAATCCTTCCTTAGGATTGCGGCGGTCCAGATGGTTTTCCAGCCAGATAAAATAGAAGGATGCGCCGATCCAGGCGATTCCGGTAATCATATGCACCCAACGTACGGCCAGGTTTAACCATTCAGTGATATGGGGATCCATGGTTTACTCCTCATATAGTGACGCTCATAGCTTTCGCTAAAGGCCAACGATGTTAATGTTCTGTTGTGCTTCGGTTGTGACTGCCTGCTTATCAGTGATCTGACTCAAGCACTATTCTTAAGCACTATCTCGGTTGCTTCAGCAAAGTAATATTCATCACAGTTGTTGCCTTCACCCTCGCGGTCGACCACCAAAAAGTCATCTTCCGCTTCGCAACTTAACACCGGGTGATGCCAGACGCCGGGGTGGTAATTAATCCCCTGGCTGCCATCGGTGATAAAGGCGCGGATCTTATCCGTTTGCGGACTCTCGTCGGGTTCAGCGACGATAATCAGAAACGGGTGCTGCTTTAGGGGAATAAACGCCTGACTGCCAAACGGATGCCGCTCCAGCAGTTTAACCCGCAACGGCATCTCCAGACCCTGTGCCCGGAAGATACTGATAATGCCGCGATCTCCCGCTTTACCCAGCATCACCTCGGCTAAACGGTGAAAGCGCTGGGTCGAACCGTTATTGATCATGAAAAAATCACGATCCCGGGTCTCAATCACCGTCCCATAGGGGGCAAACGCGGCTGCAGTCAGTGGTTCCGGTGTGAGTATCAGCCTAGTTTGTTCAGTCATTTAAAACACCTTAGTTCTGAGTTCTGAGTTCTGAGTTCGTAGCTCTTAGTCCGTAGCTCTTAGTCCGTAATGCGGCCAAACAGTCGCAGCCGGCTGACGCCACCATCCGGGAAGATATTCAGCCGGATATGGCTGATCGGTCCCAGCGCCTTAATCTGTTCACTGAATTCATGTTCCTGGTGCATCTCAAGTTTTTGCGACGGCAGTAACTCTTTCCAGAACAGGCTCTGAGTTTCGATCTGTTCATCCGTACCGCCTTTAACAAAAGCGGCCTGAATGGAGCAGCTGTCCGGGTAGTTACCCTTAAAGTGCAGGGTATCCACCACGATACGGCTGATCTCGCCCGGATGTCCCAGGGCGACAATCACCCAGTCATTGCCCGGGGTGCGGCGACGGGCGGTTTCCCAGCCATCGCCCATATTGATCGCGCGTCCTGGGTTTAGAATATTATTCTTTTTACCAAAATGCTCGTCACTACAGGCCAGCGCCCGGCCACCGTTGAGGGAAGATGCCAGATCGATCTCCCGGTCGCTGCTGATATCAGACCAGTTCAGATAAGGGGTGCCATAAACACGTAAACGGGCAACACCGCCATCCGGGAAGATATTGAAACGGATGTGGGTCCAGGGCTGATCACTGTTAATGGCGTGCAGATGCTGGCTGTTTCCGTTGAGGCTGACAGCGCCCAGCAGTTCGGTCCACTCAGCATCATCCGCCGGATCACCGTTTTCACAGAAACAGGCTTCCAGTGATGCGGAAGGCGGGTAGTTGCCAGTGAAAAACGAGGTATCAATATCAACCCCTTTAATCACGCCAGGCACACCCAGACGGATGATCGTGTAGTCATAGCCTTCAAAGCGCTTACGGCGGGATTCCCAGCCATCCATCCACTTACCATTGTCGTCAAAAACACCCTCTTTCCAGACCGGTGCTTCCGGTTGCAGCATACGGTCGACGGCGGCAAACCAGTCGTCGGTTACAAAGATCGCTTTACTGCCCAGACGGGCGTCTGCCAGGTTAATGTACTTCTCAAATGTTGTTGTCATTATTTTACTCGTCTAGCTTAAATAGGTTACATAGCTTCCAGTCGGAACTGCGCTATTTTGTTGATTTCCTGCAATGCCCGGCTGAACTCTTGCTCGGGATTGTTATGGATGCGCTCCTCAAAGGAGGCCAGAATCTGGTGCCGGTTACTGCCCTTGACCGCCATAATGAACGGAAAGCCAAATTTTGCTTTATACGCATCATTCAGTTGAGTAAAACGGGCGAACTCTTCGGCGGTGCACTCACTGATGCCCGCTCCGGCCTGTTCTGAGGTTGAAGATTCAGTCAGCTCACCCGCAACAGCGGCTTTTCCGGCAAGGTCCGGGTGAGCATTAATCAGATCCAGCTGAGATTGTTGATCAGACTCAAGCAAGATCTTTGCCATGCGTCCATGCAGGGCCTCTATCTGGTCGAAATGTTCATCTATTCCCAGATCGTATGCCTGTTCAGCCACCCAGGCAGAGTGCTCATAGATGTCAGCAAATGTGACGATAAAGGCTTCGCGACTCATCTGGCTCGGGGTGCAGCTTTGAAACTGAGCGTTACTCATGATGCGGTCTCCGGGTTAAATGGGTGCTCGGTGTGCCAGTGTTTGGCAATATCGATCCGGCGACTGAACCAGACCTGTTCGTGGCTCTGGGCATATTGAATAAACCGTTCCAGTGCGGCGATCCGCGCGGGACGTCCAATCAGGCGGCAATGCAGACCGATAGAGAGCATTTTTGGTGCGTCGGCCCCCTCTGCGTACAGGGTATCGAAACTGTCTTTCAGATATTGGTAAAACTGTTCGCCACTGTTGAAACCCTGTTGCGTGGCAAAACGCATATCGTTGGTGTCCAGGGTATAGGGGATCACCAGATGGCCTTTACCCTGATTGTTAACCCAGTAGGGCAGGTCATCATCATAGGTATCGGAGTCATACATAAAGCCGCCTTCCTCCATCACCAGCTTACGGGTGTTGGGGCTGGTGCGACCGGTGTACCAGCCCAGTGGACGCTGACCGGTGACCCTGGTGATCACATCGATGGCACGCATCATATGCTCACGCTCTTCGGCCTCATCAAAATACTGATAGTCGATCCAGCGATAACCGTGGCTGCAGATCTCATGACCCGCTTCAACCATCGCTTTAGCCACCTCCGGGTGTCGTTCAATCGCCATCGCCACGGCAAAAATAGTCAGGGGGATATCATATTTACTAAACAGTTTCAGCACGCGCCAGACACCGGCACGGCTGCCGTATTCATAGCAGGACTCCATGCTCATATGACGCACGCCGGGCAGTGGCTGTGCCCCCGGCATCTCCGACAGAAACGCTTCGGACTCGCTGTCACCATGTAAAATGCAGCGTTCGCCACCCTCTTCATAGTTAAGAACAAATGATATAGCGATACGGGCCTGTCCGGGCCAGTGCGGATGCGGCGGGTTGCAGCCATATCCGATCAGATCACGAGGATAGTCATTGTTCACGGGGGCACTCCTTAACGATACTGTAAACGTGTATTGGATTAGACTGTCTTGGATAAGATAATGAATCAATCCAAACCGGTATGCAATCATTGTATACAATAAAATTTACAGATAACAAGTTGAAAGCGGCAATTAATTCCCGCGTTTCAGTATTAAATGGTGACTAAAGGTCACAGTATCCCTTAAGGATCAAAGGGTTCAGGCTTTGATTTCATTATGTGATAATGTCATAGAAATAATGTATACAATTATTCTAAAAATTGTCTTTAATTGTTGTTTTGGCTGTTTTATAGTGTACTCATCTGCAGATCAGTTTAGCCTGATCCGTTAACCGGTAAATAGAACACAGAGGATGAATGACTCATGGGTTATCTGACAACACATGTGCTGGACTCAGCTCACGGCTGTCCCGGCAGTGAAATACCCGTCGCGCTCTACCGTATCAGCGACACCCGCCGCGAACTGCTACACACCACCCTGACCAACGACGATGGCCGCTGCGACCAGCCGGTGCTGGCAGGTGACGATTTCAAAGCGGGCGTCTACGAACTGGTTTTCAGTGTCGGCAGCTATTACCGTCAAAAGGGCGTTGAACTGCCTGAGCCTGCTTTTCTCGATGATGTGGTGCTGCGCTTCGGGATCGCCGATGAAACTGAGCACTACCATGTGCCGCTGTTGATCTCGCCTTACAGCTATTCGACGTATCGCGGGTCTTAACGGCAGTCGCTAGACGTCGCTTCGCGGATAATAACTTCAGTCGCTAGACGTCGCTTCGCTCCTTGCTAGTTGTTAGAAAAAGCGTTTTAAGAGCCGTAGTTCGTGGCTTGTTGCTGGACTTGTGGGAGCGACGCTAGCATGCCCTCTGGGTACCTCGTCGCGATTGGAATTACTGCCGCACTTATTTGGGGGACTCGCCCTCACGACTGTTTCTTGATCAGACCTATCTACAGGGGCTGGCAATGGTATCTGTTCTATTGATTCGTGAACGTCATGCAAGAGACGTTTTCGAAGGATGTCACTCCTCTATCAAAGTTGAAGATTAACTCCGGAAAAAAATCGTTGGCCGAGCCCAGGGTAGGTATCGTCCAATCCTGCTTGCCAGCCGTTGACGTGGTATAGCTGTTGTTCAGGGGCTTGAAGATTATGAGAGAACCGCTGAGTAACTGAGGTTTATAAAGGCTGTGGCGCAAGGACTCATGGTTGATCGTGAGGGCAATACCGTATCTTTGGCGGACGCTAAAAAAACACTGAGCATCAAGAAAAGGAATTACGCATCGCACATTCTTCCCTTGAGGATTTGCAGGCAGTTCAGTCATACTACATCGAGCAAGATGTACCACATATTGGTGATGAGTAGGTGACGGCTATTCTGGAGCATTCGCGAATGCTGAAGCATCACCTGGAAGCTGGCCGGGTTGTTCCTGAATTCAATCCTGATCATATTCGTGAGTTGATTTACTCGCCTTTTCGCAGCGGCTGTATCACCGCTGATGGTATGTGTTTTCAAATATAAAAGAGGATTTTGTCATCAACGAGAAACATAATTCTAACGCCACTCGCCGAAATCCCTGGGTTTTTATTGGTGTCATCCTATTCATATTGATACTTCTTGGGGTTGCAGTAACGTCGATACCTAAAGGTTTTAAGATGACCCATGAGCAAATAGGTACCGGCTTGCCGGCTCTGGTGTTTGTCTATGATCCAAATCTTGCAGTTAGCATAAGTCAGACTGAGCAAATGAATAAAGCTCGTGATCAGCTTAGTGACCAAGCTTTCTTTCTCATCGCCAAAATTAACACCCCAGAGGGAGAACAGCTTATCGCTGAACACCTAGCCAGCCCTGCGGAGCTTTTGCTCTTTGATGCATCAGGGAAGCTGATTAAAAGGGAGTTTGCTTTGATAAATTCTAGCGAACTAATCCAGTGGATCAGGGTAGGTGAGCCTTAATTCGGGCGAGCTGGATTTTATTCTTTTCAGTTTGCCACTAAGTCTTCGGCGATTTTCAAGGTAGGTGTCGTGCAAGTCTGTTAAGCCGCTTTTAGTTTATCTGGTTCTCCTGGTTCTCGTTCTGGGTTCAAGTAAACCCTCGGTGCCAACGACCCGTTCCTGATCTTTCCGCTCCAGCTCCTCATCAAGGCTAATCAGCCTGGCGTATCGACAGTTCACAATGGCCTTTACATCGTTGTTACAGATGATATATCCGGCGGTTCAGAGAAAAATGAGATGTCTCAAAATGGCGAATTGAAACGGATTAAGTGTGTGAATCAGTATAAACTGAGGTTGCAGTTTATCAGAGAGTATCGTTTCTCTGGGATTGTCATGATGCTGTATTTGATACACCTCAGACGTTAAATTATCCAACCGAATCGCACTTTCAGGCCTCTGATTATTATCATGGAAATTCCAGATTTTAGTATTATCAATAGCCGTTATGAAACGTACAAACGACGTCGTGAAGGTATTTTAAATGCGCTTACCGGGCGCCTTTTTGTGCTGTTGATGTTGCTATTAGTTAGCGCTCTTTGCCAGGCTCAGTCGCCGATTAGTCTGTCATCCAATATGAAGGGCGTCGGCACCGGGATGCATGTGCTTTATCTTGAAGATACCGCACATGCCTATACCCTGGAGCAGGTGCGAAGCGAGCCTCTGGCTTCGCGCTTTGCACCGTTGCCGGATGGCAAAAGTAACTTCGGTATTAGCCATTCCGATTTCTGGTTGCGTATTGATGTGCAGAACCGTGGTGAGAAATCGTTATTATGGCTGCTGGAAGTGGTTCACCCGCACTGGGACCGCGTGACTTTTTACACCGATGGGGCTGCGGTTCAGAGCGGTGGTGATCATCTTCCATTTGCTGATCGCGCGGTTGCCGCTGAGAGTAATCTTTATCCTGTGAATACACCACCTGGCGCTGTGCAACAGGTATGGATTCATCTCTCCTATGATCTGCCAGGGCTGGCAGAGACTCAGTTGTTGCTGTGGTCTCCTGACGCCTTTTCTCAGCACTATGCAAACCGATATTTTATTATCGGATCTTTCATCGGAATTGGAATTCTGGTGGTGTTCTATAATTTGCTGATCGGATTCTCCACAAGGATGCCTGAATATATTTGGTATACCCTTTATATTATGGCGGCAATGATGGCTCTGCTTTCCAGCACGGGTCTTGGTTATCGCTACCTGTGGCAAGGGAGTCCATGGTTTGCCGATTTTGCCCCGATAATATTTTCGTTACTGACTCTGGGGCTGGCTACCCAGTTTACACGCTGCTTCCTCAATACAAGAGAATCGCGCATCATTGACCGCTTGTTGCAATCACTCTTTCTTTTAGGCGGGCTCGCTCTGCTCTGCTATCTTCTGGGATGGCGCGGATATGCATTAAAGTTCACTCTGTTGTACGCACTGTTGACAGTATTATTTCCACTGATCGGGGTCTGGCAATACAAAAAAGGCCGGGAGGATGCAAGGTTTTATGTGCTTGGCTGGAGTGTCTGGAGCCTTGCCATATTGATTGCAGTGACGCGTAATATTGGCGTTATTCCGTCTGATTTTGTTACCAGCTTTTCACCACCGCTTGGTTTCTGTATTGAGGGAGTGCTTCTTTCCTTAGCGTTGGCAGACCGCATCAACTATCTCACGCAGCAAAAAGAGGCGGCTGAACTGTTACATATTACGCATCTTCAACAGGAACAGACGATGCTTGAACGACTGGTGGCTGAGAGAACTGTTGAACTCGAACACGCGGTAAAGCGCGCTGAGCTACTGGCACAGACCGATTCGTTGACGGGGGTATTAAATCGGCGTGCATTTTTTGAATACGGCGAGAAAGAGCTTGATCGAGCCAGACGTTTTCAAACGCCGCTGGCGGTGGTGATGATAGACCTCGATCTGTTCAAACAGATTAATGATAACTACGGCCATGCCTCGGGAGATAATGTACTGATTGCTGCAATCACTTCATTACAGACGATAACGCGCACTGTCGATACGTTCGGGCGTATCGGCGGAGAGGAGTTTGCTGCTCTTCTGCCGCAGACCAATTTAGAGGACGCTACCGACCTGGCTGAGCGACTGAGAGCCGGACTGGAGGCGATGGAGGTCAGGGTCGGTGAGATGACGGTTAACGTCACTGCCAGTTTTGGTGTGGCGGCTGTTGATGTAATGACAGAGTCGCTAGCCGAGTCTATGAAGCGTGCTGATGAGGCACTTTACCGGGCAAAATCCCGTGGCCGCAACTGTGTTGAGCAAGCTGAGGCTCCTGATCTTCTATCAAATATATGAAACGGGCGTTATTCACCGTTTTGGGGTGACGAGTGACTAGATTGTATTTTATTTTATATATGAATTAATTTAATATGGGCGTAACCCTTGTAAGGGTTTTTCTTCAAAGTACGGCCTTGATTATGATTTCATTAACTCATTGTATTTCTTGGTGGTTAGGTTGAACTTTTCTTCTGATATTGAAACGTCTGTTTTGATTTCCCGCATAAAAAAATGCGCTCTATATGAATATATGTATAGCAGTGCATAGAACGTAATTATGTCTATTTAAAACTGATTCCTGCATGTGCAGTTGCAACTGACCTCAGTGATGGCAGCAGGTTAAGTACCTACTTGTGTGTAAAAGACAGTTTTGGATTGATTGGCTGATGGTGTTGTCAGGCGGTATAGCTCTGGCAGCACATGATGTGTCACTAGTCATTAGGATAATTCAACATGCGTAAAATCTTATTGGGCGCAAAGTACTTTGCTCTTGAAGACAGTGCTCCATCGATAAATATCTCTCATATACAGCAGTCATTGAAGGGCTTAGCGTCTGCTGATCTTTCAGCCTATACCATGGTTTGCGGTCTCGTTGATGTAGATCCCTCTCAGGAAAAATCTGAACTTTTTTCATCTGAACTGCTGAATCAGATAGCGACCAAAGAGCGCGTTTCTTATGCGCCAGAGGTTCAGGTGCTTATTGCTGAATTAAGAGAGTCCGGTATTTCCTTTGAATCAGATATATCTGAACTGTATTTTAACGTCAGGAAAGGGCTTTATAAATCAGTTGTTTCAAGTTTAGCGGAAATGAGAGAGCTGCTTACCAGCCGGATTTTTGATCAGGATGAGGCGGTAGAAGCGGTCAGCGACGCTATTATGAGAATGGCCTGGGCGGAGAAGGCCAATCGCCCCCGCGCTATCTTTTCATTCCTGGGGCCTCCCGCTACAGGCAAAACCTATATGGCGGAAATACTCGGGATAGGTCTGCAGGGCTATAAAGTTAAGTCGTTCGATATGACTCAGCTCACCTCTGAAAAAGAGGGGTTTGCACTGGTAGGATTACGCAAAGGTTTTGAAAGTGCGGGTGTTGGCCAGCTGACTGAGTTTGTCAAAAGTAATCCCAAATCGATCATTATATTTGATGAGATTGAAAAGTCGCATTCTCGGGTACAGACTTCACTGTTGAGATTGCTGTCAGCCGGTTATCTGAAAGATGAGTACAGTGGTGAAGAGATAGATTTCAGAGAGACGATTATTATCTTTACGTCAAATCTTGGCAGCAGTCTATACAGTAATCGGACGTTTGCAGCTCAGACTGCGAGTAACCCTCATCAGGCTCGGGAAACCCTGATTCAGGTTATCCGCAAAGAAACAAAAATAGAAGGCGGTAATACTGTTGCGGCTATTCCCCCGGAATTATTATCCCGGCTAATCCAGGGCAGCGTGGTACTTTTCAAAAAGCTATCGATTGGGGGGTTATCCAACATTGCCACTCAGTTACTTGTTGATGATCGAAAGTCTTTCGAGAGTAAACTTGGGCTTACTGTAAAGTTTGATAATCTGGAAAAACTGGTTCAATTGTTAGTCCTTAGTTTTGCTCCGGCTTTTGATACACGTGAAATAAAATCACGTATTGGTGATCTTGCGTTTGATCCCATCACTGATTATTTATTGCAACATCAGGAGATTGATGTGGACGGTGTCACTCTGTCGCTGAGTGATAGTGTTGACTCTTTTCTTGCAAAACTTGATCTTGAAAAACTACCTAATCAACTAGCGACAAAACACCAACGACTATTTTTTGATTTTGAGATCCATGAGCAGGATCGTAGCTTAACGCTGCGATATAAGGATGTCAGAATCGAAAAGTTGGCAAATGCAGATGATTTTAATGATGCTTCGGGTATTCAGGTCGATCTGCCCGAGGTTTCGTTTGCGCAGATTGCGGGCCATCACAAAATTAAAGCCCGGCTAAAAGAAGTCGTCCATCTTATTAGAAAACAGGCGTATCTGGCTGAACAGGGTGTTCAATCGCCTAAAGGAATGCTGTTGTATGGGGTTCCCGGCACAGGGAAAACCTTATTGGCTAAAGCGTTTGCCCATGAGGCTGATCTGCCGTTTCTGTCTTGCTCCGGTAATGATCTGCTCAATGAAGATTTCATTCGTAAGCTATTTGCCAGAGCGCGTGAATATGCACCTTCGATTATCTTTATTGATGAGATCGATGCGTTGCCAAAACGGGGTGTAGCAGGCCCGCATGCTGATGCACTGGTTAACCGTATGCTGGTAGAAATCGATGGTTTCAGCGGCAATTCCGGTGATGTTTTTATTATTGCAGCAACCAACCGTAAAGAGCTGATCGATCCTGCGATATTACGTTCTGGCCGGATTGACTTACATTATGAAGTGCCTCAGTTGGATAAAGATGCCCGCAGTTGGTTTATCAGAAAGATGTTAGAGAAGGATATTTTTGATTCCAATATCGATCTGAATCAGGTGCTGGTGATGACTGCGGGTTTTAGCGGCGCAGATCTGCAAAAAGTCTCTCGCGAAAGCATTCTGTTTGCTCTGCGTGAGGGGATTAACAGAGTTGATCAGAACTGCCTTCAGGAGCAGATCAATATTCTGAAATATGGTCAGCCGCTGAACCTGGAAGACAGTCGTCAGCATCTCGAAGAGACTGCATATCATGAAGCGGCCCATGCTGTTGTCTCTTATATTCTGATGCCCGAACGGCGTATTGAGCAAATAACCGTTGTCGCACGCGCCGATTTTTTGGGAATGGTTTCTTACGATAGCGATCAGCGTCACGATTATACCCGGGAGTTTCTTTTCAATATGAGCTGTGTGTCCCTGGCGGGAAGGGCGGCTCAGGTAAAGAGGTTTGCTGACAAAGGTTTGGATAGCGGCGCTTCAGGTGATCTGAAGCAAGCGATGCATTATGCCTGGCTGGCTATCGGATGCTGGGGGATGGATGAGGCCCTTTATAACATCAATATTGAAGGGTTGAAAGAGTATACCGGGCATGTGGCTTATCAAGATAAAGTTGAAGAAAGGGTTGCTCAGTGGATAGCTGAAGCAACAGCAAACACCGAGCAGTTAGTCGAGCATCACTGGCGAAAAATTGAAGCCGTAGCTGAAGCTGTTTTGGATCACGAAGTGTTAGATCAAGCAATGTTACATAAGTTAATGGAGAAGTTTTAATGGCAATTACGTTAAGCAGAATTGAACAGTATATGGATACGTTAGGGATGAAGTATCAGAAGAAGGATGAAACGACTCTGCTGACCGGTGCAACGGATGAAAAGGGTCAGGTAATGATTGCCATTCAGTTGATGGAAGATGGCGAGTTTTTACTGATCCGGTCGGTCAAGCATTTAGATGACCTGGTAGAAGAGGCTAACGACGAGAAACGCGCGGCTCTGATGAGCTGGATGCTGTATCAAAACTATAAGAGCAAACTTGGCGCCTGGGAATATGATCCCTCGGATCATGATCACCATCTCAGTGTTACTTGTCCTATTGAGGATGGCGATTTAACATTCAAGCAGTTTACCCGTTTGTTGCAGGTTATTACTAATAGCTGTGAGGCTATTCCTGAAATGAAAAAATTGTTGGGACTTGTATCAGAAGAGATTGATCCTATCGAGCTTAAGCGGCGTGAGCTGCTGGCTCAGTTGGCCGCGCTGGATGGGAATAGCGGTATCTAATTAGTCGTTAATCAGTCGATATTTCAAGATCTAAGGTCATGCTTTTGTGTATGGCCTTATTTTTTACAATGTTTATAAGGGATAAATGTGGCAACTTCAATTAAACAGCTAGAAGCTATTCTGGATGATATCGGGTGGAAATATAAATCAAATCCGGGTGAAGATGGGAATGGCTATCTATATTCGGGCTTCCCTACAAAAGTGTATAAGGATCTGGATGGCGATAATTACGCTGCAGTATTGTTTTCTGTTCAGGAAAACGGTGAACTGATTAAGTTTATTGTGCCTAAACTTTATAACTGTGTCGATCGGAATAACCGTAAAGCATTTTTTGAAGTGGCTATTCGTAAATCCTATGAGAAGAAACTCTGTTTTTATGATTATGATCATCGGGATGGCGAGATCAGAATGATCGTCGACTTTCCTCTGGAAGATGCATCGTTGACAAAGAAACAAGTACAACGGGTAGTGAAAGCGTTGATCACCTTAATTGATGCTAATGATCCCGATATCAGAGCGGCAATAGATGAAGGCAAGTTACCGCTCATTGATTATAAATCTGATTTAACTCATGAAATTTCAAAGATGAATTCTGATCAGCAGTTAGAGTTGCTGGTTGATATTAAACGGCGCAATCAGAGTGTGAAATAGATATGTCTTTCTCGTCCAGAAAAAATCGTGAGTTTCGTGATTTCAAACTAGGGGTGATTTTTCTCCTGTTGATTGCTCTAGTCCTGTTTACGATGATCCTCTGGCTAGTCAGCCCTAAGGACATGCTGGATTTAGTCAACTTTGAACAATGGTCATCCGTCGCAGACTCGATTAATCTGATTATCGGCTTACCTATTGCGTTTGCCGGTGCTTATGTAGCTATTGCAATAGCCTCCCGTACAGCAGATATTTCTGCTCGTCAGCAGTCACAGGAGTTACATACTTATTATGAGGGACTGCACGAACAACTGATTGATAATTACTTCGCGATAACACAATCTGTCAATAGTCTGGTGTCGGCATCTAATCGCTTTGAAGAGGGGTTTTATTCGTTTCTGAAGCGTGAAACGGCTGCTAAATATTCAGTCATTAATTTCATTGATGATGAACATAAAGCCAGTTATATCCAGGAGATTCTTGAAACTAATAGAAACGGCATTACTGATGTATTAGATAAGCTTCATAGCGATATAAAATCACATATTCAGCAGCTTATTAATTCTATCGATATGTCTTTTAAGTATTCATCTATAAATGAAACATGGAATATCTCTGTACGGGCTCCGGGCAAAAAAATATTGCTTTTAGATGCATGCGAAAAGGGTTTTTTTAAAGGCCGTTTCATTGGTCATTCTAACTCAGAAAGCTGGCTTAGTGATGCGAAGAATGCGGTCATGGAACGTCTTGATTTACATGAAGTGAGCAACTCTCTTTCAAGATCGAATGAAAAAGTTCATCCTTTATTGCCGTTTTGTTTTTATATATCTGAACTTAACGAGTTAATGGAGAGTGAAGATCCCAATCTTGGGAGATGGAGTCCGGAAGTGCTATTGGCAGGGTACTTTTTGATGACGCATACATCGCCCAGTCAATCAGGTGAACGTGTGTATTTTAATACGGGAGCGCTTTTTCTGGCTGATCTGATTGATAACCTTCCTAGTTCTGAGCATATTAAATTTGCATTCTCACAGCGTTATCTTGAAACAGAAAAGATTCTCTATGGAACCAATGACACTGCAGGCGAAGAAGATCTTTACAGGATGGCGGAGAAGTCATATCACAGCCTCGGTAATGACAGCAAAATGCTGTTTTCAATGCTATCGAAAAATATCCAGTTGTCTCATTACTCGCCTCGTATTCGCAGTACTCGTAAAGTAATGGAGGACGTTCTTAGCCGTTATAAACCCGAAGATGACATTCCTTTGCTAAGTATCAAGTATGAGTTACTGAATTCCGCACCTGAAGGTGAGCCTTACAATAGCGCCAAGATTAGTCTCAAATAAAAGCGGTGATGGTAACGAGGAGCTGGATTGGCGATTCAGCTTTTTCAAACCGTCAGCAAGTTTTGTATGAGGCAATTCCGGATGCTTACCTGACCTGTCTGGGGGATGAAGGCGAGACGTTGATCTATACCGAATATCAGCGTCGCTGGGATGCTTTGCCGCCCCTGAGTGAAAACGCTGGCTGGGATGATAAGTCAACCTACAGGATGCTACAGTATCAATTACGTAGCCGAGCCGAACGCGATAATGACTTGCAAGCGGTGATTAGTCTGTTGCAAAAAACAGCAATAACAGAGGCGGATTTTCTGGAGCTTTGCCAGTTGTGCCATGAACAGGGTGAGGTTGATCAGGCGGAACGCTGGTTGTCTGAAGCTAAGCGTTTAAAGGTAGGAGATAAACGCAACCGGTATTCCGGTTTTAATGTTGAACGCATGGAGATCAGATTGCTGCTCTCTCATGACAATTTCCAGCAGGCGTTAGCGATACAGTGGAGTCTCTATCAGCAAACATTAGAGCTGGAGGATTATGAAAGGGTGTTGGAACTGGCAGAGATGAGCCATTCTGATGAAAACTATTTTGAACGGGCCGAAGCGTTTTTACTTGGCAGAATAGAGAAGAATGCACATCAGCCCTGGTTTCATCGATATGCTGATGATCTGGTAGCGCTGTATCTGCGGGAGGAAGAATACCTTGATGCCCTGGCGTTGGTACGACAGCATCAGGTAGATGAGTCTTCTTTGTTACAGGTTGCTCAGGCGTTCAATAACAAGCCTGACATTGCGATCCCTCTTTATGCGCTACTGGCCGATGGCTATGTATCACAAGGTAACAACAATGCGTACCACAAGGCAGTCGCGCTGATATTAACGGTGATTTCAATTGCGGATGATGCCGGACATAAAGCGTTGGCTGAACAAATGCTGGCTGACTTCAGGGTTCGTTTTAAAGCCAAACGGAATTTTATTAAGTTTTTGAATGAGGCTTTAACGAACTGATTTTGCTAACTGTTCGGTTTGTTGCTGAGACTCAGTCATGTCAGTTAGGCTCTTCTTGATCTTCTCTGTGAACTTTGTGCGGGGTAAAAAGCTATTATTGTCAGCTTTATCATGATGAGGTACCCAGAAGGCATGCTAGCGTCGCTTCTACATAAAAACAGTGTTCTGGAAGATCGGATTTTGTAGCGAGCCATGCCCTCATGGCGATTAGGTTTTATCTAAAAGATTCACCACCGTACCCAAACGGTATGCTAAGAACACCGAGAGCACAGAGGAAAGCAGGTTAACGGCTCTTCTCGATCTTCTCTGTGAGCTCTGTGGTAAAGCATTGCTTTGGGCCTTTTTAGTTAGCGAGAGGCACTTGGATCCTTGACTGAGATGAGAAGGGCTGAATATGAAACCAGTCTCTGTTCAACCACCTTTATTCAGCCCCTTATTCAGCTTTTTCCCCAGTAGCAGCAACAGCGACGATACCAGTTTCTCCCGGTAGCCGGTTTTTGACTCATCTGCGGGTATCGGTCTGCACAGTGCTGCGCATTGAATGCCGATGCGTGAGGTCGCTATACACGCCCCAGCGCCTTGCATCGCCTTGGCACCGATATTCAGTGCAGGAAAGTTGGACAGATCGAGCATGTCCAGGCCGGTTTGTGACAAGCCGGAATAGGCAGTGTTTCGGCCTACTTTATAGAGTACGCGCATGCGGTTGCTAAAATTTGGCCGGATGCCGTAGGTATCGGAGATCTCTTTGATCATAATGGTGGTGCGCCACAGGGTGAGCAATGCATCCAGTGAGGGCATCGGGCTTGCCGCCACGGCAAGTCCTGTTTGCACACTGTGTTTGCGGATGATGTTCTCGACCCGCTTATCCAGTGGTTCGATAAAGAGTGTTTCCAGCTGTTTTAGCCGTTCGGCATCATCCAGGTAGTCCGGCATTAAGCTGAGTGCGTTTTCCAGCTGTGTTGCTTGTGGTGTATCGCGGTAAAAGTTTACCAGATGATCAATAAACGGGGTGATGCCGGGGCTGTTTCGTCTGGTCTGTAACTCCTGCGCACGCGCTTGAAACTCCGCAATTTTCTCAATATCGTTGCTGCCCCGAACCCATTTAAACAGACCAATACCCGATATCAGGGTCAGCAGCGCCAGCACCGTTGATACGGCGATGCCAAATGCCCAGTGAAGTGCTGATGCGTTGTTAATAATCGAGATCAGGTCATTTATCAGCGTCAGGCAGAACACACCCCCCAAGCCGATGGCGGTCAGTTTCATCGCCTTGGAAAAGAGCGGTTGTGGGTGGTTATTCCAGTTGATCGGGTCGGTATTGCTCAGTTCATTTTCGATCTGTTCAGACTCAATCGATTCGGGGATCATCCCCTCCAGATCGGCTTCCGATATTTTGAAGGTGCGGGGGATGCGGGAGTCGCTATCCTGCTCAGTTTTTATCGACATATATCACCCATTAAATTATGTAGAACCTCATCCATGCGGATGTGCGGAATAGCCTGATCCTGATTGGCGCGAATACTTTTTGGTGGGTTTAGCTGCGGCAGTTTCCAGTCGATAAACGCGGTAAATTCCGACTCAGAGGGGATATGATCGGGAATACGCGGGTTAACAAAGCCAATGGCTTCGCCGTCGGTGGAGATCCCTTTGAGTATCTCTTCATTACCCTGGGTTTGTGCATGTGAGGAGCGGACGGCCGCGACCGCTTCTATGCGCAGGTCAGCCTGCGCGCCCTTGATCCGTTCCAGCGATTTTCTCACGATGCTGCTTAACAGATGCCGGACATTATCGTGATCCTGGGAGACAACCTGATCCACCTTGGTGGCGGCATAGAGAACCTTTTCGACTCGTGAATGAAACAGCCCACCGCTGTATTCAAAACTCTCACCAATCGCTTCCAGTGCATGCATCATCTCGTGGAGATATGGCTCGCCTCCGTGAAGCACATTCAAGACATCGACCAACACCACCTGACGGTCGATTGGCTCGATAAACTCTTTAAAAAAGGGTTTGACGATATCGGCCTTGTAGCGTTCGAAGATCGCTTCTAATTGCTTGAAGTTGCTGTTTTTGCTGGCGGCCTGCAGCTGTGCTTCGCTATGGCCGGCACAGGCGACCAGCGGCACGAACTGCAGAGCGGGATGTCCGGCTTGGGTGCCCGGTTCGATAAATCGCCCCGGTTGAATGATGGTGAGTGGCGGAGACTGCTGTTTGCAGGCGTGCAGAAAGTCGCTATAGGTGTCGCGCAGTGTTTCTATCGCCGCTGCGTCGTAGGCCGAAAAAGGGTCCAGCGCATTTAGCGCGGCCAGAGGGTTATTCGGAAGTTGATTTCTGGGCGCTCGGGATAGCTGCTTTTCAACCTGAACACACCAGTCCCGAAAGCTCATTTTTAGTAGTGGCAGATCGACCAGCCACTCTCCCGGGTAGTCCCGCAGCTCGATAAAAACACTTTTCGTGGTTTTTCTGCCAAACCAGCCGAGATCCGCCAGTTTGATCTCCAGTAATACGCCGCTGATATCCCGGGTTGGTGCTGGCCAGTGCGGCGCACTCCCCGACAGACTGTCCACCGCCTGTTCATAATCAAAGCGGGGCAGGTAACGGTTTTCCAGCGGGTGTTCCTGCACATGGATGATACGTTTCTTTAACCAGGGGGAGAAACCACCCAGGCGGGAATTCTTGGCACCGTGCTGTTTAAGCTGATTGATAAGGCTGGTGATAAAGGTCGATTTTCCGCTGCGGCTCAGCCCGGTGATGCCGATACAGAGTCGCTTTTGTATTGCCCGGTTGATCAGGGTTTTAGCATCATCTGTAACATGGTGTATCTTTTTTAAATAATCCGACTGTCCGCTGTTAGACATATAGTTTTCAGATCCTGCTTCGCTTATTTTTTCAATCAACCGATACCCTATACTGCTTCTTTGCGCGTATATAAACAATTCCGAATAAGCCGCGCTGTAAACTGTTTTTAAAAGGTCATCATACTGATTATATGGTCTTGAAGCACTTAGATTTCAAGGTCTGGTGTAAGCAGAATTTGTACTGAAAGTACGCAGAAGAGTATACGTATCCACTGCAGCGGCGTGATATCGGTGCAACTACAGCTTTTGAAAAATAGCAGCATTTCAAATCAATTTTGATCATTCTCCTTAAAACTATTCACTTTTTTTACAGTTTCTGTAGTTAATTTTCCCATTCTTTTTTTTCTTACTTGACTGGAAATTCATAGTCTAGACTTAATGTTCTTGTACTAATAATAAAAAGGAAGAACGCCATGTCAACAAAGTTGATTGTTGGTTTAGATGGTAGTGAGCCGGGGGAGCGGGCTCTTACACATGCTAAACATCTGTCAAAACTCATTGGTGACTGCACAATCGAGTTGGTTTATATCATTGAGTGGTCCCCCTACAGCTTTCAAACCCCCGAAGAAAACGCGATGCGCCATAAGCGCAGAGAGCAGGAGATCAAACTTGCCTCAGAGCGTGTCATAACCCCTGCATTAGAAACGCTTAAATCAGAAGGCTATATTGCTAGTGGCCGTGTGCTTCATGGTGATGCCGCAGAACTGTTGAATAAAGTGGCCGTGAAAGAGAAAGCGCAGCAGATTATTGTTGCCCGTTCTACGGAAACTGGAATAGCTGCGAAACTGTTTGGCAGTGTAACCGCAAAACTGGTGATGAGCGCTAGCGTTCCTGTCACCGTTGTAAATTGAGGGCTTCTTATGCATTTTAATAAAATGATTAGCGGCGCTGTTGTCTCGTTTATCGCGTTGTTGCAAAGCTCAGCTGCGATGGCTGAAGGCAGTATTGATCAGACGGTTAACGAAGCCTTTGCATTGGCGACAGGTTGGTTTGTAAACCTTATCTTTGCACCTCTGCCGGGAACCAGCTTTCCCTGGATTGTTCTCTGGCTGGTGACGGGTGCGACTATCTTCACACTCTATTTTGGTTTTATTCAATTCCGCGCGATTCGTCACTCAATCTCGCTGGTGAAAGGTGATTACTCCGACCCCGATGACGCGGGTGAGGTATCTCACTTCCAGGCGCTGGCAACGGCGCTGTCCGGTACTGTGGGTTTAGGTAACATCGCAGGTGTAGCTGTTGCTGTCAGTATCGGCGGTCCCGGTGCAACTTTCTGGATGATTCTGGCCGGTCTGATGGGGATGGCCTCAAAGTTCACCGAGTGTACTCTGGGTGTTAAATACCGTAATGAATATGCAGATGGCACCGTTTCCGGTGGCCCGATGTATTACATATCTAAGGGCTTTAAAGAAAAAGGTCTTCCTGGCGGTGGTTTTCTGGCTATCCTGTTCTCGATCTTTTGTATTCTGGGTGCGTTTGGTGGCGGCAATATGTTCCAGGCGAATCAGGCCCATGCTCAGATCAGCAGTATTGTGGGTGATTATCCTGGCTGGATCACAGGTATTATTTTTGCGGTTATCGTCTTTGCCGTCATCGTTGGCGGTATTAAGTCGATCGCCAATGTGACTGAGAAAGTCGTTCCCTTTATGGGCGTGCTTTACGTTGCAGCCTCAGTCATTATTATTCTGATGAATGCCGATAAGATTGGCTGGGCGTTTGGGCAAATTTTTGAAGGTGCATTTACTGGATTGGGTGTTGCAGGTGGTTTTGTCGGAGCACTAATTCAGGGCTTCAAACGGGCAGCATTCTCTAACGAAGCCGGTGTTGGTTCGGCAGCTATTGCTCACTCAGCTGTGCGTACTAAAGAGCCGATTACCGAAGGTTTGGTCTCTCTGCTTGAACCATTTATTGATACTGTAGTGATCTGTACTATGACTGCTCTGGTGATTATTATCACCGGTCAGCTAACGACAGACCCGGCTACCGGACTCTATCTGATTGGTGAGAACGGCCGGATTATCACGGCAGATGGTTCCTCCGGTGTAGCGCTGACGTCTGCTGCCTTTGGATCGGCCCTGAGCTGGTTCCCATATGTGTTGGCGGTGGCTGTTGTTCTATTTGCCTTCTCTACCATGATCAGTTGGTCATACTACGGTTTGAAAGCCTGGACCTACCTGTTTGGTGAAGGGAAAACGACTGAACTGGTTTTCAAAGTGCTTTTCTGTCTCTTTGTGGTCATCGGTGCGGCGGCTAACCTTGGGCCTGTTATTGACTTCTCCGACGCGGCAATCTTTGCCATGGCCGTTGTCAATATCATCGGTCTGTACTTCCTGATGAGTTTGGTAAAAGTTGATTTGAACTCTTACCTCTCACGCCTGAAGTCGGGTGAGATTCAGAAATTCAAGGATTGATATAAGCGATCAATGAGGTTGGGGCAGAGTGCGTGTATTCTACTAAGTTACCTTGCTCTAACCTCATTTTATCCTGATGATTTCACTTCCTCTTTATGCCAGCAGACCTGACTTCGTCAGGGTTTCTGATGGCAGTTCGCCTATCTGTTGTCGATAGATCTGCGCAAAACGCCCCAGATTACTAAAGCCATACTCCATAGCCACCTGAGTAACTGTGCGGTCCGGCGAGGAGCGTCTGAGATCCTGATAGGCATGCAGGATTTTGCGTTTCTTGATGTAGAGGTGCGGAGTCGTTGACTCTATATCTTTAAATAGATAGTAGAGTGAACGCTCGCTCATATGGGAAATTTGAGATAGCGACTCGATGGATATGCTCTGCTTAATGTTCCAGTCGATATAGTTCTGCAGTTTAGTGAAAGTGTCGACTTTTTTGGGGCTGACTTTTTTTGTCTGCAGAAATGACTCGTGGTTTTTTTCGAGATTGTAAAAAATGATGTCGATATATGAGGATTGTAGAAACTGCGGAACAGGTTCAGACAGATCGAGTATCGAGAGTAACAGGTTTTTAAAATATCCAGACGTTAGCTCAACGGTGTCGGTATATAGTTTTTCAGATTTAACTTCCGGTTCTTTCTCGCGGGTATTGATAACGGTACAGTCGGCCTTTTTATACAGCCGGATATGCAACAGATTTTCTACCTGTGTTCGGGAACAGAGGACTTTCAAACCATCCTCAGGGGAGGTGCTTAAATACTCTTCTGAAGATACTGGTTCACTATAAAGTGATAACTTTATGTAGATGCCGTCTCTTTGTAAGATTATCTTCTTGTCTGGGCACATAAGTGTTTACCAAAAAGTAATTTTTATTGTTGTAATGGCTAACCGTTTTCGGTCATTAGAAAAGTCCTTTTTGTAACCGTTTTTATCAGGCCCCGCAGAGAACTGCAGGGTGTTTAATCAAGTGCAGATAAGGACGCTATGACGCTTTAAATATTCGCTTAGTGGTCAGCACATCCCAGCCGAAATGTTTGTGCAGCAAGCCTGCGATACCCTCTTTAGCGAACAGCGTCATCAGAATGGCCAGTACACCCAGACCAATCAGATACCAGGTGCCAAAATCGCTGAAATAGTGATTGATCGCCCAGAACAGAATGGTGCCGATAATCGGTCCCTCTATCCGGCCAATACCGCCGATCATCACGATAAAGATACCAAAGGCGGTCCAGTTCACACTGAAGGCAGCATCAGGGCTGATACGCAGGTTGCTGACAAAATAGAGTGCTCCAGCCAGACCACAGCCAAAGGCAGCGACGATATAAACGGCCAGTTTCATTTTTTGCACGTCAACCCCCTGGCTTTCTGCAGCCACTTCGCTGTCACGAATCGCCTGCAGTGCCAGCCCCTGCTTGCTGCGCAGGAAGATATAGATCAGTGCAATAGTGGCTACGACACATCCAAGAGCGATCCAGTAGGTTGTGTACTGGCGAAAGGTACGGCTAACGCCACGGAAAGCGGTCAGACTGGTTCCCGCGCCGCCACCAACCATCTCGATATTAGCGACGGTTAAGCGTACGACTTCCGAAATAACCCAGGTGCCGATGGCGAAATAACCACCCTGCAGCCGGAAGGCCAGTTTAGACAGAGGGTAGGCCAGAATGGCCGCAAGGATTGCTGCCAGCGGTATTGCAATAAAGGGGTTTACACCGGCCAGGTTTCCTAGTGCCAGCATGGTGTATCCGCCGATGCCAAAAAAAGCTTGCTGACCTACTGAGACCATACCGCCATAACCCGCCAGCAGATTCCACATCATGGCAAAGATAAAGAAGCAGGCGATGTTAACAAACTCATACATCCAGTAAGGATTTCCCCAATAAGGGAGAGCTGCCGCAATCATAACGGCAAGAACAGCGATGCTGATCCCTACTTTGCTATTAGCGGTATTTGTTACAACTTTCGCGTTCATTGTTCAGCCCTTTGTTTTGGGGAAAAGTCCGTTCGGTTTAATAAACAGAATGATGATAAAGACCAGATGGCCAAACCAGATGCCCCAGGCCGGATCGAACATAAAACCTATCTGCTGAGTAATACCTAATATCAGTGCGCCGGCGAAGGTTCCCCAAAATGAGCCCATGCCGCCGATAATCACCGCTTCAAATGCAAACAGCAGCAGTGATGGGCCGTCTGCGGGTGAGATGGTGGTACGCATACTTTGGAACAGACCGGCGATAGCGATCAGGCAGAAGGCAATGCCGGTCGCGGTGGCATAGACTTTTTTTGCACTCAGGCCCATCAGCTCAGCGATCTCTCTATCATCAGATACCGCACGGAAAGAGCGACCCGTTGAAGTTTTTGAGAACAGCATCTGCAAACCGAAGGTGCAGGCAATGGCGGTTGCAAAGATGATTAGCGGCAGTACGCCAATCACAAAACCGCCGCCAAGATCGATACTCTGGGTATTCAGTCCGCCGGAATCCAGCGACCTTGGGTTAGCTGAAAACAGCTCCTGTAGTACGTTTTGAATCACAATCGAGAGACCAAAAGTGACAACCAGTGATGGCACCGGGTCTCTCGATAGCGTTGGGTTCAGCACGGCACGCTGGAACAGGTAGCCACTGACATAAGCACAGGGCAGTAAGGCCAGGCCGATCAGGACGATATTTAACTGCAATACGGATGCTATCCCTATGGCGATGAAGCCAGAGATGATGATCTGGTCACCCAGCGCGATATTGGTCAGGCGCATAACGCCGAACATCAGCGATAAGCCCAGCGCAAAGATGCAATACAGACCGCCGAGCAGAATCCCCTGGGTAATTGTTTCAATCATGATTAAATTCCAAAGTAAGCTTGACTGATTTGGTCACGTGTCAGCGCTTCACTGGCGCCTTCCAGGGAGACGCGCCCCTCCTGAAGACAATACAATCGCTGAGAACAGCGTTGAGCCACCATGACGTCCTGTTCGATGATCACTACGCTCATTCCTTCGGAGACGATATTTGGAAGCGAGTCGTAGATATCTTTAATGACGACGGGGGCCAGTCCCAGCGAGATCTCATCACACATCAGAACGTCAGGATTGCTCATCAGCGCACGTCCAATGGCAACCATCTGTTGCTGCCCGCCCGACAGTGAGGTAGATGGTACGTTCCGCTTCTCTTTCAGAATCGGAAACTGCGCATAGACACTGTTAATATCCCAGCGGCCTTTGCGACCGGCAAAAGCACCCATCTTGAGGTTCTCTTCAACGGTCATACTGGGAAACAGGCGTCGACCTTCCGGCACCATCGCTATCCCTTTGCGCACAATCTCTCCGGGCTCCGAGCCGCCAATCGCTTCGCCTCTGAGTGTGATCATGCCGGGTTCAACTTTCATCAGGCCTGAAATCGCTTTCAGAAAAGACGATTTACCTGCACCATTGGCGCCCAGAACACCGACGACTTCTCCTTCGTTAAGACGAAAATCGATATCGAACAGCACCTTAGCATCGCCGTAAAAGCCGTTAAGTTTATGGGTTTCAATGACTACTGAACTCATGCTTCAATCCCCATGTAAACGCGCTTCACTTCGGCATCATTCATTACATCGGTGGGCAGCCCTTCAGCGAGTTTTTCACCGAAATTGATTACCAGTAAACGGTCAGCAATCGACATCAATGCATGGACCACATGCTCTATCCAGATCATGGTCGTGCCGGCGGCTTTTATCCGTTTGAGTTCATCAACCAGTTCTTTCGCTTCATGTTCTGTCAGACCTCCGGCAATCTCGTCCAGTAGCAATAGTTTTGGTCGTGTTGAGAGTGCCCGGGCCAGCTCAAGTCGTTTACGATTCAGCAGGGTCATGCTACCGGCAGGCTGATTGGCAACCGAGGTTAACCCGGTCACTTCAAGTATCTCTTCAGCAACCTTTACTGCTTCGCTTTCGGGCAGCATTCCGCCAAAACAGGCGGCGGTCATCAGGTTTTCAAAAACAGACATATTGCCAAAAGGATGAGGAACCTGATAACTGCGGCCGATCCCGGATCGGCAGCGCTGAAAGGGTCGCAGACCGGAGATCTCTGAGCCATTGAAGTAGATGGAGCCCTCATCAAGGCCTGCATCTCCGGAAATAAGATTGAAAAGTGTTGTTTTGCCGGCACCGTTAGGCCCCAGAATCCCCAGCGTTTCACCCTCTGCAACCTCGAAAGAGATATTCCGGGTTACTTTGAGGGCACCATAGCTTTTGTTGGCGTTTTCAACCTTTAACAGCATATAACTCTCCAAAAACCGGCATGCTCAGGCAGGTGCCAGAGCGCAAAGGCTTTGTTTAAACACAAGATCGCTCTTTGTTTATTCGTTATTGATTTGAAAGGGGCGGAAAGAGTTTCCGCCCGGGGACAGCATTGATCTTATGAGTACTTCATCGGCATCAGTTCAGATTCCACAGGAATCATCGGTGCCTGGCTGTTCTCGACAATAATCAGTTCAAGCTCTTTGCCGCGCTTCTGCCACTGGCCTGTAACGAGGGGCGTTTTAGCAACATTGGGCACAGGGCCATGCTGGAAGTTGACTGAACCTGCAACGGTGTTCAGGTTGGTGCTGGCAATTGCATCGCGAATCACTTCAGGCTCTTTGCTACCGGCACGTTTTAACACGTCGATAGCCACTTCAAACAGTGAGTGCTTCATGCCCAATGTCTGAGTCCAGGCGATACCGGTGGTAGCTTTGTATTCATCAGCCAGTTCACGGGCTGTTTGGCCGGTGAGGCTTGAGTTGAATGGATTAGCGGGGCTCCACATTAACTCAACTGTCAGACCTTCAGCGCGATCACCAATCGCTTTGATTGCCGCCGGAAATTCGGTGGCTTTAGCAACGGTTACGATTTTAGGCTGGAAACCCATCTGGCCAGACTGATTCCAGAAGTTGGCAAAGTCTGGGGGGGTAATGACACCGGTAATGATTTCAACTTCTTTTTCCCGGAAAGCTGAGATGAAGGTTGAGAAATCATTAACCGGTACCTGGAAGCGCCCCCGGTCAATAATCTGGAAGCCTTTCTTCGCCAGCACTGGAGGGAAACCGCGATTTTCATCACCCCATGCCAGGCCATCTTCATCATTGGGCCACAAAGCACCAACAGACTTATTGGTCTCAATTTTTTCCCATAAGCTGGCGTATGACCCGATAATATCTTCAAGACCCCAGAAGAAATGGTAGGTCCACTCGAAGCCTGTTTTAGGGTCCCCACCCCGGCCGAAGAAATATGGCTGCCAGGGTGCATCATTGGTGACACAAGGGACGCCGTTCAGTTCACACTGATCAGCAACCGGGTTGGTGGTGGTTGGCGTTGAGCAGGCAACAACCAGATCAACACCATCTTTGAGGATCAGTTCAGCAGTGACTTCAGCGGCACGGTTTGGGTTTGACTGAGTATCTTTATAGATGATCTCAATATCAAACTGTTCACCATTCGTCGCGGTCAGACCTTTAGCCAGAACCTTTCTAACCTGTTGCAGGGTAAATTCATCGGGTTCAGAAAAGGCAGCCAGTGGTCCTGTTCGTGGACTGACATAACCGATTTTGAGGGTCTGTCGAGCGTGTACGAAGGGTGATTGCAGGGTGCCTACTGCGGCAGATGCAGCCAGAGCGGTTTTAAGGAATGTGCGGCGGGATTTATTAGTCATTGCTTGTTCACTCATTGTTATTATTAGGTCCGATCTATGCCGGATAGAGCTTCTTCTCAGAACAACTGCACGATCTGGAATATGACTATAGTTGCCAATACATACTGATCAGTCTAATATGGATTTCGTCTGCAACTATACCTAAGAGGTATAATGATGGAGCTTAGGCAACTTAAATACTTTGAAGCGGTTGCCCGAACCCGCAACTTCAGTCGCGCTGCAGAGGAGCTGCACATCGCCCAGCCGCCCCTTTCAAGGCAGATTCAAAACCTTGAAGAGGAGTTAGGAGTGCTGCTGCTGGACCGCAGTTCCAGACCTATGAAACTGACCAATGCCGGGGCTTTCTTTTTTGAACAGGCCTCGCAGTTGCTAGCGAAAATTGATGAAGTGAAGGCGGCGACAGCAAAGCTGAGCTCTGATAAAAAGCTATGGATGGGCGTCGGTTTTGTGCCCTCCATTCTGTATAGCGAGATTCCCGGCTTCATCCAAAACTGGCGATCAACTAATGAAAAGTCAGAGATTTCACTATTTGAACTACTCTCTCCTGAACAGCCAGAGGCTTTATTAAGCGGTAAGATTGATGTCGGGCTGGGGCGTCTTGCTATCGATGTTGAGGGTATTACCAACATTCATCTGAATGAGGAAAAGATGATTTTAGCGGTTTCTTCCGAGAGTCCTCTGGTGCAACAGAACTCAATCTCAATGGAAGAGATTCTAAATCATACCCTGATTCTTTATCCTTCTACGCCCAGGCCCAGCTTTGCTGATCATGTTATGCGTCATTTCCAGGTGCGCGGTTTAACGGTCCGGAATACCTATGAAACGACCGGTGTTCAGGCGGCTATTGGTTTTGCCGCTGCGGGTATGGGCGTTGCTTTGGTTCCTGAATCGGTTGTCGTACTGGAGAGAAGGGATGTTGCCTACCTGCCGCTGACCGATGAAAGTGTCACGACGCCGTTACTCATGTTTATCAGAACAAACAACGATTCCCCGCATGTGAAAGAGTTTATCGCATATCTGCGCGAGAGGATTAACCCGGCAGCTCAGGTTTAGTGTCGCTTAATGTGAGCGTCATAACTGAATTTATACCTGATGGGTATAATTTATCTGTCATGAAATGGCCCTGCTGTTTGCCAGTGAAAACGTCATTTGAATCCTGTCCTTAAAATCCTGTCCTTAAAATCTAAGCGTGCTCAGCAGGCTTGGCATTCGTGTTTAAAAGTCATCCCGGCGTTTCACTAAAAGTGTTTAAAGCGAGGGTGAGAAAGGCCGGTCAGTTCTGATCGCTTGATCTGACTGTATCCGGCTGCGAACTCTTTTGGCGTATACGACTGGTAATGGTCAGCGTCAGCACCGATAGGGTTAAGATCAGTGTTATCAGATTGGCCAGAAAGACGGGCATATCCTCTATGATGAATCCGTAGATCACCCAGAGAAACACACCGAAGGTGAATATGGAGTACATGGTGACCGATATGCCTGAGGTGTTTTTACTTTTGAGGATTGCATACACCTGAGGCACAAAGGATATCGTGGTCATGCAGGCAGCGCTGATGCCGATGAGTGAAACCAGAGTGGTCATTATAGTTATCCTGTTCAGAGAATCTGGTTAAATTCCAGTTTTTCGCCATCCGGTCCCCGGATCGCAAAGTATTTGCAGCCGTTTTCCCAGAAGTCCAGGTGAACCGGTTTATCTTCAAGGATATCTTCTCCAGTGGCAAGCATCTCATTAAAAGCAGCCTGAATATCGTTGACAGAAAAGGCGATATGATTCACAGCACCATCGCGTCTGTTCTTGATCTCTTCGAGCTGGCTTTGCGGTAGCTGATAGAGTTCGATGATGACACCCGCTCTCTGCATCATGACCGCCGTGGTTTCACCATCGCCCTCAGGAAAGGTTTTCTCCATCACCGGGACAAACCCCAGGCGGCGATAAAAGTTAACAGAGCGTTGTATCTCGGTGACCGGAATGCCGATATGTTGCAGGCCGTTAAAGTTATGTTCGAGCAGTGTTTTCATGGTGATATTTATGCCGTCTTTTTTGCTTTTGCTGGTTGTACTGCAACTTTGGTGAGGGCAGCGCTGGGTTCTTTTTTTAATGACTGTTCTTTAGCCACCGGGCTGCTGCCCGAAAAATGTTGTTTGACGATCTGCATCAGCCCCTGAGTGGAGGCGTCATATTCAGTGCTTTTACTTTCGATGTTACGGCTGATCTCCGTTGCCAGACGTTTACCCAACTGGACCCCCCACTGATCGAAGGAGTTGATGTTCCAGATGGTCCCCTGAACAAATACCTTGTGTTCATAGAGCGCAATCAGGGCGCCGAGGTTGTGGGGGTTTAGCTGATCCAGTAACAGCACATTACTCGGGCGATTGCCTGGACAGCTGGTGTAGTCCTGCTGATGGCCTGCGGCATCGCCATTCATGAAGGCATTCGCCTGGGCCAGCATATTGGTCAGCAGGGCAAACTGATGTGCCTCAGTGCCTTCTTCCACCTGTAGTGAGGCGATGAAATCGATCGGCACGAATCGGGTGCCCTGATGCAGCAGCTGGAAAAAAGCGTGCTGGCCGTTGGAACCGGTCTGTCCCCAGACAATCGGGCCGGTGGCATAGTCCACCGGGTTGCCCTCCATATCGACGGATTTACCGTTACTCTCCATATCCAGCTGTTGCAGGAAAGAGGGCAGTTGGTGCAGCGCCTGGTCATAGGGGATTACCGCCTGTGTTTCTGCCCCTAGGAAGTTGATATACCAGATGCCGATCAGCGCCATAATCACCGGCATATTCTTCTCCAGTGGCGCATTCTGAAAGTGCTGGTCCATCTCAAATGCGCCTTCCAGTAGCTCGATAAAGCGCTCATAACCGATGCTCAGGGCGATAGGCAGGCCGATGCTCGACCAGAGCGAGTAGCGTCCGCCGACCCAGGCCCAGAATTCAAAAATGCTGTCTTCGTTAACCCCGAACTCCATCGCCGCGGCTTTGTTGGTGGATACGGCGACAAAATGTTTACCCAGATCGGCACCCTGACAGTGACTGTGTTCGATAAACCACTGCTTGGCGGTGTTGGCATTCAGCAGGGTTTCCTGGGTGGAGAAGGTTTTGGTCGAGATGATGAACAGGGTGGTTTCCGGGTCCAGCCCTTTAAGAATTTTCTTAATATGCTGGCCATCAACGTTAGAGATGAAGTGAAATTTCATCTCCGGGTGCTGGTAGGGTAACAGCGCCCGGCACACCATATTCGGCCCCAGATCAGAGCCACCGATACCGATATTGACGACGTTTCGGATGCGTTTACCGGAGAAGCCTAGCCACTCGCCATCCCGTACCTTATCGGTGAATGCCTGTAACTTTTTCAGTCCGGCCTGAATTTCCGGCATCACATTCTGACCGTTCACGGTTACCGGCTCTTCGCCCCGGTTTCTTAACGCGGTGTGCAGTACCGGACGTTTCTCAGTAACATTGATGATATCCCCGGAAAACATTTGCGCCTGGCGTTGCCGCAGAGGGGAATGCTCCGCCAGTTTGAGCAGTGTTTTGAATATCTCACCGGAAAGCCGGTTTTTAGAGTAGTCGAGGAACAGCCCGCCTAATCGCAGACTCATCTTGTCAAACCGGCCGGCATCGTCAGAAAAGTACTCTGAGATTCGGTCATTCTGCGTTTCCCGGGCTAACTGCTCGAGTTTTTTCCAGGTAACAGAGGAACTGAGATTATACATGGGCTGCCTCGTGATTTTTTGTTTGATCCGGTGATCCTGCGGGACCTCTCTTCTGTGCCATTAAGCCGGTGGCAGGTAAACAAAGAATGAACCATTTTCGCGTTGTTTGTAATAATTGAAATTTTATTGGTGTTCAGGTGTGTTATTTATAAACTTATAAGAAGAATAAAATTGGAAAAGCATATGACAAATCTTGTCCAGCAAAGGGTTTTGGTGGTCGATGATGAGATCGACATGCGCGAGCTGTTGCAGGATCTACTGGAAGATAGTGGTTACGGCGTGTTGGCGGTGGCTGATGGTGCCTCGATGCGTCAGGCGATGAATGAAGCCGCCTTTTCGCTGGTGATTCTCGATCTTCGCCTCAAAGGCGAGGATGGTATGCAGCTGGCGCGTGAGGTGCGGGAACATTCCAGTATCCCCATTATGATGCTGACCGGCAAAGGCGACGAAACCGACCGGATTCTGGGGCTGGAGCTGGCCGCAGATGACTTTCTGATGAAACCCTTTAACAACCGTGAGCTGCTGGCCCGGGTGCGTGCGATGTTACGCAGAACGACTCAGCTGAGTACGCCGGTGGTGCGTAAGGATGATGCTTACAGCCATGAACGACTGTCGTTTGATGGCTGGGTGATGGATCTGACCAGCAGAGAACTGACCGGCTCTGATGGCGAACCGGTCTCACTGACCTATGGCGAGTATGAGCTGCTGGAGATGTTTGTTCGCTCGCCCAACCGGGTGTTTAGTCGTGATCAGTTGCTGGAAGCCACCCGTGGATTCGACTCCGATGTATTCGACCGCACCATTGATGTGTTGATCCTGCGGTTGCGCCGCAAGATCGAGCCTAACCCCAAACAACCGAGTTATATTCGTACCGAGCGGGGTGTGGGTTATATCTTCAGCGCTGCGGTGATTCAGTGTTAAACGCTTCGATTCAAAGGCGCTGAAAATGATCTCTGTTATCAGCCCTTTCCGCAGGCTCAAAGCGCGCACGCGGTTATTGCTGGCGTTTACCATTCTCTCTGTTTCGGCGATGATTCTGGCGCTGGTGGGCTGGCAGGGGCTGAGCAACACCGACCGGGCGCTGAATATCTTTGAACAGCAGGCCCTGCCCGATATCTCCCGTTCGCTGGAACTGGCTGAGCGCACCGCAAACCTGGCGGCGATTGCGCCCTATGTCACCAGTGCCGGTACACCCTATATGTTAGAAGGGTTGAGCCAGACCCTGAAAAATAAGATCGAAAAGGTGCTCTCGCTGGCACAAAGTATTCCTCAGCTGGATGCCGCCGCACCCAACCTGCAGAACCTGCTGCAACGCCTCGAAATCACCGTTAATGAACTGATCGAACTGACCCGTCAGCATCTGTTTCTGCGGGAAGACCTGCGTGAATATGAATACCGCCTGAGGAGTCTGGTCGATGAGGCTGAGCGGTTTGATGCGGCCAACCGTTCAGCTATCAGTGAATCGATGACGCGGATGGTCGAGATGCTGGTTATTGCCTCGCATATCCAGTCGGCTGATAGTCTGAATTCAAGCCGCCAGCGCTTTACGCGTCTGTTAGATATGTTGCAAAAGAATACCCCCACTAATCAAACCATTGCGACGCCGGGTCGTCGCAGCTCTGACCACTGGTATGACGAGTTGTATGCTGTCGGTGTCGCGCCAAATAATCTATTTGATCTGCGCTTGAAGCAGCTGGGTATGGAGCAGCGCAGTGCCTTTTTACTGGCCTCAACCCGGGCGATATCCGAGCAACTTAGTGGTGAGGTGCAGCACTTTGTTGATCAGATACAAAGCCGTATCGCCCATGAAAGCCAGCGGGTGGGGGTGGCGGTGAATTCGGGTAAAACCGGTATTTTTATTATCAGTCTGCTCTGTGTTGCTGCTGCGTTGGGGGGGATTTTGATGGTGCGCGAACTGGTGATGAACCTGACCTCGGTGACGCTGTTAATGAGTCGTCTTGCCGATGGAGATACCCATCAGCAGACGCCTGCGATTGAGCGTAGCGATGAGATTGGTGATCTGGCCCGGGCATTTCAGGTGTTCCGGGAGAATGCGGTGCAGATTGATCGCATTAGTCATGATCTGCAGGAACAGTCCAACCTGCTGGAAACGGTGTTTACCAATATCAATGATGGTTTGAGTGTATTTGATAAGGAAGGCCGGTTAATCGCCTGGAACCCTCAGTATCTGGTTATTCTGGAACTGCCAAAAGCGGGTCTGCAAAGCGGCATGTCAATCGAGGAAGTGCACGCGCTGTTGTCTAAAGAAGCGCAGGAAAGCTGGGCACTGGATGGTATGGCGCTGGATAAGGACGAAGTGAATCTGATGCGTCGGCAGGAACCGCAGCACTTTGAAAGACATTTTGCCAATGGTCGGGTGGTTGAGTTCAGAAGCAGTCCGATGCCGGATGGTGGTTTTGTTACTTTGTACAGTGATCTGACCGAACGTAAAACCGTCGAAGCGCAGTTGCGTCAATCCCAGAAGATGGAGGTGCTGGGGCAGTTGACCGGCGGGGTGGCCCACGACTTTAATAACCTGCTGGCGGCGATGTATGGCAACCTGCAGTTGCTGGAATCAACCCTGTATGACGAGCCTAAAGGGCTTAAATATGCCCGTCGTGCACTGGCATCTGCCGAGCGGGGTAAAAACCTTACTCAGCGATTGCTGGCATTCTCGCGCAAGCAGCACCTGACACCGGAAGCCACTGAAGTGGATGAGCTGATCGAGGGTATGCTGGACCTGATTGAGTACAGTGTCGGGTCATCGATAAAAATAAAACTCGATCTGGCCGCCGATGGCTGGCTGGTGGATGTTGACCCCGGGCAGTTGGAGAATGCGTTGCTGAATCTGACCATTAACAGCAGCGCGGCGATGGCTGACGGCGGGGTGCTGACGTTCTGTACCCGTCAGTGCAGTGCTATCGAGATTAATGGTCAGCTAACCGATGCGATTCATATTCAGGTCGCCGATACCGGCTGTGGCATCTCTGAAGGGCATCTGCGTCGGGTGTTTGAGCCATTTTTTACGACGAAAGAGGTCGGTCAGGGCAGTGGCCTGGGGCTGAGTATGGTGTATGGTTTTGTCAAGCAGTCGGATGGTGATATCAAAGTCCAGAGCAAACAGGGGCAGGGGACTACCATTGGTATCTATCTGCGCCGCAAAGCCGAAGAAGCGCGTTTGCCTGCAACGGAGCGTATCACTGAGTTCAGCTATGGCGAGAATCGCTGTGTGTTGATGGTCGAGGATGATACTCAGGTGAGAGACGCTGGGCAGGAGGTGCTGGAAAAACTTGAATACCGGGTGGTCGCGGTGAGTTCCGTTGAGGAGGCTATTACACAGCTTAATCAACGTAAGAATATCGATATCGTGTTTACCGATATCAACCTGGGAACCGCCGTTAACGGCCTGCACCTGGCGGAAAAAATAGAGCATCGCTGGCCTGAGATACCGGTGCTGCTGACGTCGGGTCTGAGTGTGCAGCATCTGAGTGGGCAGTATGGATTGAAAGAAACCGATATCGTGCTGGCGAAACCCTATCGCTTAGAAGAGCTGGCCATAGCACTCGACGCGACATTTAAACGCCATGCTGATAAAGGAGATCGCCGCTTGTGATCAGGATTAAACGCTGGAAAATGACCGCTGGTCGACTGTTAATAGCTACGCTGGGTTTTACTCTCACAGCAACATCGGCTGTTACTCTGGCTGATAACGCACTGTCGATCGGGATCTCAGTGTCAGACCTGGGCAATCCCTATTTCACTCAGATCGCGCGGGGGGCGGAAATCCAGGCGAAGCAGCTGGTGGGCGATAATGCCAACGTGGTGGTGGTATCCAGTGCCTATGATGTTAAGCGTCAGATTGAACAGATTGAGGGGTTTGTCGCGCAGGGGATGGATATGATTCTGCTCTCTGCTGCCAGTTATGATGGCGTTGAAGCGGCGGTGTTAAAAGCCCGGAAAGCCGGGGTTAAAGTGCTGGCGGTGGATGTGAAAGCCAAAGGTGCTGATGCCACCGTGACCACCGATAATACTCAGGCAGGGATGATCGCCTGCGATTATCTGGTCAAGCAGCTGGGTGGACAGGGTCGTGTGGTGATCATCAATGGACCTAAAGTATCTTCAGTGCGGGAGAGAGTCGCCGGATGTAAAGAGGTGCTGGCGCAATCGCCGGGTATTCAGTTGCTTTCCAGCGATCTCAACAGCGGCGGGGGGCGTGAAGGCGGGCTGGAGTCGATGACCTATCTGCTCACTCAGTTTCAGCAGATTGATGGTGTCTTTACCATCAATGATCCCTCTGCGCTGGGCGCACAGGATGCCGCGCAATTTGCCGGACGGGATGATTTTATGATTGTTTCTGTCGACGGAGCCCCTGGCGTAGAACAACAGCTGCGTGCAGAGAATTCGTTGATTAAAGCAACTGCTGCACAGTTTCCCAACTATATGGCCGCGAAAGCAGTGGAAGCCGGTTATCGGTTAATGCAGGGCGAGACACTGGAGCAAACTACTATATTGATTCCGGCGGAACTGATCACCCGGGAGACGGTTGATAGCTATCAGGGATGGTGAATCGTCAGACACCTTTAATTAGTATTGAAAGGTACAATGTACCTGATATACTGTGTACAAAGTACATGGAATGTTATGTTTACATTTATAGAGCTAAGCGGCTTCAGTAAACACAGAAAGGATTTACTGAGCGATGATGAGTTCAGCGAGTTGCAGAAGGCATTAATTGCAAATCCTGAATGTGGTAGCACCATTTCCGGGACCGGCGGATTTCGAAAGCTTCGATGGTCCAGGCCTGGGATGGGGAAAAGTGGTGGTGTAAGAGTGATATATTATAATTTATCTGTTCTCTCGGGGCGGTTATATCTGGCGCTTATTTATCCTAAGAATGAAGCCGATAACATCACCGATGTCCAAAAGTCCCAACTAATGAAAGTCTCCAGCAGGCTAAGATAGCGATGGAATCAACGATGAAAGATGACTTGTTTGCTGATCTTCTTCGCAGCGCTGAAGAGATGGTTGCGATTGAAAAAGGCGAAATAATACCCGACATGAGAGTGATACATCACTATGAAACACTCGATGTTAAAGCGATTCGTGAAGCATCAGGTAAAAGCCGCAAAGAGTTTGCCGATATTATTGGTGCTAGCTACGAAGCGGTTAAAAGCTGGGAAAATAAACGGAGAAACCCTACAGGTCCAACTAAAAAGTTGCTGACTCTGGTGAGAGAAAATCCTCGGCAGATGGTTGCGATTCTCGAACAGGAAAGTGCTTAACCGTATAAGCGGTTTACTCCGGGTTAAATATCTTCCTCAGCGCTGTATGCATTACTTCGGTGTTCACTGTGATACTGGTCCAGTAGTGGATGCCGATAGCACCCTGGTGTACCAGCATCTGCTGTCCATTGATGAATTTGCAGCCCTTCTGCTGAGCTGTTCGAAGCAGTGGTGTCATCGGAGGGTTATGGATGCCGTCGGCGACGACCATATTTGCAGTCAGTGTTTCCCAGTGAATATCCAGCTGTTGGTCGATATTCGGGTAGAGACCGATGGCGGTGGCATTGATGACAATGTCGGTATCTGCAGGCAGTGAAAAATCCCCATCCCATCTTTCGAATGTGGCAGTGGCCGGTGTTTTTTCGCCGATCAGTCGGGCCAGTTCTTCGCCTCGTTCACGAGAGCGGTTAACCACCGTGATATGAGTGACCCCGGCGAACGCCATCTCTACCGCGACAGCCCGGGCAGCACCGCCCGCGCCAAACAGAACCACCTGTGTTCCCTGTGGGTCGGTCACCTCCTTTAAGGCGTTTACAAAGCCACGGCCGTCGGTGTTTTCGCCGATATATTCGCCCTTGTCATTCCGTACAATGGTGTTAACGGCGCCGATAATCTCAGCAGATTGTCCCAGTCCGTCCAGGTGTTCGATCACCGCTACTTTGTGGGGGATTGAACAGTTGAAGCCAGCCCAGCCCATCGCCCGGGCACCGAGTACCGCGTTTTTAAGCTGCTCCGGTGAAACTTCGCAGTTGATATAGCGCCAGTCGAGTTGGTGATGCTGATAGGCCGCTTCAACCATGGCAACGGTGGGGTTCTCCATCGCCGGCATGGCAAATGAACCGGTCAGGTTGCTGAGAAAATTCTTATTCATCGGTGGTCTATCCATAAAAAAGGCCCTGATGTTTAGTCAGGGCCAAGGTTCAACTTTGTTCAGGCCGCGAATGCGCCTGCGGCATGTTCATGAGGGTCCAGCGCCCCGGTCATAATCGCCACCGCTTCCGACATAGTGTGGGTGTCCGGTCTGATCACCGCATGGCGTTTACCCAACCGATGGATATGGATGCGGTCTGCCACTTCAAATACATGGGGCATGTTGTGGCTGATCAAGACCACAGACAGGCCCCGGTCGCGTACATCTTTGATCAGATTCAGCACCCGGCGGGACTCTTTTACCCCCAGTGCGGCGGTGGGCTCGTCCATAATCACCACATGCTTGGCGAAGGCTGCTGAGCGGGCAACGGCTACCCCCTGACGCTGACCACCGGACAGTGTTTCCACCGCCTGGTTGATATTCTGAATGGTCAGCAGGCCCAGCTCGGATAGTTTCTGGCGGGCATTATCGTGCATCGCTTTCTTATCCAGCATGCGGAAGACCGTGCCCAGAATGCCCGGACGCAGTTGTTCACGGCCGAGGTAGAGGTTATCGGCGATATCCAGTGATGGCGCGACGGCGAGGTTCTGGTAGACGGTTTCGATACCGGCATTACGGGCGTCCATCGGGCTTTTGAAGTTCACCGTCTCATTATCCAGTTTTACTGTGCCTCGGTCGGGTACCAGAGCGCCAGAGAGGGCTTTGATCAGTGACGATTTACCGGCACCGTTATCACCGATGACGGCCAGAATTTCACCTGGATAAAGGTCGAAATCTGCACCATCCAGGGCGGTGACATGGCCATAACGTTTTACCAGTCCGCGTGCTTGTAATACTGTAGCTTTCTCAATATTCATGATTACACTCTCCGAATCCACTGGTCCATACCAACGGCGACTATGATGAGTAGGCCGACGGTAAATTCCTGCCAGAGCACATCGACTCCTGCCAGCGCCAGACCGTTACGAAATACCCCGACAACCAGGGCGCCAATGAGTGTGCCAAAAATAGATCCACGGCCACCGAACAGACTACAGCCGCCGATAACCACCGCCGTGATACTGTCGAGGTTTGCGGTCATACCTGCTTGCGGGCTGACCGAACCGATGCGGCCGATCAGTGCCCAGGCAGCAATGGCACAGATAGCCCCGGCGACGATATATACGGACATTAAGATACGATTGGTGCGGATACCTGCCAGACTGGCTGCGCCCGGATCATCACCAGTGGCATACACATGCTTGCCCCAGGCGGTCCAGTTGAGTGCGTACCAGATAAGGGCAAACAGCGCGAGCATCAGCAGTGAGCCGTAAGTGAGCTTGGCACCAAACAGCTCGATGGTGCGTCCGGTCCAGTGCAGTAGTGGAGCGGTTTGTTCAATCGCCTGTGAACGAATGGTTTCGCTTTTGGAATACCACAGGTTCAGGGCAAAAAAGATGTTCCAGGTGCCAAGGGTTACGATAAAGGGTGGCAGGCGGAAAAGAGTCACCAGTAAGCCATTGATATAGCCTGCGAGTGCGCCGGTAGCGATGCCGATCAGTAGTGATATCTCTGGGGGTAAACCTATGTCGATCGCCATCTTACCCATGACGACGGATGTCAGTACCATAATGGCACCGACGGAGAGGTCGATACCGGCAGTTAGGATGATCAGGGTTTGGGCTATGCCCAGAATGCCGATGATGGTCACTTGCTGAAGAATCAGCGACATATTAAAGGGGGTGAGGAAACGATCGCCTATGATCAGGCTGAAGACGATGACTGCCAGCAACAGGACGATAGCAGGTGCAGCGGTTGGATTGGCGTGGAAGAAGCGGTGTCCTTTTTCCACCAGGGAAAGTTTCTCCGCTTCAAATGAAGCAACTTCACCACTTGCAGAAGCTGCGACCAACTCGTGATCAGCTGTCTCTGTTGTTTTTAATGTGCTTGAGTTAGCCATGGGACTCTCCTGGTATTACTCTGAAACGAGCAGGGTGAAACCACCCTGCTGTGGTGTTGCTTTATGCGTCGGGTTTTAGCCCCAACACATAGTTAAACCTTCAGATGAACTCTTGGCACCGATATGGCTGACTGGCTTATCGGTAATCAGCTCGACGCCGGTATTGACGAAATCCAGACCTTCGGTGGTCTGAGGCTTTTCGCCGGTGGTGGCAAATTTGAGAATCGCATCGACGCCCATTGACGCCATCCGCAGTGGGAACTGCATTGAGGTGGCGCCGATAACGCCGTCTTTCACGTTTTCAACACCGGGGCAACCGCCATCGACCGAGACAATCAGTACATCATCGGCACGGCCAGCAGACTTCAGTGCTTCATAAGCGCCTGCGGCAGCCGGTTCGTTGATGGTGTAGACCACATTGATCTCCGGGTCTCTTTGCAGCAGGTTTTCCATCGCCCGACGACCGCCTTCCTCAGCACCGCTGGTGACATCGTTGCCGACAATACGTGGATCGGTTTCGTCGCCGATGCGGTTGGGGTCATTCAGCTCGATACCGAAGCCTTTCAGGAAGCCCTGATCACGGGCAACATCAACAGTGATCTGGCTGCTGTTCAGATCCAGCATCGCTATTTTAGCGGTTGCAGCTTTATCACCCAGGGTTGCGGCAGCCCATTGGCCGATCATCTCACCGGCTTTAAAATTGTCAGTGGCAAAGGTGGCATCCGCTGCGGTGGCAGGGCTTAACGGTGTATCCAGAGCAATTACCAGCAGGCCGGCTTCACGGGCACGTTCGATGGCAGGTACGATACCTGCGGGGTCGCTCGGGGTAATCAGAATGCCTTTAGCACCAGCAGAGATCAGGTTTTCAACCGCCTGCACCTGGGATTGATTATCACCATCAAATTTACCGGAGAAAGTACGCAGCTCGATGCCCATCGCATCCGCTTTCTCTTGTGCACCCTGGCGCATTTTGACAAAGAAAGGGTTGGTATTGGTTTTAGTAATCAGGCCAACGACCGGCTTATCCGCTGCCATGGCGAAAGGAGCAGAGAGGGCGGTGGCCAGCATAATGGCTTGAACAATTGATGACTTTTTCATGGCGAGCTTTCCTTTTATTTTTATCTTTGTGTTGTTCTTTCTGGTTTCGTAAAACGGAGGATTTTAAATCCGTTGTTCATCAGTCCTTATGAGCAACGATATCTCTGAATGACGTTGCTCTGCTGAATCTCAGTGTCTATTTAAAAGGAGGGGAATTAACGGGGAATTTCTGCTGTGTGTCATCGCGTTAACAATTGAAATATTGCGCGGTATTTAAGTCAGGCACTGAGGTTGGAGTAAGCTCTTTTGATCGGATAGCGCTGCTTGAGGCGTGATCTGAAAAAGGCGCGATGATGGCTGAACTTCGCCTGAGCCGTCGAACTGGCTCTGGGTGATCCCATTTTTAATAGTCGGTAAGGGTTTACTGTTGACAAAATATCTATCTAAAGCCAAGGTCGATGAATAACATCGTCTTCCTGTTGAAGGTCACTATAGGGTTTTTAAGTATGCGTCTTGATCCGACTTCGCTTCGTTTATTTGTCAGCGTGATCGAAGAGGGTTCGATTGCCCGGGCGGCTGAAAGTAATTTTATCGCTGCGTCGGCGATCTCTAAAAGGATTAGTGAGCTGGAGCAGGTGCTGAGTACGCCTTTACTGACGAGAACCAATCGAGGTGTCGTTGCTACTGAGGCGGGCAGCGCACTGTTGAAACGATCACGGGATGTATTGCACCAGCTGGATGATATCTTCAGACATATGAGCGAATACTCCGATGGTTTACGGGGTAGCGTACGCATGGTCGCCAATATCTCGGCTATCAGTCAGTTTTTGCCCAATCAGTTACGTTCATTTCTGGATATGTATCCACAGGTTCAGATTCATCTGGAAGAGAGGATCAGTAGTGAAGTACTGCGTGATGTTGGCGAGAGTATTGCGGATATCGGCATCGTCACCAACGCCCCGAGTGATTGCCAGAATCTGATTATTTACCCTTATAAAACCGACCATCTGGTGTTGATAACACCCCAGGGGCATCCGCTTGCGGAGAGTAAAGATATCTATTTTACCGATACGCTCGACTATGATTACGTGGGGCTGCACACCGGAAGCGCCATCAATAACCAGATGTTTGAAGCCGCATCTAAGTTAAGTCGATCACTGCGTTTGCGTATTCAGGTTACCAATTATGAAGCGCTTTACCGTATGGTCGAGTCCGGCCTGGGTATCGGCCTGATGCCTCTCAACATAGCCAAACCCTATATCAAAGCCAGAAGGATTAAAGCGGTTAATCTGCAAGATGAATGGATGTCCCGGGAGCTGCATATCTGCATACGTGATTCAGATCATCTGCTGGATGCGGCCCGCCATCTGTTAAATCATCTGCGGACTACCTGAAAGCAGCGAAGAGCCGCTTTCAGGTTGCTATTCTGAGGCCTGTCAGACGCCATAGGGCAGGTAAAGCGCCAATGAGGGGATAAAGTAGACAGCGAACAGACAAACTATCATCAACAGGATAAATGGCCAGACTCCTTTTACCACTTCCGCTGAAGAGCCCCCCGACACCGCTTGTATGACGAACAGGTTTAAACCTACTGGCGGTGTAATCAGAGCACACTCAATCATGATAACGAAGATAATGCCGAACCAGATCGGGTCGATCCCCATTGAGGCCAGCGAGGGAGATAGCACCGGAACCATGATCAGCAGCATCGATATTGATTCAAGAAAGAAGCCCATAATCAGCAGAACAAAGCAGACCGCAGCAATGAACAGACCAATCTCGGATATATTCTCACTGACCATAATGGAGATATCCTGGGGTATCTGATACAGCGTAATTGCCTTACCAAACACCTTCGCACCGGCTATGATCAGGAAGATGGTGATGGTGGTTTTCATCGTTTGCATACTGGCTTCTTTAAACTTTTCGAAGCTAAAGGTACGCATCGCGAGGACGATCACTAACGAGAAGGCAACCCCGACACCGGCAGATTCTGTGGGGGTGAAAATACCGGTATAGATGCCACCGATAATAACAATCGCCAGCATTACCGTCGGCAGGGCGCGCAGGCTGGCGCGGTTGCGTTCGGCCCGGGACGCTTTTTCGCAGGGAATATATTGTTTGCTGAAGCGCGAATACATAAAGCTATAGAGAATAAACAGGCCAGCCATCAATAGCCCTGGTACCACTCCGGCGAGAAACAGATCGACAATGGATTCCTCCGTTATGACGCCGTATACAATCATCGGGATTGAGGGTGGGATCAGAATGCCCAGGGTCCCGCCAGCCGCGATCAGACCATAGACAAAGGGGCGCTCATAACCGCGATCTGTCATCTCTTTTATGGCGACACTACCGATAGTGGCGGCGGTGGCAACCGAAGAACCGGAAATTGCCGAAAAAATGGTACAGGAGGTAATGGTGGCGATGCCCAAACCACCTGGCCAGTGGCCAACCCAGCTTTGTACTGCGGCAAACAGATCACGACCTATGCCGCCCTTGAGTAGTATATTTGACATCAATAGGAACAGTGGTACCGATAGCAATACAAAACTGTCAAACGAGGAGTGCAACGCCATGGTTGCCATCATCGGTGACAGATCGGCCCATAACAGCATGGCCAGTCCCATGCCGCCCAGGACGAATGCCACAGGGATACCGATTAACAGTGCCACAATAAGAATAAAGAGAATGATCATGACGGTCATCAGGCAGAAACCCCTTCTTTATGTTGCTGCTCTCCTGAGAGGACCAGAAAAAATTCAGTTATCGCCTGAATGGTAAGCAAACCAAAGCCACAGGGAATAGCTGCTTCCGTTGTCCATGAGGGCAGACCAAGCATGCTGGCTGAGGCTGATCCCTGGATGATTGATTCATGTAGCAGTCGGTAGCCATAATAACTACAGACTGCGGAAAAAAGAGCGATAGTCAGCAGTGAAGTACACTCCGCTATCTGTGATAAACGCGGACCCAGCCTGGCGTTGAGGATATCGATACGGATTAGCGCCTTGTGCTGTAACACCCAGCTTGCACCAAGGCAGGTTGCCCATATCTGGCACAGCAGGGAGATGTCAGCAGACCAGATAGTAGGTGCAACAAAGATATACCGGGCGATGACTTCATAGGTAATCAGCGCTGCGATCAGAACGAAAAGAAAAGCCGATAGCTTTCCGCACAGGCTGACAATCTGATAATTAACACGCACCCACCATGAGGGGTGATGGGCCCGGTTTACAGTATCGTCAATATCTTCCAGTTCGATATTGGACATATTTATTTACCTCAAAGTGATTCAGGCAAGAGCGGAGCGAGCGGTTTAACCCGCTCACTCCGGTATAGCGATTGAATTATAGGCTTTCAGCCGCTTCAATAACCTGTTTGCCTAAAGGTCCTGAGTTGTCCATAAAGTTTTGCAATACTGGCTTGGTTTTCTCGCGCCATGCGGCGACATCTTCGTCAGACAGATGAATCACCGTCATTTTCTCTTCAGCATCAGCAATAGCATCGATTTCAATCTGCTGAATCTTATTACGCAGCTGAAGTTCTACTTTCTGCGCGGCTGCAGTAATAATGGTCTGCTCTTCTGGCGACAATTTCTTCCAGAAATCTTCGTTGATGATGGTGATGAACTCAATATCGGCATGGTTGGTCAGGGTCAGGTAATCCATCACTTGATAAAGTTTACGTGGGCCAACCGCTGATACCCCGGTCATCCCCGCGTCGACCGTACCTCGCTGATAGGCCAGGAACTGCTCAGAACCGGCCATGGTAACCGGTGCGCCGCCGACCGCTTTGGTAAACTCACCGAGGGTTTTACCAAACACACGTACCTTCATACCTTCCATATCTTCAGGCAGTCTGATCGGTTTTTTCTTGGAGAGCAGTGCGACACCGCCATAAGCGTTCCACCACAGCGGGCGAGCACCGGTTTCAATAATCGCGGCGTCAAGCAGAGAGCGAACCGGGCTGCCAACTTTGGTGGCGGCAACCACTTTTTCCTGATTTGGGAACATAAATGGGATGTAGAACACATCCACTGCCGGGATAGTGCCTGCCAGTTGAGCCAGACTCATAACGCCCATTTCAATGGCACCAGAAGTGACGGCCTGATGCACTTCGCTGTCTTTAAATAGCTGTGCAGACGGGAATATCTGAACATTGATCCCCCCGTTTGAGTTCTTTTCCACTTCATTCTTGAAGTCGACAACATTCTGACCCAAATGGTGTTTAAGTGGTAATTGCAGGGATAGTCGTATCGTTGTTTCCGCCAACGCCGGAAATGCTGCGGTACATGCACCAATCAGCATGACGGTACGTAAAAAGCTCTTTACTCTCATGATAGATTCCTTTTTGTTATTAATATCTATTGTGTTACTCAGGGTGTATTAGGCGACCAGTTAAACACCTAAAATGGTTTCGCTGCTGCCAGCGTTTGTTTATTCTCTTTTAGCGCCAGTACCGACGCCGGTATGGGGCGTGTCTCAGTACGAATACCCGCCTTCGCAACCTGGCCGGGCAGGTCATGGCCCAGCAGGTCGGGCAGTTGTTTCGCTAACGCGATTAACTGCTGCAGATCGACCTGGGTATCCAAACCGTTTGCTTCCAGCATATGCACCAGATCTTCAGTGCAGATATTACCGGTAGCTCCCGGCGCATAAGGACAGCCTCCGATGCCGCCCAGGGACGCATCGAACTGATTCACACCTGCACTCAGGCCTGCCATGACATTGGCTAACCCCATACCTCGGGTATTATGCAGATGCAGAGTTACCTCGGTTTGCGGAAAACGGCTGCGAACCTGGGTGCACAGGTCATAGACTTGCTGAGGGGCAGCCATACCTGTGGTATCACACAGAGAGATGCTCTGCACCCCTGCCTGAAGGTAACGCTCAATCAGGGCAAATACTTTATCGGTTGATAATATCCCCTCAAAAGGACAACCGAAGGTGGTCGCCAGAGAGCCGTTGATACGCATGCCACTGGGCGAAACCAGATCGCAAATCCGCTTAAACTGACTCAGGGATTCCTCGCAGGTCATGCGCATATTCGCAAGGTTGTGGTTCTCACTCACCGACATCGCCAGGTTGATCTCATCCGCTTTGCAGGCCATTGCTCGCTCAGCGCCTTTTTCGTTGGGCACCAGAGTGGTGTAAAGCACCTGAGGATTACGGATAATGCGCTGCATCACCTCTTCGGCATCCCGCAGGTTGGGAATAGCTCGTGGAGAGACAAACGAGGTGACCTCGATCTTATTCAGTCCCACCAGAGACAGACGGTTGATCAGCGCTATTTTATCTTCGGTGGGCACGAAGTTGGCTTCACTCTGGAAGCCATCACGGGTGGCCACTTCGTTGATCAATACCTGGGCTGGCATGGTCGTATTAAACATATCGCCGCTCCTAAATTACGCCTTCAGCTTTCAGCGCATCAATGCTGGCATCATCAAGGCCTAAGTGTTTCAGTACTTCGGCGGTATGCTCCCCAAGCTTGGGACCCAGCCATTTGGTGGTGCCGGGTGTGGCACTTAGTTTGGGCACGATACCGGGAATAGAGATCGATTCGCCATCGGGCAGACTGTGTTCACAGATCATGTCTCGAGCACGAAAATGGGGATCGTTATAGATATCCTCAGCATTGTTAATGGCGCTGGCGGGAACCTCCGCTTCTTCCAGTACGGCCAGTGCCGCTTCCAGCGTATGCTGACGGGTCCAGTGCTCAATGATCTGGTCCAGCTCATCACAGCGGGCGGCCCTGCCATCGTTATGTTTTAACCCCGCATCATCGGCAAGATCCTGTCGACCGATTGCCACCATAAAACGGTTGAAAATACTGTCGCTGTTAGCTGCGATAACGATATAGCGCTCATCAAGGGTAGGATATGAACTCGAGGGCGCAATGCCGGGCATACTGGCGCCGGTGCGTTCGCGAATAAAGCCAAACATACCGTATTCCGGGATCAGGCTTTCCATCACCCCTAATACCGCTTCGGTTAGGGCGACATCGACATACTGGCCTTTACCGCCATTGACCTTGAGGTGATACATCGCCGTCATTGCGCCGATTACACCGTAAAGTGAGGCGAGTGTGTCGCCTATACTTACCCCTGCACGCACTGGTGGACGGTCTGGGTAACCGGCCAGATGGCGCAAACCGCCCATCGATTCGGCGATCGCCGCAAAACCTGGACGGGGGGCATAGGGGCCATCCTGACCATATCCTGAGACGCGCACCATTATGAGCGAAGGATTGATTGCCGAGAGCTGTTCCCAGCCCAGATTCCACTTTTCCAGCGTACCGGGGCGAAAGTTCTCAATAACAATATCGGTTTCAAGAATGAGGTCGTGAATGATTTTTTGCCCTTTTGGGCTTTTCAGGTCTATGGTGATAGATTTTTTGTTGCGGCTTTGGGTATACCACCAAAGTGAGGTGTCTTTGTACATTTTGCGCCAGCGACGCAACGGGTCACCGCTACCGGGAGGTTCTACTTTGATCACTTCTGCACCGAACTGGCCGAAGATACTGGCAGCATAAGGGCCAGCAATCAGGGAGCCTAACTCCAATACCCGAACCCCCTTGAGAGGTTCTTCAGTCATGCCAGTATGGGAATCCTTCGCAGTTGATGATTTATCATGATCCACGAGTGCTACTCCTCTGCTTTTATTATATTTTTCAGCAATATTGAGGGCAAATTAAGGATTTAAGAAGTAGTAAAATATGGGGTAGCCATCTCTTAAAGAGATGGCTGGAGTCTGTCTGAAAAGGTTTGATGAGCGAGTTTGAACGCTAACTTAGCCTCTTAGCGACATCTGATGGTCTAGTCTGGCTTGAGGCGTGATCTGAAAGAGGCGCGATGAAGGTTTAACTCCACCCAAAGTCATAGATCTGACTTTGGGTGGGCGCTCAATAATTGTGTGACTGGAATCTTATAGACCCATTTCAGTTTTGACCCGGCCAAACGCTTCAATGGCAAACTCAATATCATCCCGGGTTAATGCAGCGGACATTTGCGTCCGAATGCGGGCTTTTCCTTTAGGTACGACAGGGTAAGAGAAGGCGACGACATAAACCCCTTGTTCTAACATAGCGTTAGCAAACTGACCTGCGACTTTTGCATCGTGCAACATCACCGGCACAATCGGATGCTCCCCTGGTAGCAGCTCAAAACCCTGTCGCTGCAAACCGTCCCGGAACAGGGCGGTATTGATAACTAACTGGTCTCGCAGGTCGCTGGATTCGGTGATCAGCTCAATGGCCTTTAACGCGCCTGCCACGACAGGAGGTGCCACCGTGTTGGAGAACAGGTAGGGCCGTGAACGCTGACGTAAAAGCTCAACAATTTCGTTGCTGGCACTGGTATAACCGCCGCTGGCGCCTCCGAGCGCTTTCCCCAGGGTGCCGGTGATAATATCCACCCGATCCATACAGTTGCGGTATTCATGGGTGCCCCGACCACCGGCACCGATAAAACCGGTTGAGTGGGCATCATCAAAGTGAACCAAGGCATTGTATTTTTCCGCCAGATCGCAGATCTCATCTAAGCGTGCGATATAGCCGTCCATCGAGAACACGCCGTCGGTGGAGATCAGTTTGAAACGTGCGCCGTTTTTGTCAGCTGCTTGCAGCTGCTGTTCCAGGTCGGCCATATCACTGTTGCGGTAACGATACCGCTTCGCCTTACACAGGCGGATGCCATCGATAATACTGGCATGGTTCAGTTCATCGGAAATAATGGCGTCATCTTCAGTCAGCAGGGTTTCAAACAATCCCCCATTGGCATCGAAACATGAGGGGTAGAGAATAGTGCTTTCCATACCGAGAAATTCACTGAGCTTATTTTCAAGCTGTTTGTGCAGGGTCTGGGTGCCGCAAATAAACCGGACTGACGCCATGCCATAGCCCCATTGCTCTAAACCCACTTTGGCTGCTGCGTTTACCTCTGGGTGCTGAGCCAGCCCCAGATAGTTGTTAGCGCAGAGGTTGAGCACCTGTTTTTCGGGGCTGGACTCCTGAGCGACGCCAACATGGGCGCTCTGTGGCGAGGTGATCAGGCGCTCTCGCTTAAACAGACCCGCGGCCTCGATCTCTGCCAGTTGCAGCGCTATATGTTCCTGAAACTGATTGTGCACAGTAGTTCTCCCGGTTTAATAAAGTGGCTGATTAACGATTAGTCCCAGTTGAGAATAACCTTACAGGCCTCTCCGCTATTCATGGCATCAAACCCTTTCTGGAAATCGGTGTAATCGAAGCGGTGGGTAATGACGGCGGAAATATCCAGCCCTGATTCAATAAAGACCGACATTTTATACCAGGTTTCATACATCTCCCGGCCGTAAATACCTTTCAGGGTCAGCATATTGAAAATCACCTGACTCCAGTCGATAGCCACTGGATCGGCGGGAATACCTAATATAGACACCTTGCCACCATGACACATATTGCTCAGTAAGTCCTGAAACGCCGCGGGGTTGCCCGACATCTCCAGGCCAACATCAAAGCCTTCGGTCATCCCCAGTTGTGTCTGCACAGTGCTTAGATCTTGTTTAGACACATCCACTGTACAGGTTGCGCCCAATTTTTTAGCCAGAGCTAAACGCTGAGGGTTGATATCGGTAATCACCACATGGCGGGCACCGGCATGGCGACAAACGGCGGCGGCCATGATGCCGATAGGTCCCGCGCCGGTAATGAGAACATCTTCGCCCAACAGATCATATTGCAGCGCAGTGTGTACCGCGTTGCCTAACGGGTCAAACAGTGCTGCCACATCGAGATCGATTCCGGGACGATGTTCCCATACATTAGACATCGGCAAGGCCAGGTATTCGGCAAACGCGCCCTGCCTGTTCACCCCCACACCGCTGGTATGTGAACAGAGATGGCGACGGCCAGCCATACAGTTGCGGCAACGGCCACAGACCACATGGCCCTCGCCGGAAACGATCTGTCCAGGATGGAAGTCATTGACGTTAGAGCCGACCTCAACGATCACGCCAACGAACTCATGGCCGATGACCATGGGTATGGGAATGGTTTTTTGTGCCCAGCTATCCCAGTTATAGATATGCATGTCGGTACCGCAGATGGCGGTGCGCTTTATTTTGATCAGGACATCGTTGATGCCGATAGTCGGAGTGGGGACCTCTTCCAGCCATAAGCCGGGTGCAGACTTCATTTTTACCAACGCTTTCATGTTCAAATACTCACTTCGCAATTAAGCGTGTTTATCAATAATTATGTTTAAAAAAACCTCGATTGAACAACGGATTTAAGCAGCATTTCTCTAGAGTTTTTAAGCTAATATACCCAAGTGAGATAGTACCCAGAAGCTAGGTTATTCAGATCAATGGGGCGTTTTTATTAATGGAGCCTTGATGACCGTCCAGCGGGTGGTAAAAATCTGTCTTCTTCATGTTTTGTGTCGGCGTTTGTTATCCCTCTGAATGTATTCTAGTTAAGCAGCCTGCCTTTCGCCCGGTTATAAAAATAGTAATGGATGATTCAGGCCTGTTTTCGCCGTGAATACGACGGGTATCGTCCTTTGTATAATTTCTTCAGCTGGCCAATCACCGGTATAAGGGAGAGATAGTTGATCTTTTTTCAAGGCATGAAAAAACCGGCATCAGGGTAAGTGAGTGCCGGTTGTTACTGACGAGAGCGCAGTCAGACACCCGAAGGGGGAGGGTGGCCGATGCGAAGCTCAGTTTTTATTTAAACGAGCTCTGTAAAACGAGCTATCTGAAACGAGCTCTGCGAAACGAGTTGTTTAAAAGGTGTAGTTGAAGCGTACCCGGGCTGCAGTGGTTTCATCGTCCACAACATTTGATGCGCTTGAGTAGGAACCAGCAAAGGTGACAGTTGCTTCCTGAATACCAAACAGAGGCACTGAGTAAGCGACATAGGTGGTGGTTACATCCGGGTCAGGACCGGTTGCGTTATCTTCTTCTGACAGAATCACACCGGCCCCAAAATTGCCGTAGGTCAGGTTGGCGACATAGGAGTTAACTTTCTGGTCGGTGTTGTCATCTTCCAGGCGGGATGCCGCGATATTGACGTTAGCGCCGGACAGATCAAAATTTGCTGTTAATGCATAACCGGTTTGATCGACATTGCCGCCAGCGGTCAGGTCGTAGTTAACGCTCTCAAAGCCTGCGGTCAGGCTGAATCCGTCTGTACTCCAGGTGACGGAAGGACGGTAACCGGATACAGCGGTACCATTATCGCCGGCGGTATCGTCATCACCAAAAATAGTATCCAGTTCAAACTTCAGGCTATCAGAGGCTTTAAAGTGCAGAGCTATCTGACCACCATCATCCCCGGCAAAACCACGCACTTTATTTGCCTCGTAAACCGATACACCACCGGCATGGGCAATTAGCGTATCTTTACCCAGGGGGAACAGGTTGATCGCCTCGAAACGGCCGATCTGCGCATTCCAGCTGCTGTTGCCCAGCTGAATATAGGCATCACGCACCACCACATTTTTATCACCGTCGGTTGTCAGACGCACGCCGCCTTTCGCGGCGACAAAGTAATCACCGTTTTCACGTTTTGAGGCGACATTCAGTTCGACAAAACCGTTCTGGTCATAGGTTGTGGATGAGGCTGCGGTATCAACCGCATCGGTATCAAGTTCAAGATTTGCATCAAACGCGAGTTGTGCCTGAGCGGTACCGGCTAACGCACAGCCAAGAATAGCTGAGGTCAATAAAATGGACTTTTTCAACGTGATTCACCTTTTCGTTTTATTATTTTCAGATCCGCGTCTAACGGGCGATGCAGGATCGCCCGACGCAGATTGCTATTGAAAAGGTTTAGAATTAACGTCCGATTTTTGTTTTTATACGGTCTGTTAATAATTGAAATACTGGATGAAAGTGTGTCGGAGCTTGTTTGAGATGATCTATATAAAAAAGTCCCGATAAAACGATGTTTATCAGGACCTTTTGGGACGCTTTTGTCTGCTCGCAGAGTATCAGAAAATCGAGGCTTATAACGGCAGGTCGTTTATGCCGGGGAGTGAGGTGAAGGCACCTTTGTGGGACACCGCGTAGGCACCGCAATGGGATGCGAATCGTAGTGCTTTTTCTAATCTGTCCGGCGTGTTCAGCAGCGTATTCAGTTCACTATGCTTGCAGTCCATCGCGGCAAGCTGATAGATAAATCCACCAATAAACGCATCTCCCGCCGCGGTGCTGTCCACCATTGATACTTTGGGTGGGGTGACCGTCCCGCTACTCTGCTGGCTGAAGTAACGCAACGGGTTACCGCCATCGGTCAGCAGAACCAGTGACACACCGCTATCCAGTAGTCGCTGTAACACTTCATCCTGTGAGGTGCTGGCCGCGAGAAAGTTCATCTCATCCAGACTCAGCTTGACCATATCGGCCAGCGCCAGTGCCTGCCAAATGGGTGCTGTCGGGTCGCTGCCTGCTGGCCATAAATTGCAGCGCAGGTTGACATCAAAACTGATCAGAAAACCGGCTGCTTTCGCTTTTCTTATCCCCGCAAGAGTCGCCTCTCTGATCCCGATTGCTGTCAGCGTATTGGAGCAGAAGTGAAAGATGCCCGCATCCGCAAACCAGTCATCCTCAAACTCATCCGCTGTAAATAGCATATCGGCAGAGGGGTTGCGGTAGAAGGTGAAACTGCGCTCGCCTTCTGCATCCAGTGAGACAAACGCCAGTGCGGTGTTTGCTGCGTTGGTATTCAGCAGGTAATCGGTATTTACGCCGGCTTCATGCAGCGACTGGCGCATAAAAATACCAAACATGTCGGTGCCAATTTTTCCGGCCATGTAACTGTTGCCGCCGAGTTTTCCCACGGCGGCAGCGACATTTGCGGGCGCTCCTCCGGGGTATTTAGCGAACTGTTCAACTCCGCTGGACGGGTTTTCACTGACCTGGCTGGAGAGCATGTCGACCAAAGCTTCGCCAAAAGAGATGACCTTTAGCATGGTTGTGTTCCTGAACGGTTATTTGGGAAGGGGGGTGGCAAAAAAACGGTCCACTACCCTTATTATAATGTCTCTATTTAAAAGCTCGTACGTTAACCGTAAATGTCTGAGGAGTTAACGCCCGTTAACAATTGTAATCACGCATCACTGAATCAAGGATCTGGACTATTGTCCGAAAATTTCACCACGACCGCGATAGGGCGCGGCATCCTGCAGCACTTCTTCTATCCGTAACAGGCGGTTGTATTTGGCGACCCGGTCGGAACGGCAGAGTGAGCCGGTTTTAATCTGACCGGCACAGGTGCCAACCGCCAGATCTGCGATAGTGGTATCTTCCGTTTCGCCGGAACGATGGGAGATCACTGCACGATAACCCGCCGTCTGGGCCATACTGATGGCGTCCAGGGTTTCACTCAGGGTGCCGATCTGATTAAACTTGATCAGGATTGAGTTGCCGATCTTCTGATTGATACCGCGCTGAAGTATTTGGGTATTGGTGACAAAAAGATCATCACCTACCAGCTGAACTTCACTACCCAGTTTCTCTGTCAGGTAAGCCCAGCCTTCCCAGTCAGATTCATCCAGACCATCCTCAATTGATACAATCGGATAGTGTTGAGTCAGTTCGGCCAGGTAATCGCTGAAACCCTGTGAACTGAATGACTTACCTTCGCCGCTGAGCTGATACTCGCCATCACGATAAAACTCAGACGCGGCACAGTCCAGTGCCAGAGTGAAGTCTGTTCCCAGTGAGTAGCCTGCCTGTTCAACCGCTTCACGAATCACGATCAGCGCTTCCTCGTTGCTTTGCAGGTCCGGCGCAAAACCACCCTCGTCGCCCACGGCGGTACTTAGCCCCCGCGCCTGAAGCACTTTTTTAAGTGAATGGAATACCTCAGCACCCATACGCAAGCCTTCACGGCAGGTGGGGGCAGAGACCGGCTGAATCATGAACTCCTGAATATCAACCGTGTTGTCGGCATGCTCACCGCCATTGATGATGTTCATCATGGGAAGTGGCATGCTGAACACGCCCGGCTGCCCATAGAGAGAGGCGATGTGTGCATAGAGAGGGCGGTTCTGATCTGCTGCGGCTGCTTTTGCCGCGGCCAGAGAGACCGCTAGCGTCGCGTTGGCACCAAGGTTAGATTTGTTTTCGGTATTGTCCATCTCAATCAGCGCCTGATCCAGCGCGCGCTGATTACGGGCGTCAAAACCTTTGAGCACAACCGCGATCTTTGAGTTGATATTATTAACAGCGGTTAGAACCCCTTTGCCGTTATAACGACTTTTATCGCCATCTCTCAGTTCCAGCGCTTCTCTTGATCCGGTGCTTGCCCCTGAGGGAGCGCAAGCGACTCCGGTCACGCCTGAGGCCAGTATCACTTCGGCTTCAACGGTTGGATTACCCCGTGAGTCGAGGATCTCCCGTGCAACTATCTTCTCGATGATACTGGTCATGCTGATGGTCTCCTGGGGGTTATTTTCGTGAATAATTATTTTGTAAATATAACGTATATATTATTAAAATTGAATTGATTTATTGATATTTATAGGTAATAAAACGTATATATTGCTGTTTATAGGCTTTGGCTCATGCTAAATACCGAACGGTTCTAATAAAACACACAGGTTTCTACGGATTTTCAGTCTGATCTCATGTTTAGCGCATATCCTTTATAGGACGTCTCTTATCAGGTCATTGATCACTCTTTGCAAACGTCAGAGTTTGTAATGGTCTGTCAGTATCAATACTGCTTTAGGGGTCTGCCCGGGTCGGGCTCGCCGTGGTAGTGATGAGGGGCGTTTATCCGGGGGGACAGGCGGACTACCCTCCATATTCCGAATCTCGGGAGTCAGGTTATGAATAAGTTTATTGCAGATCTGCTGATGCTGCCTTTATTGGTCATTATTCCATTGCAAACAACGGCTGCGGTAGGGCCGGAAAGTAAAATAAGTGAGCTGTACCAGGATCGTTTTTACCATCCGGTGGTACCGACGGTGCCGTTTTATGTGCATGCTGCTAACGGTAAAGGATCAAAAACTGTCTGGGTTAAAGTCCCTGATATTCGTTACTACCGTGATAACGACGGCGATCTGATGTTTTATGCAGGAAACACCGAGGTCTGTAGTGAGTTTTCTATCACCGGTAGTATTGGGGACAGTGATCGTCGCTGCGTGTCATCTGAAACGGTGCCGCTCATCAGACCTGCAGAGTATAGCTATCAGTACTGCGTATTTCGCACGGATGGTGATTGTGGCCGATATATAAAATCGGACAGTGTGTATCCGCTTAAATATCAGATTCCCGTCGTTAAGCGAATGGCGGAGTCTGACAGTTTTAATTATGCCAACGTGGTGTTTACCAAGACCGTCAAACTGAGTCACTGTACTGAGTGTGAAGCGATGGGGTGGACGGTTCCCAAAGTGCATTAACAGCGGAAGACATCGCTGTGCTGAGGTAAAACTGTGTGGTGCGTGGGTCCGGAAGCCGTGAAGGGGGACAACGACCGGACCCATGCAGTTTAAGCGGGTTTAGAATGTGTAATTGAACCGTACCGGGCTGCGGTGGTTTCATCGTCCACAACATTTGATGCGCTAGAGTACGATCCGGCAAAAGTGACAGTTGCTTCCTGAATGCCAAACAGAGGCACTGAGTAAGCGACATAGGTGGTGGTCACATCCGGGTCAGGACCGGTTGCGTTATCCTCGTCAGAGCGAACGACACCGGCCCCGAAATTACCGTAGGTGACGTTGGCCGCATAGGAGTTCACTTTCTGATCGCTGTTGTCATCTTCCAGACGGGATGCAGAAATATTGACGTTTGCGCCGGACAGATCAAAATTTGCCGTTAATGCATAACCGGTTTGGTCCACATTGCCGCCAGCGGTCAGGTCGTATTTAACACTCTCGAAGCCTGCGGTCAGGCTGAATCCATCGGTACTCCAGGTGACGGAGGGGCGATAACCTGATATTGCGGTGCCATTATCGCCGGCGGTATCGTCATCACCAAAAATAGTATCCAGTTCAAACTTCAGCCTATCAGAGGCTTTGAAGTGCAGGGCGATCTGGCCACCATCATCACCGGCAAAACCGCGCACTTTATTTGCCTCGTAAACCGATACACCGCCAGCATGGGCAACCAGCGTATCTTTACCCAGTGGGAACAGGTTGATCGCCTCGAAACGGCCTATCTGTGCATCCCAGCTGCTGTTGCCCAGTTGAATATAGGCATCACGTACCACTACTTTGTCATCACCATCGGTTGTCAGACGCACGCCGCCTTTCGCGGCGACAAAGTAATCACCGTTTTCACGTTTTGAGGCGACATTCAGTTCGACAAAACCGTTCTGGTCGTAGGTGGTAGAGGTGGTTGCGGTATCAACCGCATCGGTATCGAGTTCAAGATTTGCATCAAACGAGAGCTGTGCCTGTGCGAAACTTGATAAAGTGCAGCCAAGAATTGCGCTGGTAAGTAAAATTGACTTATTCAAAGTGAAACCTCTTACGATTATTATGTTTATTTTTCGTATTTTTATGTTTATCAGTTTTATTTTATAATCTGATGTAGGTTATTAAATAGGAGGTGTGTTTGTTGAACAAATACAAAAATGATGGATGTTATGTATTTTTTTGACTATGAATTTTGCGTGTACTTTTATGTATTTTGATTTGTACTTTTGTGATTTTATATATTGTTTTTATGGATTTTTAAGGGTTTTATAATCGAGTGTTTCTGATATAAAAACCAGGCCTGTATCAGAAGAGCATCTTGCGGGTACTTTTCTGATTCAAGTTTTCCAATCTGATAACCTCAAATAATGAGGTCTGAATGGGTAGGAAGTGAGGTGAAAGCCCCTTTTTTTGTCACGGCATGAGCACCACATCGGCATGCGAATCTGAGAGTTTCTTCAATTAATTCAGGTATTTTAAGTGTTTCAAAGATGCCAGCAGAAGATATGTTCAGCTTAGCCAGAGAAAATAATAAGCCCCCTATAAATGCATCGCCAGCAGCAGTACTGTCAACCATAGTCACTTTAGGAGGAGAGATTTCTCCTTGCCTATTCTGGGTATAAAAACGTAATTTTTCTCCGCCATCGGTAATAATAATTAGCGAAACACCCGTGAATAGCATCTTATTGATGATGTCGTTTTCATCGTGGTTGCTACAAAAAAAATCTAGTTCTTCGGCTGATAATTTAATAATGTCTGACTTTTTTATGCATTGCCATATAGGTTCAAGAGGGTCGCGATTATTTGGCCATAAATTCAATCTAAGATTAATATCAAAACTAATCATAAATCCCGCTTTTTTTGCTTTATCTATACCTTCGTTCGTTGTTGTTTCAATGGTTTCATGGGTCAGGGTATTTGAACAGAAATGGAATATACCCGGTTCACTAAACCAGTCGGATTTAAACTCTGCAGTCTGGAAAAAAAGATCAGCAGAAGGGTTGCGATAAAATTCGAAACTACGCTCACCTGTATGGTCCAGGGAGACGAAAGCAAGCGCTGTATTCGCTTCACTTGTACTCAGTAGATAGTCAGTGTTGACGTTTGCGTCCTGCAATGACTCACGCATAAAATCCCCGAACATATCCTTACCTACTTTACCGGCAAAGTAACTACGTCCCCCCAACTTGCCGACTGCTGCAGCAACGTTGGCAGGTGCGCCACCCGGAAACTTGATAAAGGCTTCAGGCCCATCTGAATGCTGATTATTGATTCGGGTTGAAAGCATATCCACCAATGCTTCACCGAAGGAGATAATTTTATCCATCAGTCTGTACTCTGCTTCTTTGAGGTTTTAGTTTTTTGTGTGACAACCTCAGCCTTAGTCGCGTTAACCGTGAGCCGTTGTCTGACTATTTCCAGTAGCCCCTGGGTAGATGCGTCATAATCCGAACTTTTACGTTCAATATTGCGACTGATCTCTGTGGCTAACCGTTTGCCAAGCTGTACACCCCATTGGTCAAATGAGTTGATATTCCAGATAGCCCCCTGGACAAAGACTTTGTGTTCATAGAGTGCTATCAGCGCGCCCAGATTTCGTGGGTTTAACTGATCCAGCAGGATGACATTGCTGGGACGGTTTCCGGGGCAGCTGGCATAATCCAGTTTTCCTTCAATAACGTCACCGTTCATAAATGCGTTTGCCTGTGCCAGCATATTGGTGAGCAGGGCAAACTGATGCTCCTCGGTTTCCTTATCATCGGGCAGCGAAGCGATAAAGTCGATTGGTACAAAACGGGTTCCCTGATGCAGCAGTTGGAAAAATGCGTGCTGTCCATTGGAGCCGGTTTGTCCCCAGATAATTGGCCCGGTAGCATAATTGACGGGCTTCCCCTCACTGTCGACAGACTTCCCGTTACTTTCCATATCCAATTGTTGTAGGAAAGAGGGCAGCTGATGTAAGGCCTGATCATAGGGAATGATGGCCTGAGTTTCAGCGCCGAGAAAATTAGTGTTCCAGATGCCGATCAACGCCATGAGTACTGGCATGTTCTGGCGCAAAGGTGCTTCCATAAAGTGCCTGTCCATCTCATAGGCGCCCTCAAGCAGTTCAATAAATAGTGTGTAACCGATACTTAATGCGATTGGCAGACCGATACTGGACCAGAGTGAATAGCGTCCTCCTACCCAGGCCCAGAACTCGAAAATATTCTCCTGTTTGATGCCGAACTCCATGGCAGCGTCTTTGTTGGTGGATACTGCAACGAAGTGCTGACCGATATCGGCTTCGGTCCCCCCTGTTGATGCCATAAACCAGCGTTTTGCGCTATTGGCGTTGAGCAGTGTTTCCTGCGTTGAGAAGGTTTTCGTTGAGACAATGAAGAGTGACGTTTCAGGGTCAAGTCCACTAAGTACCTTTTTGATATGTTGACCATCAACATTGGAGACAAAATGGAAGCTCAGATTCGGGTGCTTGTAGGCATGTAGTGCGCGGCAGACCATATTGGGGCCAAGGTCGGACCCGCCAATACCGATATTAATGATATGACGAATCGGTTTGCCGGAATAACCCAGCCACTCTCCATCACGAACTTTATTGCTGAATGCTTCCAGTTTTTGCAGGCTGGCATGGATGTCAGGCATAACGTCGCGACCATTGACGACCACGAGCTCCGGGCCCCGGTTGCGCAAAGCGATATGCAACACCGGACGCTTCTCGGTGACATTGATAATATCACCAGAGAACATCTGTGCCCGGCGCTGTCGCAGAGGCGAGTGCTCAGCCAACTGCTCCAGAGTGGTAAGTACCTTGTCGGACAGCTTGTTCTTGGAGTAATCCAGAAACAGTCCCCCCAGACGCACACTCATTTTCTGGAATCGCTCCGGATCCTGGGCAAAGTAGTCGGCTATCCGGTCATCGCGGGTATCTTCGGCCAGCTGTTTAAGTTTTTTCCAGGTGACCGATTGATCAAGTTCATACATGTTGTCTTTCCTCTGCCTGAACCGCTTGCGCATTCAACGCTTCAAGCATATCCAGAACACCCTGAGACTCGATCTGAGTCAGTGCTGTATTGAATAGTTGAGTAAACTCATCTGAAGCGATTAACTCAGATCCGAAAAGATCCTCTAAGTTAAGAAATGCATCACTGATGGATGATCCCTGACTCACTGCAACCTTAAGCCTTTCAGCCATAGGGTCCTGAATGGCATCAACCGCCTGACTGCGGAGATAAGCCGCCCAGCCGGCGATAATAAATGCAAGGCGATGTAACGGCAGTCCTTGTGACAGACATTGCTGAATAGTGGGCGTGAGAAATTTTGGTATTTTGCCGGAGCCATCCATGCATAATCGTGCGAGCTGATCAGCCATTTTCTGGTTAGAAAATCGCTGAATCAGAGTGTCTTTGTAAGCCTCAATGTCGACTCCAGGAATGTTTCCCAGCACCGGAGTAACATCATTGTTCATAAAGTTGCGAATGAAGCTTACAAAGCGTCTGTCATTCATCACATCATTGGTATAGCGGTAACCTGCAAGATATCCCAGATACCCCATTGCTGAATGACTGGCATTGAGCAGACGGATCTTCATTAACTCATAGGGGGTGACATCCTGAGTTAGCTGGACACCGACGGTATCCCAATCGGGGCGACCATTGCAGAAATCGTCCTCCAATACCCATTGCATGAATGGTTCACAGATCACCGGCCAGCGATCTTCAATGTCATAGTTATCTGCCAGCCATTGGGTATGTTCTGGTATTGTCATCGGTGTGATTCGGTCAACCATGCTGTTTGGGAAGCTGACATGGATGTTAATCCAGTCGTATAGTTCAGGGTCACTCTGCTGAGCAAAGGCCAGCAAGGCTTTTCGGGCTACCTGACCGTTGTGTGGCAGGTTATCGCAGGACATTACCGTGAAGGGTTTGATTCCTCGTGCTTTTCGTCTGGCGAGTGCTTCGCAAAGGTAACCAAATACCGTGCAGGGTGAAGCAGGGTTATTCAGGTCGTGGATAATATCAGGGTTGTTGAGGTTAAATTCACCGGTATTGTCATCGACGTTATAACCTCCTTCGGTAATTGTGAGTGACGCGATTCTGACATCCGGATCTGCCAGCTTTTCAAGCACTGCGGCGGGTGAATCCGGGGCAAACAGAAAGTTTGAAATCGCACCAATGACGCTCACCTTTGTCTCTTGCTGGTGATCGAGTTCCATCAGTGTGTAGAGATAGTCCTGCTGTGCCAGTGCTTGTTGCATGGCCCGGTCAGATTCACGCAACCCAACACCGCAAATGGCCCAGTTTCCATCACCTTTTTGCAATAACTGTTCGGTATAAACAGCCTCGTGAGAGCGGTGAAAACCGCCGACACCGATGTGCACAATGCCATGTTTTCTCATGTTTCTCAGGTAAGACGGCCGGTGGACCCGGCTGTCTAGCTGAGTTAACGTTGAATTATTTAGTTTCATGTTAATCACCTTGGTAAACGCCATACTCTCAAGGCAGTAAAGTCAGGCCCAAATATTCAGGCTGGGCGCTTTAGCCGAGACGCAAAGGCCCTTTGCCCTGCCATTAAGGGGCTGAACAGGGGCCGGCTATACAGAGCTTTATTAATGCATGTTAAGCGACTTCGGCTGCCCGACTCAGTCTGGGAACAGCCTTACCATTCGTATCGAAGAGATGACACTGAAGAGGGTCGAGATTAAGCCCGATGGTCTCTCCAAAGGTGCCCAAAAAATCGCCTGGTGTACGGATGGTAATCATCTGTTTATCCAGGGTTTTTACATAGCAGTAGGTATCACTGCCTAAGTGTTCAGCGACATCGAGAATAGCCTGGAATTTGCTACTGTTTTTATCGGTAATGATGACATGCTCAGGACGTACACCGATATTCACATCACTACCTGGTTGAATTGAGTCGGATGATACCGGTACTTCAATCTCATAACCGGAGGTAAGCTCGGCTGTAACGCCGCTTGCACTGACTGATTTTACCTTGCCCGGGAGGAAGCTCATTTTAGGCATACCGAGGAAACCTGCGACAAACTCATTCACCGGGTGGTGGTAGAGTTCCATTGGCGAGCCGACCTGTTCGATTCTACCCTGATTAAGTACAACCACCTTATCGGCCAGTGTCATAGCCTCAACCTGATCATGGGTGACATATATCATGGTTGCATTCAGGTCCTGATGCAGTCTTGCTAACTCAAGACGCATCTGTACCCGCAGTGCAGCATCCAGGTTTGAAAGAGGCTCATCAAAGAGGAATATCTCCGGATGACGCACAATTGAGCGACCGATAGCGACACGCTGACGCTGTCCGCCTGACAGGTCTTTGGGTTTTCGGTCGAGCAACGGGCCCAGTTCAAGAATTCGCGCGGCTTCATCTACTTTTGAGTTGATGGTCTCTTTATCCTGACCCGCCAACTCCAGCGCAAACGACATGTTTTTGCGCACCGACATATGTGGATATAGCGCGTAACTCTGAAACACCATCGCCAGATCACGTTTCGCCGGAGCCAGTTCGGTTATCTCTTTATCATTGAGAAAGATCTCACCACTGGAGACCTCTTCCAGCCCTGCGATTGAGCGCAACAGGGTCGACTTACCGCAGCCTGATGGTCCGACAAAGACGACGAATTCATGATCTTTAATATCGAGATTGATACCTTTAAGAATCTCAGTTTCACCGTAAGATTTTCTTAGATTTTTTATTGTTAAATCAGCCATGGGATCACCTTAATTATTTAACGGCGCCGAAGGACAAGCCGCGAACCAGTTGTTTCTGACTTATCCAGCCAAATACCAGAATGGGCGCACAGGCCAGCGTTGATACGGCGGACAATTTTGCCCAGAAGAGTCCTTCGGGACTGGAGTAGGAAGCGATCAGGGCGGTCAGTGGTGCCGCTTGTGACGCGGTCAGGTTTAGTGACCAGAACGCTTCGTTCCAACATAGAATCAGTGACAGTAGAACAGTGGAAGCTAACCCGCCTTTACTCATTGGCAGCAGGACTTTCCAGATCTCCTGAAACAGAGTAGCGCCATCCATTCGCGCTGCTTCGAGAATATCTTTAGGTATCTCTTTGAAATATGTATAGGCCATCCAGACCATAATCGGCAGGTTTATCAGTGTGTAGATAATCACCAGACCGAGCTTGGTATCCAGCATGCCGGTGTCTTTAAACAGCAGGTAGATGGGCACCAGTACGCCCACAGGTGGTAACATCTTGGTTGACAGCATCCATAGCAGAGTGGACTTTGTCCGTTTCGTTTCAAAAAATGCCATTGAGTAGGCGGCAGGCACGGCGATTAGCATGCCGATAATAGTTGAACCAAATGAGACCACGACGGAGTTCCAGGCAAAGTGGAAATAGTCGCTACGCTCATTAATGGAGGTGTAGTTCTCCAGTGTCGGCGTAAAGAATAACTGTGGTGGTGTTGCAAAGGCATCGATTTCCGTCTTAAAACTGGTGAGAATCATCCAGAAAATCGGGAAAAATATAATCAGTGCTACCAACCAGGCGATCGTTCCCAGAACGACGGTCTGGGCGCGACGACGTTGTTTAAGGCTTAACATAATATTACCTCTGCAAGCATTACTTATCGGTCAGGCTTTTGCCAACCAGTCGTACAAGGAAGAAAGCTGCGACATTAGCGAGTATGACCGCAATCAATCCGCCCGCTGATGCCAAACCAACATCAAATTGCAGCAGTGCCTGACTGTAGATCAGATAGGCCAGGTTGGTGGTTTCATAGCCTGGTCCTCCACCGGTGGTGGTGAAAATCTCAGCGAAAATAGACAACAGGAAGATAGTTTCGATCATCACGACGACGGCAATCGGTCGGGCTAGGTGCGGCAGGGTCAGATAGCGGAATAATGCGATTGGTCCGGCACCATCCAGACGAGCGGCTTCCTGTTGCTCTTGATCGAGGGACTGCAGCGCGGTCATCAACAGCAGAATGGCAAAGGGTAACCACTGCCATGAGACGATCATAATGATTGAGAACAGCGGATAATCTGTAAACCAGTCAATGGGTTGAGCGCCAAAGAAGGTCCAGACGGCGGTGAATACACCGGCTACCGGATCTAATAACAGGTTTTTCCACACCAGTGCGTTCACGGTCGGCATGATAAAGAAGGGAGATATCAGCAACACACGGACGATACCCTGTCCCCAGAAAGCCTGATTAACCAATACTGAGATGAGTACACCCAGTACCACCGTAATCAGTAATACGGAGCCAACCAGCAGTAGGGTATTACTCATACCCGGGCCAAAGCCTTCATCAGTCAGGAAATATTCAAAGTTTTCCAGGCCAATAAATTCATTTTCGCCGGGGTATAGCAGGTTGTAACGGATCAGTGAAAAGTAAATGGTCATGGATAACGGGACAATCATCCATAGCAAAAGAAGCAGTACGGAAGGCGATACCATGTACCGACTCATCCGGGCATTCTGTTTCGCTATCCCCATTATACTTCCCTCTTGAGAACAAGATGCCGAAGTGGCACTCGCCTCAATCGTTGTGATTTTATTCATAGCAATATCTCACAGGATAAGTATAGACAGTCAACATTCGTGCTGACACTAAAAGCCTGGGTGATGGCTTTTAATGTCAGCTTTGAAAGTACTACTTGTAATAGCGGGCGCGTTTCATTTCTCGGGAAGTGATATTTTGCGCGCTTTTGAGTGCCTGATCGACGGTCATTGAACCTGCCAGGGCGCCTGAGACAAGCTTGCCTACCTGAGTTGCAATAGACTGAAATTCAGGGATGGCGGCAAACTGCACACCAACATAAGGGGAAGGCTTAAGGGTGGAATCGTTGGCATCCGCCTTGTTCATCGATTCCAGTGTTTTTGCTGCGAATGGCGCGGCAGCCATATATTCAGGATTTGCATAGGTGGATGCACGGGTACCCGGTGGTACTTTTTCGATACCACTGGTTGCTGCGACCAGCTGGCTATACTCTTTTGAGGTTGCCCAGGTGGTGAAGGTTTTGGCAGCGTCTTTTGCATCGGAGCTTTGCGGAATAGCCAGCGCCCAGGACCAGAGCCATCCTGCACCTTTAGTCGTGACCTGCTTGGGAGCAAGAGCGAAGCCTACATTATCGGCCACGTTACTCTGAGATTTGTCGGTGACAAATGCACCGGCCACAGTTGCATCCATCCACATAGCGCACTTACCGCTATTGAAGAGTGCCAGGTTTTCGTTGAAGCCGTTGGATGATGCACCTGGAGGACCATATGTGCCTAATAGGTCGACGTAAAAGCTAACGGTATTGTTCCATTCTGCACCATTAAACTCAGGTTTCCAGTTTTCATCAAACCAGCGTGCACCGAAAGCGTTAGACATCGTGGTGAGTAAGGCCATATTTTCGCCCCAGCCTGCTTTTCCGCGCAGACAGATGCCGTATTGACCCTCATCGGGTTTATGCAGTGTTTGAGCGAATCCTTTGACTTCATCCCAGGTCGGTTGCTCTGGCATTGAAAGACCAGCCTGCTCGAACAGATCTTTACGGTAATAGGTCATTGAGCTTTCAGCATAGAACGGCAGGGCGTAGAGAGTGCCATCTGCTGATAGTCCACCTTTAACAGCAGGAAATATATCTTCCAGATCGTAGTCCGCTGGTAGATTATCCATGGGTGTCAACCAGCCTTGCTTACCCCAGATTGGCGCTTCGTACATGCCAATAGTCATGACATCAAACTGACCACCTTTGGTGGCGATATCGGTTGTCAGACGCTGTCTGAGAACATTCTCTTCAAGAACAACCCATTCCAGTTTTATATCAGGGTGTGATTTTTCAAATTCTGCAGTAAAGCTTTGCATACGGACCATATCGCCGTTGTTGACAGTGCCGATGGTTACCGTTGTGGCTGCGTTAGCTTGGGGGATAGTTGTTGCCACACCCATAGCCATCACTATTGGAAGGATATGTTTCTTACTCATACTCGAACCTCTAATTATTTTTGTCTTTAGGTCGATTGTGATAAATCGTTAATTCCAACACTGTTTTATTCTTAAGATATCTTAAAATAATTCTATGCTGGTTTGAGTATTACACTCTTTACGGCTAGGACTAACAAATACATAGACTATTAAAGATATGTACTTATTTGCACTAATTATAGTTGTGTTTAAAATAACTAATTGATTTTTATTGATTAAATATGTTTTTAATTAAAATAAAGGCTAAAAAAGTACCTATTAGCTTTTGTATAGTGCATCCAGGGAGGTTTTTCTATATTCAGAGGGGGTCATGCTTTTGATGTCAGAGAACCTGCGGTTGAAGTTGGCAATGTTATTAAAACCGACAGTGAAACAGATCTCCGTGATAGGTTCATCGCTGTGAGCCAGTAGTTCGCACGCTTTGTTGACGCGTAGACCGTTAACAAACTCTATAAAACGATGTCCGGTAGATTTTTTAAAGAATCTCGAAAAATAGGTTGGACTCATCTTTAGCTTATCCGCAACTTCTTCCAGCGTAACCTCGGTGTCATAGTGGTCAAAGATGTAGTTGATCGCTACATTGAGGCGATTGAGGGTTTTCTTATCCATCAATGGTTTGAAAGAGGAAGATGAAAGAACGCGATATTCCTTCATGGCCGCAAGTAGTTCGATTAACACCCAGAACCGTGTAAGACGTCTGAAGCCGGTTGAGCGGGCGATCTCTTCAAAAAGCGCTATGGCCTGGGGTATTTCAGTGGCATTGAGAAACTCTATGCCATGGGTTGCACGGTTCCAGAATGGGTGTAACTGTTTTAGCTCCGGAAAGGTTCGCTCACTATTTTGTATGAAGCCTTCAGAGAAGTTTATGACCTGATCGCGCAGGGCAATGGACTCCTCTTTGTCTATTTGACTTATCCAGTTGTGGGGGAGGTTAGGACCAACCAGAATTAAACTGTTGGGGGTGAAGTTGCCAATGTAATTGCCGATGAATACTTTCCCAGAGCTTTCTCTTATCAGATGAAGCTCATACTCTTCATGGTAGTGCCAGCGCACTAGCGGGCTTGGGATGCCATGTTCAAGATAGCGGATCGACTCTCCGCCCGGCTGCTCAACCAGTTCGAATTCTGGTTGGATGCGTTGTATATTATTTTTATTCATGGTGCATCTACCTTCAATAGCAGTGACAAAATCTATCAAATCTGTTCAGTATTGTGAATTCATATTGTATATGAGTTGGAATAGTCTCCTGTCAGGCGCGGTTGCATGCTGATGGCGTTATGATTCTGACCCTGTCCAATCTGTTCACCGTTATATTCAGGTCACCCTTTATTGCGATCTCTTTAGTAGAGCTTATATTGACTCGAATTATGCATATTAAAAAAAGGGCGCTCATATTAACGATATGAGAGCCCCAAAGACCTTTGTATTCACTCAGGTCATTCCGCGAACGAGAAACTTTTCAGTTGAGTTTTTAAGATAAGCTTTGCAACTTAAACTCTCAGCACTTTCATCGTGTTGGTGCCTCCCTGAGCGTTCAGATAATCACCTTTGGTGATGATGACCATATCTCCCGGTGCAACGATTTTGCGTTCCAGTAATTCCTGAATCGCTTTAGCGTTGATCTCTTCGGGGTCATACTGTTCGGCATAAAACGGGATGGTGTACACCCCACGATATAAACCGACCCGGTATAGGGTATCCTCTCTGCCTGACAGGGCGAAGATCGGTACTGAGGTGCGTAAGCGTGACATCAACTGGGGTGTCGCGCCGGTTTCGGTCATGCTGATAATCGCTTTAAGACCTATCAGGTGGTTGGCCGCATAGATTGTCGACAGCGCGATGGTTTCATCAATGTCATGGAAATCTTCATTGATTCGGTGCTTTGATCGCTTTGATGAAGGGTGGCGTTCTGCTCCGAGGCAGACCCGGGCCATCGCCTGAACGGTTTCTATTGGATAGTCGCCTGCTGCGGTTTCTGCCGATAGCATCACCGCATCGGTATAGTCCAGCACCGCGTTGGCAACATCCGATACCTCCGCCCGGGTTGGCATTGGGCTGCTGATCATCGACTCCATCATCTGGGTGGCGGTGATTACTACCGTATTCAGCGTGCGGGCACGGGCGATAATATGCTTCTGCACCGCGATTAGTTCGGCATCACCGATCTCGACCGCCAGGTCCCCCCGGGCCACCATTACTGCTTCTGAGGCGCGGATAATATCGTCCAGTACCTCAGGGTCGGCAACGGTTTCCGCCCGTTCGATCTTGGCTACCAGACCTGCAGTTGAACCTGCTGCCCGGAGTAACGCGCGGGCTTCATGCATATCCGCCGCATCACGGGGGAAGGACACCGCAACATAATCCACCCCTATCGCGGCGGCCGTTATAATGTCTTCTTTGTCTTTATCGGTCAGTGCCTTTGCGGAGAGTCCGCCGCCCAGCCGGTTAATACCTTTATTGTTAGACAGCCAGCCGCCTACCAGAACCACGGTATCCAGCTTGTGCTCAAAGGTTTCGGTGACTTTTAGTTCAACGCGGCCATCATCTAGCAGCAGAATATCGCCCACGCGGGCATCTTCTATCAGTGCTTTGTAATCCAGACCGACCTGTGTCACGTCTCCTGCGTCCCGGTCCAGGGTGGCATTCAGGCTGAAAGGCTGACCGATTTTCAATTTAACCTTCTGTTCGGCAAAGCGGGAGATACGGATCTTTGGCCCCTGCAGATCGCCTAGAATGGAGACAAACCGGCCGTGCTTTCTGGACAGTTTACGTACCAGTTCTGCACGTTGACGATGGTCTTCCGCTTCGCCATGGGAAAAATTGAGGCGCACCACATCGGCCCCGGCGAGTATCAGTTTTTCGAGTTGCTCTTCACTGCTGGTCGCAGGGCCCAGCGTGGCGATGATCTTGGTACGTCTCAACATTTTTATAGTGTCCTCAGGCTGGCGCGTGCATCAGCGCCAGAGTGTTATCCAGCATACGGTTGGAGAATCCCCATTCGTTGTCATACCAGGACATCACTTTCACCAGACGGCCGGACACTTTAGTTTGCGACGCGTCAAAAATGGAGGAGAGCGGGTTATGGTTGAAGTCGATAGAGACCAGTGGCAGTTCGTTATAGCCGAGTACGGCTGAGTTTTTAGCGGCCGTCGCCAGCAACTGATTAACTTCCTCGATAGAGGTTTGTCGTTCAGCAATAAAGCTGAGATCAACCAGTGAGACATTGATGGTAGGTACGCGTACTGCCATACCATCAATCTTGCCCGCAAGCTCTGGCAATACCAGGCCGACTGCCGCCGCTGCGCCGGTTTTTGTCGGGATCATCGACTGGGTTGCCGAACGAGCTCGATAAAGATCTGAGTGATACACATCGGAGAGGTTCTGATCATTGGTATAGGAGTGGATAGTGGTCATCAGGCCGCTCTCAATACCGATCTGTTGTTGCAGAACCTGAGCCACCGGTGCCAGGCAGTTTGTGGTGCAGGATGCGTTCGAGATAACCTCATGAGACTGCCGTAGAATCTGATCATTGACGCCATAAACAACGGTGGCATCGACATTTTTACCGGGTGCAGAGATGATCACCTTGCGGGCGCCTGCGGCAATATGCTGCGCGGCTTTAGCGCGTTCTGTGAACAGCCCGGTACACTCATAAACGACATCGATGTTCAGCTCTTTCCAGGGGAGTTCTGCCGGATTACGCATTGAACTGATAGAGATCGTGTCGCCGTTAACTATAATACTCTCTGAAGTATGCTCCACTTCGCCATTAAAATGGCCGTGAACAGAGTCATATTGAAACAGGTGGGCATTAATCGCCGCGTCGCCCAGGTCGTTAATAGCAACAACCTGAATGTCGTGGCGGTAGTTATTTTCATAAAGTGCTCTGAGCACATTGCGGCCGATTCGCCCAAAACCGTTGATTGCGACGCGAATAGTCATGGAATATACCTCGGAATTTGCGTTGTTACTGTTATTTGTTGCTAATGTTACGTAGTTTATGTCAAAAATCAATGGAGATTTAAAATTTATATTAGTAAACTTACCTAAAAATATTATTGGACCTTCATATATAGGCTTTCATATATAAGTTTCGGGTCTGACTAAAGAATAGCCCAGGAGTTACTATGCACACCATTGTTAAACAGGTTACCGATCGAATCGTAGAGCGCAGCCAGGCCACCCGGGAAGCGTATCTACGGCAGATGAAAGATGCTGAAGATAAGGGTGTCCATCGGGCGCGTTTATCCTGCGGTAACCTGGCGCATGGTTTTGCGGCCTGTGGTGCTGATGATAAACAGGCACTGAAGATGGTGAATGCGGTGAATGTCGGGATTATTTCCTCCTATAACGACATGTTGTCGGCACACCAGCCCTTCGAGCAGTTTCCGGAACAGATTCGACAAGCGGTGCATGAGCTGGGCTCTGTGGCTCAGTTTGCCGGTGGTGTGCCAGCAATGTGTGACGGTGTTACCCAGGGACAGCCGGGCATGGAACTGAGTCTGTTTAGCCGTGATGTGATTGCGATGGCGACAGCGGTGGGCTTGTCGCACAATATGTTTGATGCGGCTCTTTACCTGGGTGTGTGCGATAAGATTGTCCCCGGGTTACTGATCGGTGCGCTACGTTTTGGTCACCTGCCGACGCTGTTTGTACCAGCCGGACCTATGCCCAGCGGTTTACCCAATAAAGAGAAGGCGAAGATTCGCCAGCTGTATGCCGAAGGCAAGGTTGGACGGGATGCGCTGCTGCAGTGTGAATCCGACTCCTACCACAGTGCCGGCACCTGCACCTTTTATGGCACCGCTAACAGCAATCAGATGGTGGTTGAGGTGATGGGGTTGCATCTGCCGGGGTCTTCCTTTGTCAATCCGGGCACCGAGATGCGCGAGGCGCTGACCCGTGAAGCGGCAAAACAGGCGGTGCGTCTGACGGCTCAGAACGGTGAATTCACACCGCTGTATAAGATAGTCGATGAGCGCTCTCTGGTGAATGCTGTGGTGGCGTTGCTGGCGACCGGTGGCTCAACCAACCATACGATGCACCTGATCGCCATTGCCCGTGCGGCAGGGGTGATTATTAACTGGGATGACTTTTCTGATCTTTCCGATGTCGTACCGTTGCTGGCGAAAGTCTATCCCAACGGTGAAGCGGATATTAATCATTTCCAGGCGGCGGGTGGCGTGGGTTATCTGGTGCGGGAACTGTTGGCTGGCGGATTTCTCCATGAAGATGTGATGACGGTGGTGGGGCAGGGGTTATCCCGTTACACTCAGGAGCCCTTCCTTGAGGATGGCAAGTTGGTATGGCGTGAAGGTGTTAAAACGTCTCTGGACGCTAACGTGCTCAGCACGGTGGATAAGCCTTTCAGCCCGAATGGTGGCTTAAAACTGATGCAGGGTAATCTTGGGCGGGGCGTGATTAAAGTCTCGGCGGTTTCACCTGAACATCAAGTCGTGGAAGCACCGGCAATTGTATTTGAAGATCAGGATGATATTGCAGCAGCCTTTAACCGGGGCGAGCTTGAGCGTGATTTCGTCGCGGTGGTACGTTATCAGGGGCCGAAATCCAACGGTATGCCTGAACTGCATAAACTCACGCCCTATCTGGGTACGCTGCAGGATCGTGGTTTTAAGGTTGCGCTGGTGACTGATGGGCGGATGTCCGGTGCATCGGGTAAAGTACCGGCCGCTATCCATGTCTGGCCGGAAGCCCGTCTCGGTGGACCGTTAGCTCAGGTGGCGGATGGTGATCTGATCCGGGTTGACGCGACGACCGGCACTCTGGAGCTGATCGCTGACGATTCATCCTGGTTGTCCCGTGGTCAGACCATGCCTGCTTCTGCAGCGAAGCACCATCATGCGATGGGGCGGGAGTTGTTTGCGCCGATGCGCGATCAGGTGTCATGCGCTGAAGAGGGAGCCGGGGTTTTTAGTTTTGTGTGATAGATAAGCAGAGGGAGAAGATGGGCTGTATTGGCCCGGCTTCGTTAGATGGGGCGAGAGTTTCAAAAGGGTCAGGCCAGATGAGTGATTCAACATTAAAAGCGGATCTTGAGCAGCAAATCTCCCGTTTTGCTGATGGACAGCATGCGCTGCAGTGGTGTGGTTATGATCTGCTGCTATGTAAGCAGAGCTGGGGCGAGCTGGTTATCTCTTTGTTGGGGGGGCAGGTGTTGCTGTTCCGGCCTGCGGGTGAAAAGCCCCTGTTATGGCTGACCGCAAAACCAGTTGGTGCGCCAGGGGCGATCCGTGGCGGAGTGCCTGTCTGCTGGCCCTGGTTTGCGGAACATCCTGAAAAGCCTGAGCTGACTAAACATGGTGTTGCCCGCACTGCGCGTTGGCAGATCGATTCTCAGGCCGTTGATGCAGCGGGTGGGCGGTGGTTGATGTCGCCGGAGCAATCGCTTTTAGACGGGATTCAGTTGCAACTGGAGATCACTGTGGCAGATGCTGAGCTTTCGCTGGCGCTGACCACCACTAATGGGTCTGATCAGCCGCTGGCTGTGACTCAGGCACTGCACAGTTATTTTGCGGTGTCTGATAGCCGTGAGACTGAGATACTGGGATTAGCGGGTTGCCGCTGTCTGGATAAGGTTCAGGGGATGCAACCGGGAGTGATGCCGTCATCCCTGCGCTTTACTGCGGAAACTGATCTGGTGGTTGAACAGGCAGATAATAGTGAGGCGGTGGTGCTGATTGATCATGGCTGGAAGCGTGGGTTGCGCATCACTAAGAGGGGTGGTGGCTCAACGGTTGTCTGGAATCCGGGAGCTGCGGCGGCAAACATCGGTGATATAGGGATGGATCAGGTGTCCCGATTTGTCTGTGTCGAGGCTGCCAGAACCCGGTTTTTTGATGATCAGACGCTGGCTGTCGGAGCAACGCAGACACTGGCTACGTCGGTCAGTGTGCTGCCATACCCTCAGCGCGATCAGCTGGAATAAGCCCACCCTTATCACGATTCATTTCAACGCATCAGGGCAGAGTCTTTCTGCCTTTTTTGTTTACGGATTATTGAGCCGTTTCTGCAGATAGTTTTCATAATCCGGTACGCTATAGGGGTGCTTCTGACTCAGTAGTGGCGAGCTGATCATGAAGTCGGCTGAGCTTCGGCTACAGGCAACCGCAACATTCCAAACTGCCGCAACCCGCAACAGCGCTTTAACATCAGGGTCGTGGGGCATCGGCTCGAAGGGATCCCAGAAGAATACAATAATGTCGATCTTCTGTTCGGTCAGCATCGCGCCAATCTGCTGATCGCCACCCAGTGGGCCGCTGATCAGTTTGGTGATCGGGATTTGCAGGCTGTTTTCCAGCAGATGGCCGGTGGTACCGGTGGCATACAGCTGGTGTTGGCTTAGAATACTCAGGTTCTTGTGTGTCCAGTCGAGCAGATCCTGTTTCATATTGTCATGAGCGATCAGTGCGATGCGTTTCTGTTCCGGCATCTCAATCTGCTTCATATCCATTCAGGCCTCCTTTTTGTGTTATGTCTATTGATCTCGATAAATAAAAAAGCCCGCATAGCAGCGGGCAAGCCTTACATCAGGTAACGGTTAGCTGAAGTTGAAACTCCCGGGTTTGCATCGCTTCAGAGGCTGCTTTGAGAAGCGCTTGAGACCGCCTCTTTCGCCAGGCGCATGATGCCTGCCCAGTCTTTATTAGCGATCAGCTCATCCGGTGTCAGCCAGGTGCCACCAACGCACATGACGTTTGCCAGGGCGAGATAATCTGCCGCGGTGTGCACCCGGATGCCTCCGGTAGGGCAGAACCGGATATCAGCAAAGGGGCCGCCGAAGGCTTTCAGTGCCGCTGTGCCGCCGGATATCTCTGCCGGGAAAAATTTAAAGCGCTTATACCCCCGTTTGATCCCCTCCATCATCTCAGAAACGGTCTGAATACCTGGCAGATAGATCGTGTCACTGTTTACACCGTAGTCCAGTAGCTCGCCGGTGATACCCGGACTGACAATAAATGAGCTGCCGCTATCGACACAGCGCTGAAAGCTTTCAGGATCGATAACGGTGCCGGCGCCAACCTTTGCCTGAGGCACTGAGTGGGCTATCGCTTCGATCACTTTGAGGGCATTCCCGGTGCGCAGGGTGACTTCAAGTACAGGCAGTCCGCCTTCAACCAGTGCTTCTGCGATAGGAATCGCGTCTTCGACTTTTTCGATGGTCAGAACCGGAATCACCGGGCCCAGGCTGCAGAGTTGATCTATTTGGGTGATCATCTCGGGTGGTAGTGTATGTTTGCTCATAGTGTAATCCTGTATCTTTTCAAGGCTGGCGATAGCAAATGCTTTGAGTCTATGGCGCCCAGTAAATGGTCATCGGGTGTTGTAAAAACAGGCTGACGGGCATTGACATGGGCGTACTCGCAAGTGCTTTTGCCAGGGTGTCCAGCTTGTCGTTACCGCAGATATGTAATATCAGTGACTCGCTATTCAGCAGTCTTGCTGGAGTTAATGTCATTCTGGCGTGGGGCGCTGTGGTTGGGTTAACGGCTACACAGTCTGCCGTGCTGGAAAGTGCTGACTCCAGTTCCGCAGAGCAGGGAAACAACGATGCGGTATGACCATCATTACCCATACCCAGAATGACCAGATCGAGACTGCCATCAATGGAGGATAAGCGCTGATGGCACTGCTCTGTCGCCTCTTCAGCCGAACACCCGGGTTGCCAGAGCGGAATAAAGCGTGCCGCGCTGGCATTGCCCTGTAGCAAATGCGTGCGTAGCAGTTTCTCGTTGCTGTCGGGTTCGTCCGGGCTGACCCAGCGGTCATCAACCAGGGTGACAGTCACTGAATTCCACGCCAGTTGAGTTTTACTCAGGCGATTAAACAGCGGTATCGGTGTCGAACCCCCTGATAGCGCAAGGCTTGCTCTGCCCCTGTGTTTAATTGCGTGACTGAGCGTTGTTTCAATCTGCTCTGACAGGTTTGATGTCAGCGCTTCTCTGGAGTCAAATGCGCAGACCTTTACATTATCCGGGAAATTCAGATCACTGATCTTCATACCAGCTATTCCCATCTTTAATTAGCATCAGGTCGGCTGCTTTCGGGCCCCAGCTTCCTGCTGCATAGGGCAGCGGGGCTTTGTTCTCATGTTTCCAGTGCTCCATTAACTGGTCACACCAGTTCCAGGCATGTTCCACTTCATCCCTGCGAACGAAGAGGTACTGGTTGCCCTGAATGACTTCCAGCAGTAGTCGCTCGTATGCGTCGGGAATCCGGTTCTGTTCAAATGACTGCGAGAAGTTCAGGTTCAGCGATTCACTTCGTAGCCGCATCCCTTTATTCAGCCCGTGGTCTTTGTTAAGAATCTGCAGGGAGATTCCCTCTTCGGGTTGCAGGCGGATAATCAGTTTGTTCTGTGCCAGATGGCGCTGGCTTTCATCAAAGATGAAGTGCGGTTGCGGCTTAAAATGGATCGTTATCTGCGAGAGCTTTTCTGGCAGTCGTTTGCCGGTGCGCAGGTAGAAGGGGACTCCGGCCCAGCGCCAGTTGTTGATCTCAGCTTTTATCGACACAAAGGTTTCGGTGTTGCTGTCGGGATTAGCACCCTCTTCATCCATATAGCCGGGTACAGGGTTCCCTTCGACCAGGCCTTTTGTATAGCGTCCACGCACCACATGTGTGTTGCACATCTCCGCTGATATAGGTCGCAGGGCTTTCAGTACCTTCACCTTTTCATTGCGGATCATATCGGCTGACAGGTCATCCGGTGGGTCCATCGCCGTGAGGCAGAGCAACTGTAACAGGTGGTTTTGTACCATGTCCCGCATCTGGCCCGCTTTATCGAAGTAGCCCCAGCGGCCCTCAATGCCGACTTTCTCTGCCACGGTAATTTCAACGTGAGAGATGTGGCTTTGATTCCACTGTGAACCAAACAGTGGGTTGGCAAAGCGTAAAGCGATCAGGTTTTGTACAGTTTCTTTACCCAGATAGTGATCGATACGGTAGATCTGGGTTTCATCAAAATATTCGGCCACCTGATCGTTAACCTCATTGGAGGAGCGCAGGTTATGGCCAATCGGTTTTTCCAGTACAACACAGCTGTTGGTGTTAATGCAGTTGCTCTTGGTCAGGTTTTTACTGATGGAGCCATAGATAGATGCAGGTGTGGCGTAATAGAAAATACGAGCCCGCTCGGCGCTCATATCCAGACTGTTTTTCAGTTCCTGATAGCTATCAGCTTCGGTGAAGTTAACAGGACAGTACTCAACTTTTGCCAGAAAGCGTGTCAGTGCTTCAGCCTCCAGTTCGTGGGTCTTAACGAACTTGTTCAGGCTTGCTTCGCAGATGTTACAGAAGCTGTCGTTGTCTTCATCGTGTCTGGCAACACCGATGATGCGTGTGTCTTGTCCCAGCAACTCTGCACTTTCTAGCTGAAAGAGTGCAGGGATCAGTTTTCGTTGCGCCAGATCACCCATGGCACCGAATATCACTATGTCGCTGGAGGTATTAACAATAGACATGGCTGAACCTGTATTTTGTAGTTATTAAGGCAAATTATGTGCGTATATTATGCAATGATTTACTGTATTTCAACTATTATATATGTAATATAACAACATAATTGGTCTGAGAGCGTTAAAAATCATCCCTGAAACTATTCTGAAGTGAGCCACAGAAGTGCTGGCAGCTTCGATTGTACAGCGGTATAGTCACCGCTATATTACTAAATGTAGTTAAATAACCACCATTTAGTCTACTTGAACAGAGTAAAGAAGCTATGAACCTGTTAGAGCAGATTTACGATCGTCTGGAATCGTTAAATAAATCAGAGCGTAAAGTTGCCAATGTCATCATTGGTGATCCGGCGACGGCAACGCGATTGAGTATCGCCTCCCTGGCGCAGGCTGCCTCAGTGAGTGAACCTACGGTAAACCGTTTTTGCCGTAACTTTGAGGCGAAAGGCTATCCTGATTTTAAAATTCAGCTGGCCCAGAGTCTGGCGGGTGGCACACCCTATGTCAGCCGAACTGTAGAGCAGGATGACTCAACCGAAGAGTACACCGATAAGATTTTCACCTCGACTATTGCTGCACTGGATATTGCCCGTAAAGGGGTGAATGCGGGGCTGATTAGTAAAGCGGTTGATTATCTTATTCAGGCGAAGCAGATCTCGTTTTTAGGGCTGGGGGCATCCGGGCCGGTTGCTACCGATGCGCAGCACAAGTTTTTTCGTTTCAACCTGCCCGTGGCAGCCTATGAAGATGTACTGATGATGCGCATGGTGGCCGCAGCGGCGCACACCGGTGATGTGTTTGTGGTTATCTCTTATACCGGTCGTACCCGGGAGCTGGTGGATGTTGCTAAGATCGCCAGAGAGAATGGTGCCACGGTGATTGGTATCTCTGCGGAAAACTCACCGCTGGCGAAAGAGTGTACGGTGTTGCTGGCGGCGCCGACGCCGGAAGATACCGATATCTATATGCCCATGACATCACGCATCGTGCAGTTAACCCTGCTGGATGTTCTCGCCACCGGAGTAACCCTGCGGCGTGGGGTCGATTTTCATCAGCACCTTAAGAAGATTAAAGAGAGCCTTAAAGCGACCCGCTATCCGAATGAATAACCGACACGTTCACTATTGCTAAGATTATCTGAAGCCCGCCAATGATAGCGGGCTTTTTCATATATCAACGGTCAGATCAGCAGAGCAGAGGTTATGCCGCACTGATGCCGTAACGGGGCAGAATATCACTAATCACCGCAAAGCGGTGGGCCAGAAGCGCGTCATGGAAATGCTTCCAGTCACTGTCGAGAAAAGAGGGATGATAGGCAAAAACCTGATTGTTTAACTGTTTTGAGCGGGTGTCGCTGATCGATTTGTATTTCCAGGAGCCTCTACCCTTGGCGATATATTCCAGTTTTTCAGCCGGAAAACCGAACTCTCCATTCTCGATCGCTTTAAGCCAGACTTTGTGGCGCTTGTCGCCATCTTCCTCCACAGTATTGCGAAACATCGTATCAAGTTTTACCTTGTCCTCCTGGGTAAGTCCGGCAACGCTGGCGTCGGCATCTCCCAGCTGAAAGCACCGCATCGCTTTGCACATCTCATCGGCGGCTTGCAAAAAATCCCGAGGGTTATCACGTTCGATATAAGTTCCTTCGCCATTGGTGTAGTGCCACTTGAGATAGGGACGGTCGGGATAGCTCAGTGCGGCACCATGCCCGAGGGGCAGCATCCCTCCGACAAAGGTTGAGGTGATATCGTCAAACCGGTCGGAGAAGAAATCTTTAACTTTATCCAGCAGGCCGGGGTCTGGATTGTTATTTTCATCGAGTACATCCAGTACCAGATTGATCCTGTCGTTGATCCCTGCAAACCCCTGATGGGCCCAGGTATCCGCATAGACATGCATGGTGATGCCAAGGCGGTGCAGGGCGTTGGGCTTGTTAGCATCTTCAATACAGGCACGCACCATATCTTTTGCCACGTAACTGTTGGGTTTGCAGACAATTTTTTGACGAAAATCAGCGTCAGGATTCAGTCCCGCTGCTTTGCCTTCGTTTCCCGGTAGAAAGTGAAAGGGGATCCACACCTGATGGTTCGCCAGCCTCTCGATGTTTTTATAGTCGAGCATTTTATGGGCCGAGGCGATGCGTTTATACATCGCCAGATTATCGAAGCTGATCAGGCCATCATTGGTCGCATCGTCAACATATTGCGCGGCATGGGCGATGATCTCGGCTTTGGCATGACCGAAGCCGGATAATCGCGCGATAACGTAGGTTGCTCCGTGGTGAAAATCGATCTGCATGGTAACTCTCCTTCTACCTGATTAACGGACTGATGTTGATCGGGTTTATGGTTCTTACTATGAGTTGAGCGTGGTTTTATGCTGTTTATTACAGTGCTGTTTATTGCAGTGCTGTTTTTTCAAGATGCTCCAGCATCTGGGGATAAACATCGATAACCGCATCTTTACCAAAAATACAGTCGATATGGCCATAGCCCGGAATCACCTCCCGGCTGTATTGCCCCGTGCCGTAATGCTGACACAATATATCGTAGGTCAGTTTTGTGCTCATGGGCAGATAACACTCATTTTCAGCGCCGGAAATAAACAGGATGGGCAGATCGAGCCGAGCCAGGTTGGGCATATAAACATCATGACCATCGGCATCAACCAGAGTGCCTTTGCGGCACATCAGCGCCAGATGCTCGAACGCGCCGATATTGGCTTCGGCGAACAGTTCATCAAGGTTATCGTGTAGTAGTTCGTTGAGCGTGCTGTGCTTGTAAAGAGAGGCGTACATAAAGGTGATTCGATGACAGGTTTCACTGTGACAGCGCCCCTGTGCTTCAGCCATCGCATATAACCCGAGCGCCTTGTCATACAGTTGTGTCAGTACAGAGCCTGATTCGGGTACCTCTGCTGTCAGATGATTTACGTTCAGCCGATCTAAAAATGAGGGCAGATGCAGACCGGTTTTCAACGCCGTTGTCGCAGGCACAACAAGGTTGGTTGCGATCTGCGAACAGACAATGCTGCGAACCCCCTGAAGTCCCGCCAGCATCGACATAAAGAACGTTGTGGCGCCATAACAGTGAACAACCGCCTGAAGGCTTGCTGCGCCTGTGTGCGAGAGAATGGTATTGACGGCTGCCGGATAGTCATAGTTGGCAACCTGATCACCGTTGGAACGCTGCCTGGCTGCGGGTAGCAGGATACTGACCCGACAATCAATCAGCCAGACATCGTAGTTATGGGCTACCAGATATTCGACCAGGTTGGTGTCGATCATATCGGTTGAGAAAATAGAGGAGGCGACACCTAAACCATGAACCAGCATCACCGGCCCTTTCGTGCCGCCCTGATAGCGGGTTAGCAATAAGTGCACGCCGTCATCGGTTGTGAAGGGGTGAATCTCAGGAATGGGTGCCCGTAACTCTCTTTTCTTACGCGGGGTTTTAGGGGTGGCGCAGTGACTATCATAGAAAATACCCCCATAGTTTTCATACAGAATACCCGCAAAGAACTTACCGAAGCGGGCTATGGCTTTAAGCCGCTCTTCAACGTTTTCCGCATTGGTCACTTCCATGGTGGTCATCTGCACGGCAAAATCAGCGGGCATAATATGCAGAATGCCCTTACCCGCCAATGGGCCGCTTGCGTCGACCCCTTTATAAACTGAGACGTACAGTGTCGATGTGTCCGCCCAGATATGCAGAGCGTTGGGGTCATTTTTAATCAGCTTATAACCCTTGAAGTAAAACAGTTCTCCTGTCTCACTGGTTAACTGCATACTGTAGATCATATGTCGGGTGTCGGGCGGCGACGGCATCTGTTCGAACAGATTGAAATTGCCTTCACTGACACTCAAGGGTTTATCGGAGAGTGCCGGGCAGGTTACGGTGCCACTGATCTGCGCTGCATGGTCTTCGCTATGCAGCATGGTTTCCAGATCGTGCGAGTGAATGGTAAGGAGAAACTCCATTGGTGTTGCTGAGCCGTTAATAGCGGCGTTCTTATAGGTGGTCAGCGTTTCTTCTGCGGCGGCCACCCGCGAGAACCTGCCCTTCATCGATTCGGTGAAACTCAGCCCCAGTTTTTTTGATGGGTGCGGGTTAACCGGGGCGGAAGGCAGTGTGTAATCTATGCTCCAGCCGCGATCTGCCGCGATCAGCGCACAGCAACGTTCGCTGATGGCACTGATTGTCAGCAGCGGGTTTACCGCAAGAGAGGTGGGTATGACGGAGCCATCGGATACATAGAGGTCTTCATAGACAGATGTTCCTGTTCCGTTAAACAGCTGGCCCTTATGATTGACGACCCCCAGCGAGCCATTGGCTGCCATATTACAGCCGCCCAGCGGGTGCACGGTCACCAGGCTCTGTTTGAACAGCGGGGTCCACAAAGGGTTGGCCACGTACTTGCCTCCCAGCGCAGCTGTCGCTTTGAGCAGATTGTTGTTTCCGGCAGCGAAGTTTTCCTGCTGGCCGACATCTGGCCAGCGGATGCGCAGACGGTCATTGATCAGTTCGGCTTGCCCGTCACCTTTGTCATGGCTCATGATCAGATAGGTTTGGGTGTTATTGATCGCGCCATGATAGGGGCCACGGAACATACTGTCGGTGATTCTGGCTTTTTCCTGCAAGGTATCCAGGACGCCGCTATCGGTATCCTCACCGATCAGATCTGCGGCAGCGGCCAGAGCTGTGGGGAGAAAGTTGCCAATGGCACCGGGGAGGGAGCCCTCTTCAATAATCATCCGTTGATGCCAGTCGGTTTCATCTGTGCGGATAACACTGGTGATACAGGGGCCAACCGGTTGCCGGTCAGTGGGTGGCAGATTGCCAAAACCGATGCCATTGATGGTCTGATCACAGTTGTAGCCGAAGCCGAGAATATCGCCGTTGCCACTAAAGCCTTTCCCCAACTGACCTGACATGGCTAATCCTTGGTCTCTGCTGCGTAACAATATCTCGTTAGAACCCAGTGTACCGGCACATACAACAACGATATCGGCCCGGATAAACAGCGTTGTCGCATCGAACTTTTCCCGTCCAACCTCGACTTCCTGGTAGTTAATCAGCCAGCCGGTATTGGTTTTTTGCAGGTAGCGAACATCGGTCTGACAGAAAATCTCTGCGCCATGATTCCAGGCATCGGGCAGATAGTTCATGCGGGTGGTGTTTTTAGCACCGTAGTTACAGCCCGATACACAGTCGCCGCAATTGGTACAGGCCTGTTGTTCTACCCCTACATGATTAAGCCCACTGTCGGTATCGTGAAAGGTGACATTGATCGGGGTGCGGCAGAAAGGCTGATTCATCGCTGCGGCTGAGGTTTTATGGGCTTCCAGTTTCGCCAGGGCAGGCCAGTCATCGGGATAGCGAGTGGGTTTGAGCATCTCCCGTGCCCGCTGATAGCCCTCTTTCAGGAAGCTGTCCTTATGCTGCAGAATCTCCGGCGGCCAGCAGTCGTCTTCAAATACATCAGGATCGGGCTCCAGTGATACATTGGCGTTGATCAGTGAGGTGCCGCCCAGGCCGCAGCCGACCACGACATTTTGTTGTTCATTGACATGGATATCAAACAGGCCGATGCGGGAGCCGATGTGACCCGCAGCGGTATGAAACTGGATATCTTTGAACACCTCATTGGCGGTGTCCGGAAACTCACCCACGAGAATCTCCCGGCCCCGTTCAAGTAAACACACACGTTTTCCGGCCCGGGCCATTCGTGAAGCTGCGATACCTCCACCATAACCGGAACCAATAACGACAACATCATAGTGGGGTTTGATTTCATCGAGCGGCAAGGCGATCGGTTTCATGGCGAGCTCCTACGTGGCGGTTCTACACCCATTTGGTGCAGATAAGTGGATAGCTAATCCGGCTTTGATTGTTATTATTTCAGGTTCAATTGGTACTCTTCAAAATCCCGTGCGGGCAGGTTGTTGCTATCACGTTCCCGTACACGCCAGGCGTTAACTTTTAACATCACCTTGCCATTATCTGTCTGGCTGAAGCTGGCGGTCATAAAGTGTTCACGGGTACGTGATTTTGGATAGGCGGAAAACAGCCGTCCCTCTTTTGTGCTGACCGCGAATGACTGGTCATATTGCACCGGTTTAGCCTGCCAGCCGGGAACGCTGAACAGATTTGGGTCCGGGAACTTTTTCGGTTTGAAGCTGGGGGTTGCGGTGGCGATACCATTGAGGCCGGTAAGGTTGGATAACGGTGAGGCGATAACCTCAACCAGGCGACCGCCCTCAGGCCCGAGTTGTGCAATAGCGATACGGCCAAAATGCACGTCGCCACTGAGCAGCACAATATCGTGGCCACTCTCTCCCAGTGCTTCAACCAGTTGCTGATACTGGGTTTTAAAACTGAGCAGGTTTCGTTCGGTTTTATTCTCTTCAATAATCAGCGGCTGAGGGATGACCAAAACACCCGGGCAGGTGAGTGATCTGGCCCAGTCAGTCAGACGCTTAAAATCAGCGGTCGGCAGGAAGGTGTCGTCTGTTCGATAGGAACGCAGATCCGCCAGACAGAAGGATAGCGCGTCACCAAGGTTAAAAAAGTCCAGTCGCGGGCTCTGCTGAACTCTTTGGACTCCATCAATGGCTGCTTTGGTCCAGGTCTCTCTTACGTTGTTGATTTTTAACGCCAGCAGAGTGGGGATCAGTGAATCGTGAAAGGGATAATCATTCCAGTATTCGTGGTCATCGGGCAGCATCCAGGTTGCCCCCCGGTTAAGAATGCTGCCCAGCGCCTGCCAGTGCAGCGCATAGTCATCCGCCACTCGCTGGCGGATCTCGCTGGAAACAAACGAGAGTGAGTCAAAGCCGATATCCAGATAGACCTGATCGCCGGTAAGGAAGGTGATATCGGGTTTAACGCTGGCATCGCCACGGTCATAGAGTGCTTTGTACGATCCTGCCGCCTGGCCACCATCCCGGTGGTTATAGAAACAGCTGCCAAAGCCGACCGTAAACGGCTTTTGCCCGGTGGTTGGTAATTGCGCGGGCAGGGTGTCGAACTGAGCCGTACGCAGCGTTTGCCAGGACTCTTCACGGATACCCACGATCGCTTCAATACGTCTTGAAAAGCGCAGTTCATAGTGCTGGCCAGGCTGAAGGTCGGCAAAACTGGCGGTTATGTAAAAGCGTTTGCGAATATTGCTGAAGGGCCGGTTCCAGTCGGTTCTGATAATCTCATGGACGACCGTGTTGTCGGGCGATATCAGTTCGATTCTGGCGTGGTCCGGCATCTTCAGGGTAGAGAACAGCGTGCCAGCCCAGACTTTTACACTATGTTGGGTTGCTCGCAGAACCACCAAGGACCATTGGCCGGTACTGGTTACAATTTCATCGCTCATTTTGCGTATTCCTTGTTCCTCAGACCGGGGTGCAATCCGCTACCCCTTGAGCGCTCATCAATCAATGTAGGCAAGGACGTTGGTGTTAGCCAACAAAAACGCAGATAGTGTTATGAAGTAAATTCATACAAATGTTTTAATCTTTAGTTTTCTGCATGAAGTGGCGATTTATATCAACGTCAGCCGAAGAAATTACACGTAAAGTGGGTAACAAAGCAGCCTTCTTCCTCTATCAGCAACTACTATTAGATGATGCCGGGCGTCGGCTCAATACAACCCTTCAGCCCATTGCCGCAATGTCTCTAAGGATTGAAAATATGAATAATAAGATCCCGAAAATCATTCAGCGTTATCAGGCCGACCAAACCCGTCTGCTTGATATGCTTTGGGATTTGCATCACCTGTTCGGTTATATCCCCGATGATGCGCTATCGGAGTTGGCCAATGGGCTGAATATGTCGCTCAACGATGCGCGTGAAACCCGCTCTTTTTACCACTACTTTCATGACCGTCCCAGCGGTAAATATACCCTCTACCTGAGTGATACGGTTATCGCCAGAATGAATGGTTATCAAGCGGTTCAGGCGGCGCTGGAACGGGAAAGCGGTGCCCCAATCGGGGGAATGGATCCGACGGGCACTTTCGGTCTGTATTCAACCCCCTGTGTCGGGCTCAGTGATCAGGAGCCGGTGATGCTGGTTGATGAGGTCGTATTTACCCGGCTGACGCCGGAAAAAGTATCCGACATTATCAGCCAGTTAAAGCAGGGTCGTTCTCCTGAAGAGATTGCTAATCCGAGCGGATTGCCAAAAGATGATATCGCCTATGTTGATCAGCTGGTGGAGACCACCATTCATCAGGCCGGTCCGGTCTTTTTTCAGCAGCCTAATGATTTTCCTGAACTCCTGAATCACTGTTTGGACGTAGGGCCTGATGTTGTCATCGAGACGATTACCGCCGCTAAATTGAGGGGGCATGGCGGGGCCGGTTTTTCCACCGGGCTGAAATGGCGCTTATGTCGCGAGGCGGCGGGGGCGGCTAAATATGTTATCTGTAATGCCGACGAAGGCGAACCCGGCACCTTTAAAGATCGCGCGTTGCTAACCCGCTCACCGCAAGCTGTGTTCATGGGGATGGTGCTGGCCGCCAGTGTGATCGGTGCCCGAGAAGGCATTATCTATCTGCGCCAGGAGTATATCTACCTCAAAGCCTTTCTGGAAAAACAGCTACAACTGTTCAGAGAACAGCAGTTGCTGGGCAATAGCATCCTAGGCCGCGCTGGTTTTAATTTTGATATCCGTATCCAGATGGGGGCCGGGGCCTACGTCTGCGGCGATGAATCAGCTCTGATCGAGTCCTGCGAGGGCAAGCGTGGCACACCCCGGGTGAAACCACCCTATCCGGTAGAACAGGGTTATCTGGGTATGCCCACCTGCGTTAATAATGTCGAAACACTTGTTGCAGTAACCCGGGTACTGCAGGAGGGGGCCGACTGGTATCAGAGTCTGGGGGTGGAGAACTCCAGGGGTAGCCGTTTGATGAGTGTTTCGGGTGATTGTGATCGTCCTGGTATCTATGAGGTTGAGTGGGGAACCACGCTCAATCAGGTGCTTAGCTCAGTGGGCGCCATCGATCCATGGGCGGTGCAGATCAGCGGGCCCTCCGGCGAGTGTGTTGCGGTGGAAAAGAGCGGTGAGCGCTGTTTTGGTTACAGTGATCTCGCGTGCAATGGTTCGCTGATGATCTTCAACCATTCACGGGATCTGCTCAGTATCGTGAAACACTTTATGCAGTTTTTTGTCGATGAATCCTGCGGTATCTGCACTCCCTGTCGGGCAGGCAATGTCGATCTGCATAATAAAGTTGAACGCGTCATGGCGGGCAGAGCCTGTCAGCAGGATCTGGATGAGATGGTCAGCTGGGGCAGTTTGGTGCGCAGTACCAGCCGCTGCGGATTGGGGGGGACATCACCTAATCCTATTCTGACGACTTTGAAGCAGTTCCCCGAGATCTATCAGGCAAAATTGACAGAACAGCAGGGCGCTTTACTACCATCGTTTGACCTTCAGGCTGCATTGATGGATAACGAACAGGCACGGATAGAGCTGACTCAAAAAGAGCTCAATCATGCATCGGAGGCGATTAAATGAGTATTGAGATCATCATCGACGGTGAATCCGTTACCACTGAAGCCGGAACAAACCTGGTGGATGTTGCGGCGGAAAACGGTGTTTATATTCCGACACTCTGTTATCTGAAAGGCAAACCCTGCCTGGGAACCTGTCGCGTCTGTTCCGTGCGGGTGAATGGTCATATTATTGCCGCCTGTACTCTGCCAGTGTCAGAGGGGATGAACGTGGAGGTTAACGCGCCGGATCTGCTGGATATGCGCAAGGCGCTCATTGAGATACTCTTTGTTGAGGGCAACCATAATTGCCCAAGCTGCGAAAAAAGTGGTCGCTGTGATCTGCAGGCCACCGGTTACGAGCTAGGTATGGTGGTTTCTCGTTTTCCTTATCGTTTTCCGCTGCGCGAACGGGAGGTTGCCGCCAAGCATCTCTGGCTGGAACGTGACCGCTGCATCTTCTGCCAACGCTGCGTGGAATTTATCCGTGATAAAGCTACAGACCAGAAGATCTTCAGTATCAGAGGGCGCGGTACCACAGCACAGATTGAGATTGATATCGCGCTGGCGGACAGAATGCCCCCTGAGCAGGTGCGCGAGGCTGCCGAGATCTGCCCGGTGGGCTGTATCATTGAAAAGGGTGTCGGTTTTAATGACCCGATCGGACAGCGCAAGTTTGAGATTCAATCGGTGCGTGAGCGGGCGTTAGACATAAAGGACAGTGCAGCGGAGAGCGGTCATGAGTAAATCAAACAAAAACCAGACCTATTCCCATGATCTGCCGGCCACTCCAATGGATCCGGACCTGCAGGCTGCGCGAGATGAAAAAATTAAAGTGGCGATGATCGGCCTGTGCGGCTGCTGGGGCTGTACTCTGTCATTGCTGGATATGGATGAAGCGCTGCTGGGGCTGCTGGATAAAGTCACTATTCTGCGTTCATCATTCACCGATATTAAGCGGATTCCTGAGCGCTGTGCGATTGGTTTTATCGAAGGGGGGGTTGCCAATGAAGAGAATGTCGAAACCCTGATCGAGTTTCGTGAGAACTGCGATATTCTCATTTCGGTGGGCGCCTGTGCGGTTTGGGGGGGAGTTCCAGCGATGCGTAATGAGGTGCAACTGAGTGATTGCCTGAACGAGGCCTATGTGGATTCAGTGACCGCAGTGTCTGATGCGATCCCCACCATCCCTTATCATGAAGATATCCCGCGAATCACCGGCAAGGTTTTCCCCTGTCATGAGGTGGTGAAGATGGATTACTTTATTCCTGGCTGCCCGCCAGAGGGTGCAACCATACTTAAAGTGCTGGATGATCTGATTAATGGGCGGCCGTTTGATCTGCCTGCGTCGATCAACCGTTACGATTAACTGATACGTATAACCGAAGGGAAAAAATAAGATGAGTCGAAAACTGGTTATTGATCCTGTTACACGTATCGAAGGGCATGGCAAGGTCACCATTCAGCTGGATGATGATAATAACGTCACCGATGCCAAACTGCATGTAGTGGAGTTTCGTGGTTTTGAAAAACTGATTCAGGGACACCCTTATTGGGAAGCGCCGATGTTGCTGCAACGGATCTGCGGTATCTGTTTTGTCAGTCACCACCTGTGTGGTGCTAAAGCGCTGGATGATATGGTCGGTGTTGGGCTGGGCAAAGGGATTCAAATGTTACCCACCCCGGAAAAAGTCCGTCGTCTGGGGCATTATGCGCAGCAGTTGCAATCCCATGTGACGGCGTATTTTTATCTCATCGTTCCGGAGATGTTATTTGGTATGGACGCTCCACCAGAGCAGCGTAATGTGCTCGGGCTGGTGGAGCAGGATCCGGCGCTGGTAAAACGGGTGGTGGCTCTGCGTAAATGGGGACAGGAGCTGATTAAAACGGTGTTGGGTAAGCGGATGCACGGCATCAGCTCGATTCCGGGTGGGGTGAGTAAAAATATCACTGTCGAAGAGCGGGATCGCTTTCTCAACGGGGAAGCGGGGCTGCTCTCTATCGATGAGGTGATCGAGTACGCTCAGGAAGGGCTGAATCTGTTTTATCATTTCCATGAGACGCATCGTCAGCAGGTCGATAGTTTCGCGGTGGTTCCGGCACTGGATATGTGTCTGGTGAACGACGAGGGCAATGTTGATTACTATCACGGCCGGATTCGGGTTATCGACGAAAACAAGACTATCGTGCGCGAGTTTGATTATCACGATTACCTTGATCACTTCTCCGAAGCGACGGAGGAGTGGAGCTATATGAAGTTTCCCTTCCTTAAAGAGCTGGGGCGGGAAAAAGGCTCTGTCAGGGTGGGGCCGCTGGCACGGATGAATATCACTCAATCCCTGTCTACACCGCTGGCACAGGCGGCACTGGAAAAATTCCACGCTTATACCAATGGTAAGTCGAACAACATGACGCTGCACACCAACTGGGCTCGTGCGATTGAGATTATCCACTCGGCCGAGCTGATCAAAGCGCTGTTGAATGACCCGGACCTGCAACAGGATCAGTTGTTGATGACACCCGGGGATAACGACTGGACCGGTGAGGGCGTTGGCGTTGTCGAAGCGCCCCGCGGGACCCTGTTGCACCACTACCGGGCTAACAAAGAGGGTGAGATTACTTTTGCTAACCTGATTGTGTCGACTACCCAGAACAACACGGTGATCAATCGTACCGTTCGCTCGGTAGCGCAGGATTATATCAGCGGTAATGCGGAGATTACCGAAGGGATGATGAATGCGATCGAGGTGGGAATACGTGCTTACGACCCCTGTCTGAGTTGCGCCACCCATGCACTGGGGCAGATGCCTCTGGAAGTCTCGCTATATGATGTAGGGGGCAAGGTTGTTGATAAACAGCGACGTTAAGCTGAACGGTCTGTCACTGGCGGACTTTAACCGTGCCGACTGCCTCATCTATGGTATCGGTAATGTGGGCCGTCAGGATGATGGACTGGGATGGGCGTTTATCGATTGGCTTGAGGCAGAAGAGGTTTGTCCTGAAGCTGAGACAGTGCGCAACTACCAGTTGTTTCTTGAAGATGCCGATCTGATCAGCAATAAGACCCGGGTGCTGTTTATCGATGCGACTAAAGATCCGTCGGTTGAGTTATTTTTGTTGCAACCGGTCAGCGCCCGGCTGGATTTCAGTTTCACCTCCCATGCGATCTCTATTCCGTCGATTATGGCCACCTGCCAGCTCTGTTTTGAGGTGCAGCCGGAGGTGTATGTGCTGGCAATCAGAGGCTATGAATGGGCGTTGCAGGAGGGACTGACAGACAGCGCGAGGTCTAATTTAGATCAGGCTATCGCTCACTTCAGTCGCCAGGGGTAGCGTTAAGCTGTTTGGTGTTGATGCCAGTTGATGAAGGCGTCTGCAGGCATTGGCCTGGCCAGCAGGAACCCCTGTAACTGATCGCATTTCATCTTTTTGAGAATGTCCATTTGTGGCTGATGCTCAATCCCTTCGGCGACAACTTTCAGACCCAGCACATGGCTCATCTCAATAATGGATGTGACGATTGCCCGATCCACATGGGATTCCTCCAGATTGACCAGAAAACTGCGATCAATCTTGAGAATATCCAGCTCCATATTGCGGATATAGCTGAGGCTGGAGTAGCCGGTGCCAAAATCATCAATGGCCACCTGGATCTGCTGGCTACGAAGGGTGTTGATCGCTTTTTTGGTTTCCTCCGGACAATAGAGAAAACAGGATTCAGTCAGTTCCACCGATAGCAGGTGGGAAGGGACATTATGTTGTTGCAGGGTCTCAAGAATCTGCTCGGCGATATCGCCCTGTTGAAACTGTTTGGCGGAGACGTTAATGGCCACATTTATATCGTCGCCCTCTTGCCGCCATGTGGCAATCTGCTGACAGGCTTCTTCAATAACGTAGTGACCGATCCGGTTGATCAGCCCCAGATCCTCTGCCAGGGGAATAAATTCCGCCGGTGAGATGAAGCCCAGTTGTGGATGCAGCCAGCGCAATAGTGCCTCGCAGCTGGTAGGCTTGCCTGTTTTAAGGCAGACCTTGGGCTGGTAGTACAGCTGAAATTCGCCGTTATCGATTGCCGCCTGCAGATCACTGCCCATCTGATAGCGGGACTGAATCATCCGGTGCTGCTCTGAAGAGAAAAAACGGAAGCTGTTGCGTCCAAAATCCTTTGCCAGATGCACTGCAGAATCGGCGCATTTAAGCAGCGATTCGGCATCGTCTGCATCGGTGGGAAAGAAGCTTACGCCAATACTGATGGTGGCTTTTAGCTCTTTATCATCGATCAGAATCGGTTGGTTAACCGTGCTCAACAAACGATTGAGAAACTCACTGATGTGAGGAGTGTCATCGACATCGGTCAGGATCAGATTAAACTCATCGCCGCCAAAGCGGGCAACGGTATCGCCTTCATCCAGTTGATGTTCTATTCGTCGGCCGATCTCCATCAAGACTCTATCGCCCGTTTCATGACCATGCAGATCATTAATCTGCTGGAAAAAATCAACATTAATATAGGCTACAGCGATACGGTGTTCATGTTCCCGGGCATAGCCAAGGGAGAGTTGCAGGCGGTCATTAAACAGCTTCCGATTGGGCAAACGGGTTAGCTCATCGAAGTAGGCAAGTCGCTTGATGCGGGCTTCAGATTTTTTAATCTCAGTGAGGTCGGTGAAAATTGATGCATATTGCGAAATATTTCCACCGTCATCTCTGATCGAAGTGATGCTGAGCCATTCCGGGAATACCGCACCATCTTTGCGACGGTTCCAGATCTCACCCTGCCAGAACCCCAGTTTTGTCAGGCTTTGCCACATCTCTTTATAAAATAGTTTGTTGTGGCGACCGGAGCTGAGAATGTTGGGGTTTTTACCCAGCACTTCTGCACTGCTATAACCGGTAATCTCTGTAAATGATGGATTTACCCGTAGAATTCGCGCGTTCTTATCACAAATAACAATCGCTTCCATCGATGCTTCAATGACTTTGTCCGCGAGTTTAAGGCTGTGCTGGGACTTTTCCAGTGCGCGATCGCGATCATTGAGCATCTCCCTCAGGCGATAAACATAATCGTTTTCTACGCTCTGCAGAATATCGGAGTAGGAGATCAGACCGGTGATCTTGCCCTGATGATTGGTGATGGCGAGGTGCTGAAACTGATGCTGATTAAACACTTTACGGGCGTTGTATAAACTTAAGCTCTGCTCAACGGTCACCAGGGTGTTACCACCCAGTTCGCTAAGGATATGATGCTGTTTATTTTGAGCCAGCAGCATAACCGCGTCCCGCTCGGTAAAAATTCCGCAGACCTCATCATGCTGAGTAATCAGCAGGGCAGAGTTACCGGACTCTTTTAGTTTTTGTAACGCAGCAATAACCGTGTTGTTGCCATCAATTGAAAACGGTGAATGGTCTGCAATCTCATCCACCGAGCGCAGGAACAGGTCATGCTCAAGTCCATGACTGTTGACTACATCCGTTTCAGAAATAATGCCACAGGCTTCACCGGATGTCTTAGTGACAACGAGGTGGCGTACCTCTTCAGAGATAAATCTCAGCCCGGCTTCATCCACTGACTCCCATTCAGACACGGTGAAGACCGGTGAAGACATAAACTCTTTCACGCGGGCGGAGTTGTTTTTATCAATCCAGAGCCCGATCAGATCACGACGGGTAACAATACCGACCGGTAAGCGATTTTCACAGACAACAACACAGCCTATCTTGTTATCGGCCATTAGCTTAGTCAAACTGTCTGCGGTTGTATCGGTGGTGCAGGTGATCAGACCCGACTGGGCAATATGCCTGACAAGTAATGTGTTGTTAATCTTGGGAGGCCTGGACATCGAAAAGGAATCCTTTCACCAGTGTACATGATAGAAAACGAGTAATTTTACACACTCATTTTAAACAGGTATAGCGTGCACGCCCCCAAACCTAGCCATTTTAGTGAGTCAATTTAAACAATATCATTATTTTATGATTTAGATCGTGTTTGGGTTTTTCTTACGTTAACGCCAGATAACTGATCCTTCCTGAGCTGACCTGCGTAGTAGCTTCAGGAGGAACAAAAACGATGCAATCAGGTCTGTCTCAGAAGTTTTGGATTAATTTTACGGGTTTTCAGTTGGCGTGGTGGTGCGCCATTCTATTGACTAGCCATAGTTTACCTATTCTTGTCACTTTGTTGACATGCCATATTTGCTTTCATCGAAGCCCGGTGAACGAGTTTTTTGTGCTGCTGTTTTGTGGCTTGACCGGCTTTGGGGTTGATCTGCTATTGACTGCGGCGGGTGTGTTTACGTTCGGCTCGGATCTCTTTCCTCCGTTATGGCTGTTGTTACTCTGGTTCTGTTTCTCCGCCACGCTGAAACAGAGTTTAGGCTATTTTCATGGTCGCTGGCTGATTGCTTCATTGTGCGGCGGCGTTTCCGCCAGCCTGACCTATATTGCTGCGGCAAAATTGGGTGCAGTGACTATCACACTCTCTTTCGGAGCCGGCTTTATGCTGTTGATGCTGGTGTGGATGGCGCTGTTTCCGCTGCTGCTGTGGTTGAGTGCTCAGTGTTTTCCGGGGGAGGCTAAAGGTGCATACTAATCTGTTTCTGATATCAGTGATTCTGTTTTTCACCGGGCTAGCCCACGCCGTGGCACAACCCCTGCCTGAAAATATGAAAGTGATTGGCCAGGCAGAATTGAAAGTGCTGTGGTTTAGTGTCTATAACGCCCGGCTTGAAAGTGATGATGGGATGTTTGATGCGACGTTCAATTCTAGTCTCAGCTCTGCCAGTGACTCAATCAAACCCCTACTGCTTACCCTTAATTATCAGCGGGATATCAGTCAACAGCGCTTACTGGATGAGACGCAGGAGCAATGGCAGCGAGCTCAGGTTAATGCGGACGATCAAAAACGATGGCTCGCCTCATTAGCAGATCTGTGGCCGGATATACGCAATCAGGATTCGCTCAGTTTTTATCAGGATGCCGATGGGCACGGGCACTTCTATTGCAACGGGGTCTATCTGGGGGCGATTAAAGATAAACACTTTAGTCGGGCTTTTCTGAATATCTGGCTTGCAGATAACAGTGCCTTCCCTCGGTTCACACAACAGTTAACCGGCAGATTAACAGAGTAAATGGAGATGGATATGACACACGCAGCCTCATTGATGGTGCTCGCTTTACCTGTTCTCTTAATGCTGCCAGGTTGTGCCAGCTCCATTGATGATTATCGCAATGAAAAGCCCTCATTGGAGCTGGATCAGTTCTTTAATGGTCGTCTGGTTGCCTACGGAATGGTGCAGAACTTTTCCGGTAAAGTGACCCGACGCTTCAGGGCTGATATTACTGCTCAGTGGCAGGAGGGAAGGGGAACCCTGGATGAGCAGTTTCAGTTTAGTGATGGTGAGCAGCAGAGCCGCTGTTGGACCTTAGTCAAACAGGGCAATCGCTACCGGGGCACTGCGGGTGACATAGTCGGCGAGGCGTTGGGTGAGGTACAAGGTAATACCCTTAACTGGCGTTATACCCTACAGGTGCCGGTTAACGGCAGGGTTTGGAATATTGATCTGGATGACTGGCTCTATCTGATTGATGAAAACAACCTGATAAACCGCACCAAAATGAAAAAGTTTGGCCTGCCAGTCGGGGAGTTAACCCTGCATATCCGTAAGCTAAGTGATGCAGAGGCCGCCCATGCCGATGCGGTTGAACCTGCCTGTGAGCCGCATGAGGGAGATGAGTTGTGAGCTTAAACAACAGACTGCCCTGGAACACCGCCTGGATAACCGGTGCCGGGCGAGGTATAGGGGCAGAGCTAACCCGGCTGCTCTGCAGTCATGGTGTCACAGTATATGGTTCTGCACGAACCACCGAGCAACTGCACCAGTTACAGCAGGAACTCAGCAATACTACTGGCAAACTGATCCCGGTGCCTCTGGATATCCGTGACCCGGATGCGGTGCAGCAACTCTTTATTGAGTGGGATAGACAGAATTTTATGCCTGATCTGGTGGTGTTGAATGCGGGGAGTCATGATCCGTTTTCGGCTTATGAGTTTTCTGCACAGCGTTGCAAAGATCTGCTGGATATCAACTTACAGGGGACCATTAACTGTCTCGATCCTGTTTTATACCGTTATCTTCATAGATCTGAATATGGGCCTGATTATGGGCCTGATTATGGGCCTGATTATGGGCCTGAAGATAAGTCTGAGTCCGGATCGGAACGTCAGCCTGAGACCCTGAAGGCCGTATCGCTCAATCCGGTGGCTAAGCGAACGTTAACGGGTACACGGCAGATAGCGGTCGTTTCATCGTCTGCAGGCTATCGTGGGCTACCGACGGCTGCGGCATACGGTGCAGGCAAAGCGGCGCTGATTAATCTGTGTGAGTCGCTGCGGCTGGATCTGCAGGGTAGTGGAGTGAAGCTACAGTTGATCAACCCTGGTTTCGTAAGAACACCGCTGACCGATAAAAACGAGTTTTCGATGCCCGCTCTGATGGAGCCGGACGAGGCGGCCAGACGGATAGTGAAGGGGCTTTTGAGTGATCGGTTTGAAATAGTTTTCCCCCGCCGCTTCGTTTATTTGCTAAAACTATTCAGGCTTTTGCCTTACAACGTCTATTTCTGGCTGATAGGCAAAGCAACAGGAGCAAGTAAAGATGAGTGACACCGTTGGTGATGAATATGCAGAGAGGCTGAGTCGTTACGCTATCAGAATGACGCAGCTACGGCCGGAAAACATTGATGAACTGGGAGAATCGGTGGCTGATGATATCCGCTTTACTGACCCATTCAATGATATTCAGGGTAAGGCTGCATTTCTTGGTGTCATGGATGAGATGTTCCGGCAGCTCAACGATGTTCGCTTTGAGCTGCTTGAATCACAGATACAGGGTAGTACTGCTTATCTGTATTGGCGGTTTTCTGCAGACTCCTCGCTGACCGGAGCGTTTTCCACCGAAGGCACCAGTCGCATCTGTTTTAACGAGGCCGGGCTGGTTATCAGCCATCAGGATTTCTGGGATGCCAGTATGCTTATGCAGCAGTTTCCTCTATTAGGCCGTGTGATACGTGCGATTCGTAACAGAGCTGCGTATAAAGAGATTTAAACGCAGAACAATCTGATGCGCTGGTAATTATTTTCACTTATTTCTCATTATGGTGAGTAAGTCTTAAGCTTATAAAAACAGCCTGGTGTTACAATAGTCGCCAAAGCCTGATCTTTGACGGATTTTGTTATGTGCGCTAAACCCTACCTGATTCCCCCTCGACCTGAGACACTTATTAAGCTCTCTGCGCTTTTGAAGGCGCCCCAACCTGATCTGGATGCAGTGGTAAACACGATAAAAGCTGATGTGTCTCTCTTCACAGTGGTGATGTCGACAGCGAACAGTCCGCTCTTTTCAGGTGCCAGTCAATTTAAGACATTGCATCAGGCGGTAATGAGACTGGGGCTGAAACGGCTATTTACTCTGGCAGAGCTTATTTTACTAAAAAGATCTCTGTCAAAAACCGGACGATTAGATCGGTTCTGGGATACCTCGACAGAAGTGGCTGAGATTGCGGCACGCTTAGCTATTCAGTTATCCAGGGAAAACGCTGATCAGGCCTATGCTTTAGGGATGTTACACGATTGCGGTGTGCCGTTAATGATAGAGAGTTATCCCGGTTTTCGGGATTTTCTGGGAGCCCATGAAGCTGAAAATCACTCCGCGCTTAGCTTGAAAGAAAGAGAAGTCTTCGGCGTTGATCATTTCACCGTGGGTGCAGACATTGCTGAAGCGTGGCGGATGCCTAAAGATATTTGTGATGCTATCAGGTTACAACTTAACTATCCTGCGGTACTTTTGAATCCGCTCAAGGGAGTAGGCGAGAATAGTAAAACGTTATTTTGTCTGGTACTGCTGGCAAAAAATATTAGTGAGCGTTTCAGGCGGTTTTGGCGAATTAATAGTCCCCGTTCGGAAACTTATCAATTAAAGCAGGCACTTGAATATTTAGGCTTATCTGAAGTCGACTATATTGATATTCGCGATCACTATCTTGATGAGTTGATCTCGACCAACTAATCGCTGTCGAGGTGAAAGACTGCCCCTAAGTAAGCACCTGTTTCATAAGCTCTAACTTACAACGAGGCTCCAATGGCCTCGTTCTGCTCTGACTAAAATCAGGGGGTCGTGTTGATGATTGTATACAGCCCTACATCAATACTGCCCTCTTCAAAACCACCTTCGCAATAACAAAGATAATAACGCCACAAACGTCTGAATTTTTCATCGTAGCCCAGACGCTCCAGCTCATCTGTCTGCTGTTCGAAACTTTCACGCCAGAGCTTCAGAGTACGGGCATAATCTTTACCGAATAACTGCTTATGTTGCAGGGTAAAACCATGTTCGGCGAACTTTTGCTCCAGTCGGCTTATACTCGGCAGCATGCCACCGGGAAATATATACCGTTGAATAAAGTCGGCCTGATTGCGGTAGGTTTCAAACCGTTCTTCTTCGATACTGATCACCTGAAGTACGGCTGAGCCGCCCGGTTTAAGTGATTTTTTCAGCGTAGTGAAATAGCTGTCCCAGTATTTTTCGCCCACCGCCTCGAACATCTCGATAGAGACAATTGCGTCATACTGGCTGAGTAGATCGCGGTAATCGGTAAGGCTGATATTGGCTCTTTTGTCGAGTCCGGCAGATGCGAGTCGGCTACGGCTCCACTGTAGTTGTTCTTCCGACAGGGTAATGCCATGAACCCTGACATTATGTTGCTGCAATACCTGCTCGGCAAAGCCACCCCAGCCACAACCGATCTCCAGTATGTGGGCATTGTCTGCCGGTTGCAGCAGATCAATGATCTCTTGGTATTTAGCTGTTTGTGCCTGCTCCAGTGACTGCTGTTCGGAACTAAACAACGCCGATGAATACGACATGGTCGGGTCCAGCCAGAGCTTGTAAAAATCGTTGCCCAGGTCATAGTGGGCCGCAATATTACGCCGACTGCCGCTGCGGCTGTTATGGTTGCGCCAGTGATGAATGTTATCAAACAGTTGTTTGACAAAGCCCGCTTTGGCGAACCCCTCAAGGATGGCTTCATTTTGTAAGGCCCAGCGAACCAGCGCCGTCAGATCAGGGCTATCCCACTCCCCGGCAATATAACCCTCAGACCAGCCAGTGGTGCCTCCGGTAAATAAGCGGACAAGGGGTCTCAGAGTGTTCAGTTGTACGGTGACCTGAAGCGCGTCAGTGGGTGGATTCTGAGTATCAGTTTCACCTTCTTGAGGAGAACTATTCTGGACAGTGCTGCCTTTACCAAACGCCTGTTGATAGCCACTGGGCATAATCAGATGGATGCGTCCGTGTGTTTCGCTCAGAGCGTCACTGATTCGGTTCAACACCCGCTGTTCCAGCCAGCTGGGATTTATCGCTGAACTAAATTCGCTATTGTAGTCTTGCTTATAGCGGTGTTGCGACAGAGTTTTAACTTGTGACCGGCTTGCAGCTGGGGTTGTCTCGTAGTTACAGGTTTTCATAGTGAGTTTCTCCATTGCGATCTGACCAGCTGATGCTGTAACTTTTTGAAGTGTTGCGTGGCACGAGTTTTAATCCCTTCAGCCACAGTCTTAATGCTTCCCAGTGGATCGCACCCATGACCTTAAGTGTCATCAATGGGTGGCTGAAAAACAGCCGTAGCAGGTTTTTGTCGGAGATCTCCTGACGCTGTCCGGTAAACGTGGCGTTGAGTATCGGCGTGACCTTACTGCCATCTTTACTGCTCTGATGAATACACACCGATACGCTCTCACGGGGGGGGAGAATCCTGAAGCTGTAGGCGGTATCCATGGGCATAAAGGGGCTGACATACATCAGCTTATGACAACTGTGGCGAACGATCTTTTCATCCGGTTTATCGTTCACCAGCAGGTAGCTGTGTCGCTGCCCGAAAGTGTTGCTGACTTCATAGAGAATCACTTCCGGCTCATCGTTCTGGTTATAACAGAAGTAGACACTCAACGGGTTGAAGGTATACCCCAGTATGCGTGGATAGCAGAGTAGTTCTATGCGGGTTGTAGCCGATGCGTATCCCCGGGAGGACAGCAGCTCGGTAATTTCCTGACGCAGCTGCCCATCTCCGCGACCGTAATCTTTTTCATGAAACGAGAACAGATTGAAGCGGTTGATGGCAAAAAGCCTGAAAGCTTTGTTAAGCAATGGCAGTTCATCCAGATCAACACAGAGGGAGAACACCCGGTAGATAAAACGGTGTCGTTTCGGCGTGAAACGGTGGTGCATAACCACCCCGGCGAACACCGATGAGTTGAGTTTAGCCATTAATACGCTTCCTCAACTGATCTTTGTCAGCCTCATTTGCTTGAATATCGGAGACAAAAATTCGGCTGTTCGGGTTGTCCAGACGCCAGGGCCGGGGAATGCCGCCCAGCTGTTCTGCCACCGCCAGGCCTGACTGAATACCATCTTCGTGAAATCCGTAACCAAACCAGGCACCGCAGAACCAGGTATTCTGACGTCCCTGGAGACGCCACAGCTTTTGTTGGTTCGTCAGTGAGTCGCGGTTAAACGCGGGGTGGTCATAGAAAAAGCTGCGTATCAGTTTATCTGCTGCCGGCTCTTTCAGTGGATTAAGGGACACAATCACCGGTTGTTCGGTTGGCAGTGGCTGCAGACAGTTCATCCAGTAACTCACCGAGACCTCCCGGTCATCCCGGCCGCTGCCTGAGGCCATATAGTTCCAGCTGGACCAGACGGTTTTATCTTCAGGAAGCAAGCTCTGATCGAGGTGGAGAAATGCCCGGTTTCTCTGGTAGGGGAAACTGCTCAACAGCTGTTGCTCATCTTCGGTAGGGTTGGCCAGCAGTGCCAGCGCCTGATCTGCATGGCAAGCCAGTACGACGTCGTCATAATGCTCCCGGCCGCCGTGCAGGTCCTCGATTATCACTCCATTGTTCTGACGGATCACTTTATGGATGTGACTGTTGAGTCGGATGTTACCCTTCAATGCAGCCGCGACTTTGTTGACATAGCCTATGCTCCCGCCGGGAATCGTATGCCACTGGGGGCGGTCACTCACTTGTAACAGCCCGTGATTTTTGCAGAATCTCAGAAAGCTTACGGCCGGATAATCGAGCATCTGTTTCACCGGTGTGGACCAGATAGCGGCACCCATTGGCAGCAGGTGGTCATAGATAAAGCGCTCACCGTAACCATGACGGTCGAGCAGTTCACCCAGGCTGATGTCAGCCAGAGAGGGATCAGCCATCATGGTGTCAGCGTTGCGATAAAATCTCATCAGGTCTTTAATCATCGACCAGAAAGCAGGGCTTATAATATTGCGTTTTTGAGCAAACAGACCCCCCAGCCCTGAGCCGCTGTATTCTAAACGGCCATTATCGATGGAGACTGCGAATGACATATCGGTTTCACAGGTTGGCAGATTGATATGTTCAAAGAATTTAACCAGATTCGGGTAGTTTACCGGGTTAAAGACGATGAAACCTGTATCGACATTGACCTGCGTTCCGTCGAGATCGAAGCTCACCGTATTGGAATGCCCACCCAGCCGGTCATCTTTTTCGTAGAGCGTCACCTGATGCGCTTTGTTCAGCAGCCAGGCACAACTCAGCCCTGCAATACCAGAACCGATAACGGCGATTTTTTTGGGGCGGATGGCAGTAATGTTCATTTGTGCAGTCCATACTCTGAGTCTGTTTAAAGCGCTTCGTTTAAGTCATTAAGGTATGTGCTGAGTCAACGCTTTGTTTGCAGGCTATACGTGCAGCGTTCAAAATAGGATCATAGACAGTGTTATGAATAAACAGCTTGACGACAAATGTTTTTTTTCAGTTAAGATGATCCAGATAGTTTAACAAATACGTACAGGGGCTTATGAAAAACACACCACCGGGAGAGGATGTGGATAACATCGTGCAACTCAGTCAGGCCGATATGGCCAGCTCCGACTGGAGCGATCTGCTGGGCAGTCTCGCTGCAAAGCCTGATAAAAATATATATGCCCGGTTATTTAATCATTTCGCACCTAAAGTGAAGGCCTATATTTTGCGTCTGGGAGTTGGCGTGTCTGCCGCAGAAGAGGTGACTCAAGAGGTTATGTTGTCCGTGTGGCGTAAGGCGCACATGTATCACCCTGAGAAAGCGGCCGCGAGTACCTGGATCTTTACCCTGGCGCGAAACCAGAGCATCGACTGGATGCGAAAACAGAAGTACCCCCAATACAGCCTTGATGAATGGAGTGAAACTGCTTCGGAGTCGGGGCAGGGGGAGCAGGAAGTGTTGTCAGACCGGGTAGCTAAGGCGATAAGCCAGCTGCCTGAAAAACAGGCGCAGGTTATTTATATGTCATATTTCGAAGGGCGGTCTCATGGTGATATCGCCAGCCGTCTCGATATTCCGCTGGGCAGTGTTAAGTCCAGAATACGGCTCGCATCCGAAAAACTGAAACAGATCTGGGGAGGTGAAAACTATGAGCATTAATCACCATCTCGATGATGCAACGCTGGTGAGCTACTCTGCCGGCGCGCTGTCTCAGGGTATGGCGCTGGTGGTGGCATCTCATCTGTCGATCTGTCCTCAGTGTCGCAAACGCGCTGAGGTGAATGACAGCGTCGGTGGCGCATTGCTGGAGTCTCTTGAGGCTGAAACTGTTGCCGATGGAATGCTGGCATCTATCCTCACTCGGTTGGATGATATGCCAGTCCAGCTTACAGAGGTTTCAACCGACACCGCTGTAATCGACCCTGAGATTCCTTCACCTCTGCGTGATTATATAGATCGTCCGCTTGATGATCTGGAATGGAAACGAATCGTCCCTGGGGTTGCCTATTATGATATGCCCTGGGAGGGGCATGGTGTATCCCGTTTGCTGAGAATTGCACCGGGTAAAGCGATGCTGGCACACACCCACAATGGTAATGAGCTGACCATGGTGTTGCGCGGTTCGTTCTCTGATGAGGTCGGACGTTTTCGTCGCGGAGATGTAGCTGACCTGGATGACCAGATAGAGCACCAACCGCTGGTGGACAGTAAAGAAGACTGTATCTGCCTGATTGCCACCGACGCGCCCCTCAGGTTTACCACCTTGTTTGGTAAGCTGGTGCAACCGATCACCGGTTTCTGAGCGAATGCCTGAAAAGAATGACTAAAACGAATGACTGAAAAGAACCGCTTTAACCCGTCTAAACTGCACCTGAGTAAGTGGACAGCGGTTAAACCGCAAAATAAAGAGAAACACTTTCTAGTGACTAAGTTGCTAAAGGATGACGAAGGCGTTGTGCAACAGTGTGTGCTTGAAGCTGTTCTAAGTCACCGTGAACAGGTTGTTCAGTGGCAGACACTGGCTGATAGTGAAAGCTGGAAACAGGGCTGGTGTTGAATCCTTGTATTAAAAAAGCCGGACAGCGCTGTCCGGCTTTTTGTTAATAGTTCATCTGTTTACAGTTTTAACGCCTTCATCTGCCGCTTAAACTCTTCGGTCACTTCCCGTGCCTGGTCGCGGTTTTTAATCGCTGTCGGTGTGATCATCACCACCAGCTCAGTGCGGCGGCTGGTTTCACTCTTCGAACCAAACAGATAGCCAAGACCGGGTACATCTTTTATGCCTGGCAGGCCAGCATCCCCCAGGTCTTTGTTCTCTCTGATAAGGCCGCCCAGCACCAGAGTATCGCCGCTTTGTACCGCGACTGTGGTTTTAATCTGGCGCTGATTGATGGTTGGGGACTGAATACCTGAAGAGGTTGTCACCGATGCATCGCTGACGTCCTGATTGATCTCCAGTACCACCATTCCACCATCTTTGATCTGTGGTGTGACCTCCAACAGAACCCCGGTATCCCGATACTGAACCGAGGTGGTGATGAGGTTGCCACTGCTATTTGAGGTGTTGGTGGTTTCTGAAGTCGAGATGGGCACCTGATCACCGACCTTGATGGAGGCGGACTGGTTATCCAACACCATCAGGGAAGGTGAGGAGATGACATTGATGCGGCTATCAGAGGCGAGTGCAGTCAACAGCGCGAGTGGGTTGTTGATTCTGTCCAGAACCTGATATTTGAAGCCGGTTGAACTTTGCGGGCTCGTCAGTGAACCGTTACCGGTATCGCCGTTGCCAAAACCATTTTTGAAGAACCAGTCGATGCCGTATTTCAGATCTCCGGACAGTTTTACCTCCACGATCGTCGCTTCAACCAATACTTGTTGAGGCAGCACATCCAGTTTCTGCAGTGCCAGTTCAACTACGCCGTAGTCGGCCTGGGTCGCCAGCACCAGTAGAGAGTTGTTCTCTTCATCGGCGATAATGCTGATATTACCCAGGTTATTCAGAGAGGTCTGACTGGCCAGAGGCGTAAGCGTGCCCTGACTGGTCATGACGGCATTGGGTGCGCTGTTTGTGCCGGCGGCTGTGGTCGGTGACGGGGAACGGGGGCCGCTGCCCTGGCTTCTGTTCTGTGCCCCGGAGCGCTGACCTGAGAACAACTGTTCAAGCATACTGGCGAGATGTGACGCTTTACCATATTTCACTTTGTAGACATGCAGTGATGTACTGGCAAGATTGTCCATCTTGTCCAGCCGGTCGATCCACTGCTCAGCACTTTTCAAATATTGCGGCTGGGGGGTAATAACCATAATGGTGTTCAGCCGTTCGATCGGGACAAATTTAACCAGCCCTGCCATTGGCCCGGACGAGTTGTCACCGAATACATTTTCCAGTTCTCCCAGGATTGTCCGGGTATCAACAGACTGTAAACGGAACAGACCGATCGACATGCCGCGCAGCTGGTTAACGTCAAAGGTCTCGATGGTGTTCAGCAGGGTGTTTAACTCGGTCCGGGAACCCGACATCAGCAGCAGATTATGGGGCTCATCGACGGTGATTCGGGCACCCTCAGACGCGACCGATTTGAGAATTTTCTCCATCTCTTTGGCCGCGATATAGCGTAGTGGTGTTACCAGAGTCTGGAAGCCCTGGTCATTCTGCAGTTTCAGTTGTGGAGCACCACCGGCCAGGGTATTGCTTTTGGGCATGATTTCGATCAGATGGCCGTTATCGCGCAACACGGCACCATGCATAAACAGCAGAGAGTCGAGGGTGGGAATCAGGGCATCACGATTAAGTGGCTGACTGGTGTGCAGGGATACCTTAATGTTCACCGCGTCATTGATGGCGTAGTTGCGGTTAAGAATATCTCCGAGAATGGTTTTTGCCACCTCATGAATATCGGTGTCGTTAAAATTGAGGGTGATATTTCCCTCTCCACTGCCGGAGCCTGCCGGTTGGCTCTGGGTGATCATCGGCCGGGCTTCGGACACCAGCTCAAAGCGCTGTCTATCCGGAGCCGATGTTGTATCGTTCTGAACCTGCTGTATTGAAGCACCAGTCGTATTGTTGCCACTATCAGCACTGTTTCGAGCCTGATTACGCTGGTGAATGATCTGGCCTACGGGCTGGTTAGGTGTGAGGCCTTCATCTGTATAGATGGGGGAGCTGTTACACCCTGTCAAACCTAACAGGGTGACCAGTAGCGGTATAACTTTCCAAATAGATATGCTGTTCATCAAAATCTCCTGCTACTGGTTATCCAACGGACGAACGACTTTGCCATACTGACTCTGATTCATAAAAAGAGAGGACGATCGGCTTCTCTGTGGCCGCGATGAGCCCGGAGCCGAAGGTTTAATCAGCTGCATCTCAATTTCACGTCCGTCATTGCTGAACGTTACGCTGTCCGGACTAATTACGTCCAGTGTCCAGCCACTCAGTTTCATCCCATTTTTTAGTGTTTCATGTTCTTTTTTGCCAATGGCATTGAATAGCGCACTGTTATGCTCACCATTAAGAATAATCCCGGTGAGTATCCAGTCTTGCTCCGGTGTCCGATCCGGCCGGCGGGTGGCGGTCATCGCGGTGCTTATCTCCTGCGGCCTGCGGGTGGAGTAGAACAGCGGGCGTTCACTGATCTCTATGAACTGATCTATCTCTAGATCGGATTCCGGAATTGATGGCAGTTCAGGGAGCGCGGGTGGTTTAGTCAACTGTTCATCTGCAAATCGCGTCGGCTCAGCAATCTGAATCGTCAGTTGAGCGACAAGAATAGCGGTTAATATTGTCATAACCCCCAGTTGCAGCAGTGTTAGTCGGGTCAGGTAACGTACAGCTTTCATAACGCCTCCTTTCCCGTGGTGTAACCTGTGAGATTAAATCTGATATCCAGTGGCGGCAGCACCTGCCTGCGCGCGTAACTGGAGGTTCGTATCGGTGCAGAACTGATGCTGAGGTCTTCGACATAGAGCCCGGGTTTACTGGTTTCCAGAGCGAACAGTAGCTCTTTAAACTCATCTATTCCGGCTTTATATTGTACTTTCAACGTTACGCTGCGGAGTAATTGATCGCCGCTCTGGGTCGAGGGAAGTCCCTGGGTGCTGACGATCTGTCCTCCGGTGCGGCCAACTATCTGCTTAAGGTGCTGCTGCAATTTAGCGGAAACAACGGATCGGGTTTCACCTTCGAAAAAATAAACGCTCAATGGTGAGTCCTGTTTGATCTGCTGTAGCCGGTCCTCTTCATCAGGGCGACTGTCATTCAGGTTTTGGTAGCGCTGTAGCTGAAATGTCAGTGTTTCAATCTGCTCGTTGGCTTGCTGATAACGGCTGACAACCGGGCCGATTACCAGCAGATAGAGAAGAATCATCACCGCAGCCAGTATGCCCAGAGCCAGATAACGTTGTTGCTGTTTATTGAGTTGCATCGCTCACCCTCCGGCTCTGGTTGGCTGAGATCATAAAGCGCTCTTTACCTGAACGTGGGTCCTGGGTTACCGGAGAAAAAAAGCTAACATCGGTTAACTTTCCGGAGTTTTGCAGTAGTGCGATCAATTCTGACGCGTTATCGGCCTCTCCCTGAATACGCAGGGAACGCCCCTGCATCGATATTTTACTCAGCCACACTTCATCAGGTAATAAGCGCGTCAGTTCGGCAATCAGTGACAGGGTTGAACGTTTTTGCTGGGTAAGCTCCACATAATGTTGTTGCTGTTGGAACAGGGTTTGTCGTTCTTCACGAATCTGAAACACCTCTTCGGCCTGGCTGCGCAGTTGCGACACTTCATCAGTCAGTGTCTCTATCTGAGTTTCTTTATCTGCTAGCGGCAGGCTGATAACCGTAATTATCAGAAGCAGATTGATGCATACCAGTGCAAACTGGAATCGTTGGTAACGGGAGCGGTGAGAGGCTTCATCGGATTCTGGCAGCAGGTTAAGGTTGCTGTCCTGCCGGTTAAGAAACGCCTGCGGTATAATCCTGTCAGGGTTAATCCCCAGCTGCTCCAGTTGAGTCAGAATACCCTGAAGTTTTTCTTTGGGGACAAGGTAGAGCTCGGTATGGCACTGCTCTGTTCCTGGCTCATCAGTAATGGAGCCGGTATCAAAGTAGACCTGATCCGCTCTGAAGGGGGTCAGGCGATCCATCTCAAAGCGAACCACATTATCAATATAGTCCCGGGCGTTGCGGGGCACGCTGACGCGGGTCTGTAAAATCATCGCTTCAGGCAGACAAAGTGTTGCATTCTGAGCTTTGGCGATGATTGGTTTTAAAGGCTCAGGTAGGGCGGTCTTATCCCATGGGGCCTGCAGCGTCCAGTGTTGCTGGCCTGCTCTGATTGTTAGTTGCTGCTCCTGTAGTTCCAGAATCAGGCTACAGCTGTCCTGCTGCCATCCCGCTCTGATTCTGGCAGGCAGCATCTGGCCCAATTGACCAAACCACCAGCCGAGGCCGCTGGAAAGTGCCGCAATACCCCCCCGGTACCTCTGCATAAACAGGCCGGAAGTTGAAGTGTCAGTCGTCATCAGCTGGTAACCCCCCGGTCTTCAGCATTAGCAGCCAGCATCCTGCCGGCTGCAACTGTAATGGAACCTTATTTCACCCGAACAACGACTCTTGCCGTGTTGGAACGGAGGCCCTGATCATCCCAGACCCTGTACTTAAATACGTCACGTCCGGTGAATCCATAATTTGGAGTATAGTTGACGGTACCGTCAGCGTTTATTGAAACACGTCCTCCCTTAGTCGGCTGTCGCACTATTTTTAAGGTTGATGATGCGATGTTGTTTTCTGCATCCTGATCATTCGCAAGAACATTTAGCACCGTTGTGGAGTTCTTCTTAACCCGAAACAGATCATTCACGGCCACCGGTGCGGTATTGACTATAGGGGCAGGAATAATCGTCAGGGTGACGGTTGTTTCTGCACTGTCATTCTGACCGTCATTGGCTATGTAGGTGAAAGAGTCATTGAGTGTTCCCCCATTGTGCTGATAGGTAAAACTACCATCGCTGCTGAGTGTTAATGTGCCGTGCAGCGGGGGTGTGAGCAGATGAGCCGTGAGCATATCCTGGTCTGCATCACTGTCGTTGCTGAGCAGACCGGTGGCTGCTGCCACGTTTAGCAGTGTCGACTCATCCACGTTATATTGGTCAGATGATGCCACGGGAGCGCTATTGACCGGCCCGCTAGGGCGGGCGATCTGCTGTAGCCTTGTCAGTGCAGCCTGAGCATCGAGCATTCCGTAACCGGAGTTGCTATCAATGCCTGGCTGATCGATATCCACTGCCGTTTCAATCATTGCTTGTTCCATCTGTTCGACAGTGGCGTAGGGAACAGCGCTTTTCAGAAGCGCCAGGACTCCGGATACATGGGCGACAGCAAATGATGTTCCTCCCACCCACTCAGTGTAGGGTACTCCGGTACCATAGGTCATTCCGGTGGTCTGAACATCCATGCCGGGCGCAGACAGCGTTGGAAATACCGCATTGGTATCGCAGGGAGAAGGCCCCCGGCTACTCGTCATAGCAACGGTCAGAGTATTGTCCAGCGCACCGACTGAGAGGGTTCCTGGAGTGTTTGCCGGGCTCAGGCTGCTATTGCTGCCGGGGCCGGAGTTACCTGCAGCAAAGGTTACTGCGATACCGGAATCTTTAAGTGTCTGGATATCGGACTGGAACTCTGTGTTGCAGGTGCCAGCGGTTTCTAACAATCCCCATGAGTTGTTGACAATATCGGGGGCATCATCGGTATTTGGATTACCGTCAGGGTCCAGTGCCCATTGCAGTGCCGCGTGGAGGTTGCTTAATGAGCTATAACCGCTGCTGTCAAATACACGTGCTGCAATCCACTGAGCGTTGGGAGCCATACCCACTGCGGTTCCTGAGCTGTCGCCCCCGAGAATTAATCCTGTGACGTTAGTACCATGACCGATCACATCCGATGGCAGGGCACTGTTTCCTGCCAGATCGAGCCAGTCGTTACTACCACCGCGAAAGCGTCCAGTCAGGTCCGGATGTCCACCATCGACACCGGTATCGATAACCGCGACAACGACGTTGTCACCGGTTATCCCCTGACTCCATAGCGGAGGAACATTAATGCTGTCGACGTTCCACTCGGGCGCTGACGGAGGTGTATAACTTTGTCCGGGTGCCGCGGTTTGCAGGTCCGATCTGAGGGAGTTGACCTGTGGCAGCTGCGCTAAGGCTTCAACCATATAGGCTGGCAGTGTCAGTGCCACAGAGTTAATGACCCAAAGATCTTTAATCTGCCCCTGCGCTGCGAAGTCGAGTAACGGGTCGAGGTCTTGACGGGCTGCCTGTAATTGCAGTTTGAGCGACTTTAAAACTCTGGATCGCAACAGCTTGCGTAACTGCTTGCGTTCCGCTTTGGTCAGACGGGCGTCCGCATTGAGTTGCTGGCGCAGGGATTTACGAACCTGGCGCAGTGTTCTCTGATTAAATTTTTGATCATTAAATTGCAGAATAACCGCAACCGGGTCAAAACTACCGGTGGCATCGAGGCGCTGTTGCAGTTCGTTAGTGACGGTGGCCGCGCCACTCATTGCTGAAACCAGCAAAGCGGTGGAGAAACATAGTGGCCGGATTATTATATTCATTCTGACATCTCCGTTTTCAGCTAGTGCTGACCCTAAGGCCTGATATTTCAAGTTTACCTATCTGGATGCTCACCTCATCGCCGGGTTTGACGATACGGCCAGGGTTAGCAAAAAAGATAAAATAGTTAGTATCTGTTCTGGGGGCCCTGGATGATTGACGCAAAGGGCCAAGTTTAGGTGGAGCAGGAACCTGCAAGTGATTCCCTGTGCGGGTGACGATCAGTTGCGGTTTAACCGAGCGATCCAGAATGGGTTTCGCTTTAGCCGCATCAGTGACGGTATAACGGAAGTCGAGCATATAGCCTGCAGCAGACTGGCGCAGCGAGAGGATACGAATTCCCCACTGTTGTTCCAGATCGGTCTGGGCTTGTTCTGGCAAAAGCCCGGCAGCGGTCGCCGGATTAATCAGATGTATGGAGAAGCATACGATTAGCATTTTCAGCCAGGCTAATGGTTCTAACCGGAAAAGGCGGTTCATTATTTTTATCCCCCTAAAGTTCATCCCAGGCTGTCTCTGTTTTAATGACAGACGTCTTGATGAAATACATGCAGTTAGCAGGCCATATCGAGTATTTTTTAAATAAATTTATATAAAACAATGGGTTAATGATGTTGTTTTTTGGAGACGTCAGTGTCTTTGGGAGGGTGTTGATATAGCTCTCTCATTTGCGACACAGGAGAACTGGCTTTTTTGTTAAATGTGAGAAATCGGGGACTGGACGCTTACAAAAAAAGGGGAGCCGTGAGGCTCCCCTTTGGCAAACAGAAGTCCGATCCTGGACGCTGCTTGCTGGGGGGTTAGTTGGTTACGTTGACGCGCACTCTGACCGATTGAGATGGAAGTCCTCCAGTATCACTAATCTTGTACTTGAAGACATCTGTCCCGGTAAAGTTAAGAGCCGGAGTATAGGTAACCTCCCCGGTAGTTGGGTTAATAGCATCAATGGTTCCGCCCCTTTTTGGCTGAAGCGTAATTACGACTGAGGCGGGATCAATTGCGTCATTATCGTCCGTATCGTTGGCCAGTACATCAATTACCAATGTCGTGTTTTTCGGCGTAGATACCCGATCAACCACCGCAACGGGCGGTTGGTTATCCGGGGCTGCTGAGGTCAGCACATCGATGTTAACCGTGCCGGTTGCAGTACCACCCACACCATCAATGACGGTGTAAATTGCGCTATCACTGTCTGCCAGCGTATTCAGGCCAGTCGTTGCTCCAGGCGTATAGGTGAAGCTGCCATCCGCAGCGATGTCCAGTGTGCCGCCCAGTGTTGTGGTTATGGATTCCGGTTGAACAATCAGACTGTTCATATCCGGATCGATATCATTCGCCAGAACGCCCGGTGCGGTCACCACCAATGTGGCGGTCAAACGCTGATCCATTGCGTAGCTGTCAGTCGCAGGGACTGGTGCCTGGTTGTTGTATGGCATGCCATTACTCCAGCTCATTGCACTGACATCTGCACTACCAGGTAAACCATTGATAACCGCCGTCATATCCAGACGGGTTTCCAGCAGTCCTTGCGTGTTGTTAAGGCCAAAGCTACCGCTGTAAAGCAGTACATCTTCGTCTCTTACCGCTATACCTGCGACGCTTGTATTACCGACAATACTCATCAGCAGCTGGTTGGCGTCGGGGTGAGTCAGGGCATCAATGTTAGCGGCATTCTTAGTAAAGTCAGCAGTCAGATCACTACCATCAAACATAATCTCCCAGGTACGGCTTGCCTGGCTGAACCGGAGTACATCTTGTCGGGTCGCAGACAGAGCCGGTTGATTGCCACTGGCGGGTATAGATACATTGCCAAGTGTTGATACCTGTAGGTCGCCGTTCACATCAACACTCAGCGCATTGATATCCTCCGCATTGCTGGTGAGGCTCAGTTGAGTACCGGTATAGGCGATGCTGAAAGGATTGACTGCTGCTGCCGGGTCATACATGACCAGATCGGAATCATCAACAACGCCGGTGCCTCCAATACCTGGAACAAACGTTGGGGTATCAAATGAGATCAGCATCCGTCCATCAGCGAACACATGCAGGGCATCGATATTGGCCATCACCAGAGCATTATTAGCGCGGACCAGACCAAGGGACGCCCCATCCAGAACTTTTGTCCACTCGCCTGTTGCCGGGTTATAACTCACGATATCACGGTTTTCAATAGCACCCAGGCCTGGAACAACAGTGACGCCTCCAACGCCGGTAGTTCCGTTGATCCCTGCGAATAGTGAGAAGTAATACAGAGGATCGGTTCCGGCGGCGGTGCCTGATACGGAGAACTGGCTTACCAGACCGCCCCCGATTCCACCTGCGTTGGTGGTGTTCAGACGTCGGTCAAACAGCGATAAGGTTGCTTTACCGGCCGGATTGCTCGCGGATCCCAGTGTCACCAGTGCATCCTTAGTCTGACCGGGGGCCAGATTCACAGAATACTGACGTCGTGGGTATGGGTAGGGGAAGCCTGACTCTGCCACTACATCCATATAGCCTCCCAGTAAGACGGGGGCGTGGGTGTCCAGATCCATGTTGATCATGCGCATCAACGTGGTTGAACCGGCAGGGCCAGCGTCATCGGGGACATTGTCCGGACTATATGACTGACCGTTTACCAGAAAATACTTTGGTTTATAGTCGATAGTGCTGGTCATGGTTCCACCCACACCATACTGCCCATTATCGACGGTAGCATGTAAAACCGGATCAATGGCGCTGTAGATCAGAACCTTGTCCTGATCATAACCAATTCCGGGATAAGCTGTATTAGCTGCTTCAGGTTGAATCACTGCACCGTAAAGGCCCATTTGCACCTGAACCTGAACATGGGTTCCTGATTGATAGGCATAGGTGCCGGGTCTGATATTAGTCCAGGTATAGCTACCGGAACCGCCATTGGCGTTTATCGGCGTGACAAATGAACTGACCCGTGCTCTATTCTGTGCGTCGGTAAAGATTTCGGGTGTTCCACCAATTGTAGGTAAACCCAGCCCCGGCACCATCACGGATGTCGGTTTCGGTAGTGTGTTACGCAGGTTAATCGTCAGCTCGGTATCACCGGGTAAAACATTCAGTTGCGGGCCGGGCACGGTGGCAACACAGGGGCCACCGGTATCTGTACCGTAACCCCACATTGGAATTGCCAGCGAGGTTGTTCCGTCACTGGAGGGGACGTTGGTTATGGTTGTACCGGCACATAAGTTAAACGTTGCCGCTTGAATCGAACCGGATGTCAGCATCAGGGATCCGATTAGCAAAGCGGAGTGTCTCAGGATATTCATAATAAGACTCCTTTTCCTTCTTCTCTGATGCCAACCCTATGGGATTGGTACGCCAGTTGGTTCAATAATTAGCATGGTCATCATGCCGCCGGGGAAAATATCGTTATTGACCAGCTCTTTCTCAGTGTGGGAGTGCCACATAAAGAACAGGCCGCCGTTGAGATTAAGGCCCCCTTCGCCGGGAGGCAGGGATGCCATTGCGCCCAGGTAGGGGCTGCCGCTGTAAAAACCGCCATAAGTCAGGTCAAGGTTTTCTGGCAGGTCAACCGGAATGGGCACGTTGTGGAAGTTGCAATCTTCAAAGGTTACCGGATCGGTTGAATCACTGGCACTATCCAGACCATTACAGAGTGCACCGCTGCCGGTTGTATGGCCGTAGATATCCCAACCCATGTTTTTTCCGGTCCACTCAAAGAGTGCATCATAGGTGGCGCCGGGCAGAACCTGCTGTGTGTAATCACTAAATGCCAGGTCAGCCCCCACTGCGGTATTGCCAGGATCACTGCTCAGCAATGCGCCATCGCGGGCGATCTGCAGGAAGTGGTTACCATGGGTATGCAATGGGTGCATATCATGGCCAGCACCGATAATCCGCAATAACACTTTCTCACCCGGGTGCATCCGCGTCAGAGAACTGTATGGCTGATTAGGCATCCAGGGCACATCGTGATCAAACAGCGTATCCGGCCCGTTGCGACCGTTCATAAACCAGAGAACCGCATGAAAGTTGCTGGTATCGGGTGTCATACCAAAATCGACTGCCTGATGGATAGATGGGTCCATCTCGGTCAGAAAGTAGAGGTATTCATGGTCATAGTAGCTGTCGGCACTGTTGTAAGCCTGGGAGTCAGGATTGGTTGCAGGGCGCACAATGAGCGCGCCACTGAGTCCCATCTCGACCTGCAGATCCGGGTTGGAGCCGCTGTGGTAGAGGTACGTCCCCGGTTGACTGGCGGTGAAACTGTAGGTCACCGTTTCGCCCATACTGGCTTCCTCTGTCAGTACGACCCGGTTAGGATCGGCTGCAGCAGCGGCACCGGGCACCACCGTTGAGACCACGGCAGCAACATTTTTCTGTCCTGGAAAAACCATAGAAACCGGTTCGTTGATGCTGGTGTTGGTGAGGTTGATGGTTATCGCATCCCCTTCATTAACAATCAGAGTTGGCCCAGGATACTGGACCGGAGTTGAGGTGTTATCCAGGTCACCATAAGCCCAGATCAACAGGCTGTCCCCATCGGGCGTATTGATGCTTGCCGGAGCGACCTCCAGGTTAAAGGTTTTCTGATGGCCATCGGTGGTCGTACCGACGATGCCCTTAATCTCTGCCTGCGCTGTCCAGCTGACGGCTGTCAGCACTATAGCGCTGGTCAGAGCGGCAAAGCTGCGTAAAAATTTCATAGTAGTTCTCCTCGCCTGCTCAGACTCAGTTAACGTTGATTTCGGTCATCATGCCGCCAAAATCTTCGTCGCCATTGCTCAGGTAGTTCAGGTTACCGGTATAGAGGTAATACTTGCCGGGAGAGACATCTGCTGTATCCAGCAATACGTCAATCGCTTCACCGCCACCCAGAGTGACTGAGTTGGTTTTGTAATAGAGCTTTTTACCTGCAGAGCTGATGTGCTGTTTGGCACCCATCCCCACTACTTGCATCGGAATACCCAGGGTATTCAGGGAGTAGAAGCGTGTTACGTTGAGGTTGGAAAGCCGCAACAGTATTTTTTGCCCCTGGCTTGCTTCGATATAGGTTGATACTTTTTGCGTTTGGCGGTTTTGCTTGAACGGGATTCCCGGATCGAGATCATCATCAACTGAGGGCAGAGCACCCTGAAAAACAGTGTCCGGATAGCCCCGGCCATTCAGCATAGGGTAGTTATCCGCCATCTCAGCAAAAGGCAAAGGTTGTACTGACTCGCTGGCATCATGGAAGCGGGAATCGAAAGAACCGATCTGAATGGGCACTTCAACGTCATAGCCGGTAGAGCCGTCACCATCGTTATAAACAAATTTGTCGTACACCCGACCTGACCCGTCGGGGTCAGCATAGGGTGTTCCATCCTGTGCAGGATGAACATAGAGATTGCCCAGCATGCCCATCTGCATATGTTCAGTTGCTTCCACGTGGCAGTGATACATATAGGTGCCGGGTTCCTGAACATTGTAGTAATAGGTCAGGCTGGCACCCATGTTGATGGAGATAGCGGTATCTGGCAGTCCATCAAATATCGATGATGCATTAGGAAATCCGTGGAAGTGCACAGTGTGCGGGTCGAACAGGTCCGGGCGCATCACCATGCCGACGTTAGACAGGGTGAGATAGAAGGGTTGCCCCTCTTTCAGGTCGATACTGGGGGCAGGGAACTGCGCAGATAACACCCCTTCAGACATGACCTGGCTATCAGGTATGCCGCTCATATCGCCAAAGCCAAACATATACATCGGGCGGTCATCGGCCATTTTAATGTAACCATCACCGCCGGACAGGTGCATGCACTTTGTATTAGCATATTCACCCAGATTGGTGGTTCCATTTGTACCATCATCAATCTGGCCGTTGAGATTTTTATCCCCGGCTATTTCGGCATTATCGATCAGGCCGTTTCCGTCGATATCTCCGGGGCACTGAGTGTAAACGGTCGCGCTGGCAAGGCCCGCGTAGCTAATCATCGCACCGGCTATAGCGGTTTTGACCATCAGACTTATTGCTTTCTTATTCATGGTTTCGCTCCTCTAACTTGAGCTAGGCTGCGGCCGGATATACCGACCGCAGTGACTGTTATCGGATTTCCAGGGGGATGTGCTTGAGTACACGGTTGCCGATGCGAACACTGACCTCCGTAACCCCGGTTGGGTTCGGACCCTGCTCGACTGCGTAGATCCACCGGCCATTGGCGTTATCCAGTTTCCAGTCAGCGAAAGGAGTACCGGTGGCCGTACCGTTCATGTACAGACGTACACGGGTATCGGACGGGAAGGTTGTCCAGCCGTTGAAGCGCCAGCGAACGTTGCCGTTGTTGCGAACCCGGGCAAAGGCGCGCTGAACTGAGATATCCTTATTCAGGACAACTGTCGCAGTATTCGCCGCTGGATCATTCGATGCCTTGTACTGGAAGCTAAACTGGCCAACCGAACGACGGCCTGTTGGTGTGGTAAACATGAACTGATTGTTCCGAGGAACACCCCAGGTCAGAATGCCACCACCGGTTTCGCTGCCAATAACCGGAACCGCATCTCTCCAGCCTGTGGTATTAATATCATTACGCAGCAGGTTGTTGATGTTCAGGATATAACCCTGAAGGTTCCAGGCAGGTCCGGCTTTTACTACACGGCGGACATCATCCACTGCAATAGCCAGAGGCGTTGCGTTAGGGATAGTTCTGATACCCACAGGCAGCTCTTCTGCGCCGATCTCTGGGCCCGCATTGTAATAGCGTGGCGTGCCGTAGAAGTCAGCATCAAGTAGGCTACCGTTGCCTATCAATACATCAATCAATCCGTTGTCAATGGCGCCATTGGTTGGATCGTTAGCCAGACGGTAATTACCGCGCAGGGCTGGATCCAGCGATAATGGACCAAAGCGAACATCGATGAAGTTACCGCCCTCATCCAGAGCCGCCGCTATATTAATATTAGTGGTTTGCTCCTGTTGCATGATGGTCTGTCCCGGCTGACCATTTGCCAGTGGTGTGGCAAAGATCTGGTCGGAGTCTGCTGCCAGTTGATTACCTACAGCATATGCTCCATTTTCCAGCGTATCGGTCAGCAATGAGTTTTTCGGATGCAGACTCAGGTTGAGATCATCCACAACAGCGATATCACTGTATACCGGAAGCTCACCCGCTCCGATGTCAGGCACCAGACCAAAGGTCTGAGGTGCGTTGGCACCGTTGATAAACCAGTAGAAGCTGCGGTTACGCAGAATGATGTTATTAACCAGCTCAGGATCGCTATAGCTCTGCCCCGATGCACTGGCTAACTCAACGGTATGACGGTGAGAAGCAACACCCGCACCCGGTTGAGGTGTGGATTGGCTGAGACCGTTCAGCGCCGGATCGATGGTGGCAGCAACCGTTGCGGTGCTGTCATTATAGGCAATGGTGTTATGCACCATGCTCACTGCACTGGCATCGTGCATGGAAACACCGCCGCCATCACGTCCAGCGACGTTATTGACGATGATGTTGTCATACAGTTTGATGCTATGCCAGGCACTGCTGAGGACCGGGTTGGTTGTGACATCGGCGCCGTTAACAAAGTTCAGCTTCACGCCACCACCGCTACCGGCACCTGCCTGGTTACCCATGATCATATTGTCTTCAATCATGACGGAACCGGTTCCCGGAGTCAGGCCAACGTTACCTGTCGCATTCGCCAGGCCACCCTTACCACCGACAAAGATACCACCACCATGCACTTCCAGACCCTGAGTGAAAGACTGGTTGTACGCGATGGTGTTGTTGGCAATAAGACCATTGTTGCTCAGACCCAGATGGCCAATACCACCACCATCACCCTGGGTAAAGTTACCGCAGATCATGTTGTCGGTGATCTGGTAGTTATCACTACCAGAGTAAAGCGCCACGCCGCCGCCTGCACCACCGGAACTTCCGTTTTGGTTGATCTGGTTGTTGTGGATATTGATATTGTTGTTTTCGGCATCAACATGAACCAGATCACCATTGATCTCATTGGTCATGGTTGGATAACCGATTCGGATACCACCACCAAAGTTACCGGAGTTGGTATAAATATCGTTGTTACTGATCTCGAGGTTGTCGATATAGCCGCCGATGAAGATACCGCCGCCATCAGTCGCACCGGTGATACCTAAGCCATCTATACGGGACTTGGCCGTGGCATATTCACCCACGTTACCCACAACCAGAATCGCAGGACCCTCTTCAGTACCAAAGACGGGCACCTGGTCAATAATATTAAGGCCGCCCAGTGCCTGACCTGGAAGCAGGTCATAATCCCCGGCTATTGCCATGCTGTAAACCCGGTCACGCCAGAGTTGCAGTTTTGACGCCGGAGCGCGAACCGCATTAATGGTGGTAGATGCAGCACCGAAACCTTGCAGGCGAACCGGTTTATGCATAATGACCATCTCATGATAGTCACCAGGGGAAACCAGAATCAGATCGCCAGCATTGGCGTTATTGATAGCATCCTGAATAGGTGTATCGGTAAGGTTGTTGGATGGATAAACCGTAGCGACAGTTTCTCCAGGAGCCAGAATGTTGAGGGTAACAGAGTTAACCGACTTTTCACCGTTGAATGTAGTGACTTCCAGCTGACCGGAAGAGAGACCAGCGGGCACAGCAAAGGTGATTGTGTCGTTACTCCAGGTTGAAACGGCAACCGCTGTACCACCTACGGTAACGGTGCCGGTTGAAGCTCCGAAACTGTAATCACGGGTAACCGTTTTCGTGGTAGTCGCCGTACCATCGTACTGCGGGTTAGGGATTTCAACAGCAGACCCCTGAGATGTAATGGTAACGATATCACCGGGTGCAGCAGCCGGACCTCCGGTGACACTGCTTTCTACGGTGTAGATGCCGGGAGTGCTGGTTGGCAGTTCACAATCCAGAGGGAACTGGTTAGGGCCAGCGAAAGCCGAAACAGGCACTACCGGGGTATCCAGATAGGTTGTAGAGCCAGGCATATACTGGAAGGTATAACAGAACTGGCTGTATTGCGGGTTGTGGTAAGGATCCCTTTCCAGTTTGCCGGTAACGGGGTTCAGGATAGGGCTGGCATCGTTCATACATGCAGTCACCATGTTGGGTGACACACCGGTTGGCATCGGCAGGTTTACAGAATAGGTAGAAGGTAATAGTGCGTTAAAGTGCCCCCACTCATCAGAATAAGTACGCACAATCTCACGGCCAGTCCAGTCTTTGAATGATACTGGCAGCCATGGTGGCGCGTACTTCTCGCCAAAGTTGGGAGAATTAGGATCGAACTCGTTGGCTGTATCATCCAGAATGCCCCCCACGACGTGCGCAGCGATCGGCACATCAGTGAACATAAAGAAGTCCGCTGCAGCATTTTTACCACTGCTCAGTGCAACCAGCTTACGGTCACACAAGGGGCGATACTGTCCGGCAAAGGGTGCCGGATCCTGACTACCAACCTGATAGCTTAAATAGGGTGATACCTGATGATTGTCACCAACGCACAGTGGCGGTGCCAGCAGAGGTGATGGCGTGTAAGTATCACCGTAGTCGACGTTACGGTCTTCCTCCTTGACCAGCTCGTAACCCGGAGGCAGCTCAGACTCTACGATATAACGTCCAGGAGACAGGTCATTAAAAGCGTAACCGCCGTCAAATACACCGTCGGTGATCTGATTATAATTACGCAGACCATCATAGCAGTCGGTAGTGTGTGCGCCCGCATTACCGAGTTCAGGATGTGCAGTGAAGTCTACCCCCTGGCAATTAGTAGGATTGGAGTCATCCCAGCTATCTGACCAGGTTACCTGAATCGCGTCTCCAAGGTCGAAGGTGCCATCGCTGTTGCGGTCGGTATCTTCCGGTCCGGGGAAGTTGTTAAGTGGATAGCGATCTACGTCGGGGCGAACATGTTGCGAAATACCGAGAGGGTTAACAGCAACGTCCCCCCCTGCAGCGCTGTCGATAACACCATTTCCGGTTGAATCACGATAGAGGTTAAATTGTACCCTTGGAATACCGGGTTCCCATTCCTCTCCAACAGCATATCGAGGGTCATTCTCTGCACGGGTAATCGCATACAGCGCCATGCCGGATATGCCACCGTTTTCACCGGTTGCAGTGTTGTATAAAGCTTTACCAAACTCGAGACGGTTGGTTTGGCCAAGGAATCCCTGCATACCGAGTGTCAGGACCTGGCCCTGTTTAGTTGTAGAGAGGTTGTTGCCGGTATTCGGGTTGATGGCTGGAGAACCTGCTACGAGGTTTTCGTTTCCGGGGATAGTGATATCACAGGCCGGATCACCTGCTTCGACAGCATTATCAATGCGCGCCTGAGTACAGAACTGCGGCTGCGGATTAAGCACATCAAAGGTAGGGTCATCCCAGCCTGCGTCGGCACGAACTTCGCCACCATCATCTACTACGTAGGTGACACCGGTCGCTTTCAACGTTCCGAAATCAACCTCTGCAACCAACCAGTGGAAGAATGGGAAGACTTCATCAAACGGTGCTTCACCTTCGGTATCAATGGCGAAGGACTGATAGATTGTACCGTTGCGGAAACGCAGATTTACCGCTGACTTGTCTGCCCCCAGCGATGGTTCATTGGCATCCCTGAAGCCGTTCTGGTTAGTATCGAAGAAGACACTGGAGCTGAGCTTAGCGAACCAGTTAAATACGGGGATATCCGCCAGATCAATCACCGCATTGGCGGTATTTGGTACTGTGATATTTTTACTGGCGATGACAATGTCCAGGTTGTTATCCCAAACCGCCAGGATGTAGTCACCAGGGGGGACATTAGAGAAGCTGAAGTTGCTGTCGGCATCGCATGGTTGTGTCTCGATTGCAGGAAGGGCGCCGGGGCGGTTCAGTGCTACCCAGCATCCCGGAATCGGATCACCATTGAAGAATGCCAGCTCTGGCGGTCTGGACATATGGTTATTCAGCACCTGACCCAGAATGGTGGCACTGCCATTGTTAGCATTTTTGAAAACGGTATTTTCATACTGCTTTGTAAAGCCGACAAAGGCATGGAAACCGGGTGGTCCGAACTCGACAAAGTAAGAAGGTTCATTAGCCGCAGGCCAGACATCAATAACATTAGTGCCTTCAATCGTAGAGGTCTGCACCCAACCCTGGCCGGTTGGCGGGGTAATAACAACGCCATACTTTGCCGGAGGCAGGTTTTTAACCAGCACTCTTCCGTCAGGGCCGGGATGAATTATGCCGTCACCCGACACAGTAACCACTGGAACACCATCAACCAGTACCGCATTGCCTTGAGCATCATACTCGTACTCGGTACCCAGAGGGTTACCAAAGGCATCCTGCGATACCGGGCCACCGGTTGCACCGTAACGGCCACCGGCTTCTTCAACCAGTACTCTGAACTGAGTTGGATCGAATGAGCCTGGAAGGCAATCGGTTGCGTTAGGTCCAAGGTTAGCCCGGGCGGAGTTGCAACTGAGAGATGGATCTTCTTCCGGGAAATCGGGAGCTCCGTTCAGCGGACTGAAATCCTCAAAAACGAAAACAGAGAACTGAGCAGTGGGGATCGGTAGTGGATTAACGACTACCTGAACCGAGGTTGCACCTTCAGTGATTTCGGCACCGCCAATGGTATAACCGTTATGTGGCGTTACACTGATAAAGTAACGCTGAGTGTCGTCCAGGTTCTCCTGGGAAGCCGTATCGTTGCTTGATTCACCTTTTGAGAATACAGGCGAATGGCTGCTATGAAACCCTGTTGCAAGTGTTTTACCGACAGGAACCCCGGGTTTTATATTCCAGGTGCTATCTTCTTCAATTAGCCAGCGGAAACCATCCACAGGCAAAAAATTATCAGGATTAGCAGGGTCAGGCGTTACCACGTTAATGTTAACAGTCTGAGCTTGCACCGGTGAAATGGCGAGAAAGCTGGCGAAAAGCAGAGAGCAGCCTATAGCTGTCTTGTGTGCTCCATCACCGCGTTGTCGCATTAACTTTTTGAAACAAGACATGGCGTCTAACCCCCTCTTGTCGTTCTCTTTTATGATTCGTCATAAGGTCGGCAATCAAACTTATTTGTCCCGATACTGCGACGTGAAATTGGATTGTCTTGTGTGACAACAACGCAAGAAGTGCACCATGTCTTTGATTTTGTTTTGTAAGTCATTTAAAAACAGATGGTTAGAGTTGTTTTTATCTTGAGCTGTTATGGTGTTGTTGTTGGGTGACAGTTGGCTTCTCTCATTTGAGACAGGCATAAGAGGGAGATATTATTAGTTTTGCAAAAATCTCAAGAGGAGATCATAGCTCAGGAACAGCCCAGTATTGACCGGCTTGTTCAGGCGATGAGTTGATTAGACTGAGAGGGATCAGATAACTACCTTTGGATGCAAAACGCTGCCCGGGTGCCAGACTCAGTCGACGATAGACAGAGGTTTCCGGGCTGTTCTCCAGCATATGTTCAATACGTTCAATCAGGTAATCCTGAGAGAAGTTACTGCGGATATGCATCATCGATTCTGTCAGCACGCTGAGCGCCAGATAGGTATTGGATTGCAGCTTCTCATAGGGGGTTGCAATGCCCCGGGCATACAGCCAGGTTTTGCTGCGTATCCGCTGGCCTGTGCTGTCAGGCAGGCTGTAAGGGTGAATCAGCCAGCTTTGCTTCTGTATCCGCTCAGGTATTCGATCAAAGCGCCGATTCAACAGGGTTGAAGAGAGCATGACGGTTGCGTTTGAGGGGTTAAAATCGCCGGGTAATTGCTGCAGTTCAGAATCACTTAGCCACAGAATAAATAGTGTATTAGCGCTATTCTCAGAAGTGTGAGACGGGCTGTTAAGAAACGCTGATAGCGGTATTGTTTTCGAAGCAGGTTGATTGGGCAGTGAGGCAACTCTGTTTTCCAGATCGCTTGCAGCAACCTCTGAGCGAATATCTTCGCCTGTCACCTGAATAACCCTGTTGTAGCGGGCATTTTTCTTCAGGCAGTAGATGACTCTGCGGGCTTCCAGACTCATGCCGGCAGAAAAATAGAGACTGTAGTGACCTGGGTTATCAGGCGGCAGGTCGGTATCGGGAAACAGGCAGGGCAGCGCCTGGGCTTCACAAAATGTACTGACCGGCTCCCAGCTCTTGTGGCTGGTGCCTCCAACAACCGCAAAGACCGGATTGGCGTCATAATATTGCTGGAGCTGCTGAAACCAGGTTGAAGGGGCGCCTGTTAATTCCCAGACATTCAGCTCCCAGTGGCGGTAGTTATCGTACTGCCAGTCTTTATGCCAGGGTGAGTATTTTACGCGTCTGACCTCATGGCGGGTTTGGGCGTTTTTCTCTTTAAAAAACTGATTTAGAGTGCTTATCAGCGCTTGCTTTTCTGCTGCGGAGATATCATCTGTGACAATCGTGGCAAGCTGAAGGTTGTTCGCACTGACGCCGGGAGGGTCAGAATAGTCCAGCGTGTTCAGATAACTAATCAGGGCATCGGTCTGGGATTGGTTCAACTGATAACGGGGCATGATTTTACTCAGTGGCTTGCCCGTGGCTCCGATCCCCTGGGTGATTGCAATCCTCAGGGTGTCTCGGTTATAGGCAGGGCGGGTATAAAAGCCCTCAGTGCGTTCAGCGTAGAGTTCTCGCTGTTTAACCTCAATGGGCGCAAACAGAGTGGCGCCGGTGATATCGGGAACCTGGTAGCCGCCTTCGCTGGTACCCAGGCCGCTATGTCGGTGACAGTTAGCGCAGGCAAACAACTCTCCTGGTAACGATTGCCCCTGACTGATAGCTGTTATAGAAGTCCCCTTCAGTGGGCGGCCAGTCATGAATATAGAACGGCCTTCTGACGGAAGATTTCTTGAAAATAGCTTAGCTGACCGTATTTCGCCTTTTTCTGTTGTCGGTCTCTCAGCCCCCTGCCCAGGGAAGGACAGACTGAGGAGCATTATAATCAGCACTGCGTTCAGGCGTGCTTTCATCAACGCCCCGGGCTTTACTACAGACATAAGCTTTATCTGAGCCATAAGTCTTTATCAGTGGCCCATCTTCATATGATGGTATTCGCTGATAAGCTGGTCGCTGCTGGGGAATCCATCGAGTCTGGTCCAGGATTTATCCGAGCTGGCACGCAGGTATGTGACGGGCTCATGGTTCATCTTGCTGCCGCGATAAATATCAAACGCTTTTTGCAGAGTAATACTGTCTTCAACCGAGCCGGTGATAAAGATCCAGTTTTCACGTGCCTCGAATTTTTTCGCGTAGCGCTGCAGCGCCTCCGGCGTATCTGCTTCCGGATCGATTGAGATTGAGATCATAGTGAGATCTTTGGCTTCAGCCAGTTCGCGGTTTACTATCGAGAAGGTTGAGCTCAGAACCGGGCAGATCGTCGGGCAGGTGGTGAAGATAAAGTTCACCATCATCGGTTTGTCGCTGTTCAGTAGTTTATCAATATCAATAGGTTTTCCATTCTGGTTCAGCATCGTTACGGCGGATGCTTTGTAGTCATGACGACTGCGCTCTACTTTGTCTTTAGCGGAAACGTCAGTCATCATCATTTTATGCTGAGCATGTGGATCTTTGCCCTCAGTGGTCATAATGTGACCCTCATGGGCATTATGATTCATATTATTGTCCATCTTCATCTCCGCCATCATCCTGTGCATCTGATGGGTATCTTCATGAGCCTGAAGTGATGAAGTGAACAGGGTTGCTAATGCTACGATTGTCAGCCCTGCTTTAACTGGTTTTGTGAATTGTGATCTTGTGTATTTCCTGTTCATGGCCATACTCCCCCGTTGTGTGCCAGTGTGCTGCCAGCGATGAAAATGCCAGCTCCTCTCTCAGGTAATCATTTTCCATGCTCAGACGCTGGAGTCTGAGCAGTTGTGAAACAGTGATAAGCACTTCTTCCTGGCACAGAGGCTCAATCAGAACGTCGCTTATCTGTTGCATGGATCCGGGGTTGGCTCCTCCAGAGCTGGCGGTGGCTGATAAAATTCCAATCAGCTTTGCCATTGGTGCTCTTGCTTGCAGTTTATTGATCAGTCTTTGCGCAGACATATGGGGTTGTTTAACAGAAAATATTATCAGTTGAGGCTGCTTCCGAAGCAAAATCTTCATCGCTGAGTGGCAATCTCTGGCAAAAGACAAGCGGTTGCCGGTAGGCCTGAGCCAGGTAAATAATTTCTGCTGGTTAGAGGGTGAGTCATCAATAATCAAAATCGTTGATGTCATATCACTGTCCCGCCATAGATCTGTCTGTGTTACTGATCATCCCCCCGAATGATTTACAGTCGTATCGGAACTCCGTTTCGACACCCCTGAGAAAGTTCTTAGTCAGGCATTGAGGCCATGACAATAAGCTATTTACACTGTTTTTGAGTTCTTATTAAATCCTGTCAGTTGATGTTCACCTGGACAGGGTTAACACCTTCTCCTTGTAAGCGTAAATGCTTACAGCAATACTCATTCCTTAAAATTCAACTACCTGTTTTTAATGTGATTTTGTTATTAGAATGTAGGATTATCTCCTCTGTTTATCGCAGCTCTGACGTTAAATATCACGCTTGATTATCACTTTTGAGAAGTAAATTGACTGGTTGATTTTGCTTGTTCAAGCGCGGTGCGAATGTCGGCCAGTGGTAGCGGCTTGGTCATCACGTTACGTACACCCACTGCCTGTAGTCGGGTAATCAGGTCATGTTTCTGGCCACGTTTATCATTCGCCTGACCGGTCAGTGCGATAATGGTTGTCCGGGCATAACGTTTCAGAATCTCCTGGCACAGGCTTACACCATCCATATCGCTGATGCGGACCTCTGTGAGAACGATGTCTGGTTGCCAGCTGGCAACTCTGGCCAGCCCTTCGCTGGCAGTCTCAGTCAGTTCAACAACAAACTCATACTGTTCCAGGTAGGTTTTCAGGTTGGTTGCGAAAGTGTGCTCATCATCAATTACCAGTATTTTGGCGCGTTGGCTTGATACTGTTGGCAGGATAACGGACACCGTCGTGCCTTCCCCCTCCTGGCTGATCAGATCAATGTGACCGCTGTGGTGCATGGCAATGCGTTGCGCCATCATGAGTCCCAGGCCCAGTGCATGCTTTTTATTACTGCTAAAAGGGCGAAACACATTTTTGATCTGCTCCTGGGAAATTCCAATGCCGTTATCGGCAATATCCAGCCGTAGGTGGTGCTTGTCATGGTTCTGCTGGCGAACAGTGATAATGCCACCGTCAGGCATCGCTTCGAGGCAGTTATCAAGAATGATACCCAGCAGCTGGCGCAACAGGGCCGGATCTCCGCTAACAGGTGCGTAAGTTTCAAATGGCAGTAATTCAATAACAATGCTCTGGCGATTGGCCTGCTCACTGATTAGTTGCAGGCTCTCCTCAACCAGCCGATCAAAAACAACCACCTGATTATCAAATCGGGATTCGCTTTCGGTGAACTGGATGAATTCACCGATCCACTCCTGAAGCCTGTCCACGGACAGGATGATATTCTCTGACATCTTTTCCGCGCTAGTGGGGGAGAGCAGTGCCAGCTCAGCACTGGAACGAATCGATGCCAGCGGGTTGCGGATACCGTGCGCCATCGCTGATGTCATCTCTCCAATGGTGTCCAGGGCTTCAGACTCAACAATCGCCTGGCGTTGACGTTTCATTGTCTTGCTGGCTTTGCGCACGATAGAAAACAGCACAATGAACAGAATGCTTCCGGCGATCAGTGCACCAGACCAGATGAATAGTTTAATTTCATACAGGCTGTGAAATAGTTCGTCTGGGGTTTTGTATAGCTCCACGACTGCGACAACCTTACTCTGATCTGAATTGAACAGGGGGATGTAGATCTCAATGACCTGATCAAGAGAGTTGGCAAAGTAGGCAAGATCCGTTTTATCGTTTGCATCGTTCAGCTCGTTAATATCTTCCTGTTTGAAGATCAGGTCACCATTAAATGCCCGGGCAAGTTCAGGGTTATCGGTAAATGACAAACCAATCAGGTTAGGATCGGTCGCCCAGACGACGTCCATATCCGGGGAGTAAATCTTAACCAGCGGCGTGTTGGGTAGTCGACCGATACGTTGCAAATAGCCAGCCAGCCAGCGTTTATTATTGAGAAAGTCCTCCTGATAGGGGCGGTCAGGCAGTCGTTCTGTTCCGACAGCACTTTGAATGTACTGCTGGGTCACCCTGGCTTCTTCATGCAGCATGCGCTTAGTCACAATGTTGGTCAGGATCAAAGCACCGACCAGGCTTATCAGGGTGATGGTAATAAAGCTGAGCAGGGTAAAAGTGCGCAGCAGATCCGATTCACGATCAGGGATCAGACGGTTGTTCTGTGAGCTACTTGAAACCTGTTGTGATGGCAGGTTGCTCTCCGGATGATCCTGTTCAGTTATCAGCGGCTTATTCATTCGTCATTTTCCGCTGCAAGGGGACCGATAACGCCTTTCGATGAGCGGGCAACGTAGCCTTTTAATCCTAGTTTATCCAGTTGCCGATACAGGGTGGCGGTTGACAGACCGAGTAAGCGGGCGGCAGATTCGCGACAACCTTCAGTGCTTTCAAGCGCAGCGACAATATGTTGCTGTTTAAATTTTTCTACGGCGGTACTCAGTTCGGAGAGGGCGCCGCTTTCATCTAACTGCAGGTTCGCCAGATCTCCCGCCTGTAGGGCAAGATCTCTGACCCGGATAGTGTTGTCATCACAGAGTACTGCCGCGCGCTCAAGAATATTTTTCAGCTCACGGACATTCCCTTTCAGTGGTTGGTTCATCAGGTGATGAATAACATCGTTATCGATATCCATGATCGGGCGTTTCAGTTCAACTTTTAACCGTGTCAGAATCAGTGTCACCAGTGCAGGTATATCTTCCATCCGTTCCCGCAATGGCGGAGTTTTAAGGTTAACGACATTGAGTCGATACCAGAGGTCTTCACGGAACTCACCATCAGCTACCATTTTGTCCAGGTCTCTGTGGGTTGCACAGATAATCCGGGTATCAACCGGAACCGAAGTGTCACTGCCGACTGGATAAACCTGGCTGTCTTCTAAAACCCGTAACAGTTTGCTTTGAATCTGCAGCGGCATTTCGCCAATTTCATCGAGAAACAGCGTGCCGCCTGAAGCCATACGAAAAGCCCCTTCCCGGGTCTGATTAGCACCGGTAAACGAGCCTTTGATATGACCGAATAGATAGCTTTCGACCAGGCCTTCGGGAATGGCAGCAACGTTAACCGGAACGAACAGACCGTCAGCGTTTAGTGATTTGGCATGTATTGACTGAGCGACCAACTCTTTACCCGTGCCACTTTCACCCTGAATCAGTACGTTAGTATTGGAGATTGCTACTTTGTTGATCAGGCGTCGCAGTTCACAGATTTGGAGGCTGCTGCCTGCCAGCATCTCAATATTTTCAGAGTCCTGGTGCAGCCGGTTACGCAGGTTGGCATTTTCATTCAATAGTTGTTTGTATTGCAGCGCGTTCTCTACTTTGTGCTCAATCTCTTGCAGGGGAAAGGGCTTGATAATGTAGTCATGTGCACCGCTGTGAAATACGTCAAGTGCCGTTTCAAGTGAGCTGTAAGCGGTCATGACCAGAATGATACTGGAGGGTGCTACCTCTTTGATGTGTTCAATCAACTCCGTGCCGTTGCAATCGGGCAGGCGCATATCGCTGAGTACGACATCAAACAAGTGCTCAGTGAGTAATACTTTGGCGGTTGCTTTCGAATTAGCTGAATGTACCTGATAGCCTTTGCTACTCAGAAACTGGTTCAGGTTTTCATTGAGCACCGGCTCGTCTTCGATAATCAGAATGTCACTCATTGCAAACTCCCTTGGCCTATGTACAGATCTATTCTTCAGAATCTCTTGCCCTGCAGCAGTGTGCGGGGAAGCTCAGCAATACCTGTGTGCCACCATCGCGGGCTCTGGATATGTTAATTGTGCCCTGATAGCTCTCTACAATCTGGCGTGTGATCATCAATCCTACGCCCATTCCCCGGTTGTATAGATCGTTTTGAGTCAGCGTTTCAGGGCTTAAATTGCGGCCACTATTGGTAAAGCGCAGGCTGATTCCTCCGCTATCGGTCGGTGTTACGCTAACATCGATTCGACCCCCTTCTCCCGCCGCTTTAATGGCGTTATCACTGATGTTATCCAGCAGTAGTAAAAGGTGCTTCTCACTGATATCCAGCAGGGGAGTGCCAGGCTCGACTGAATGATCGATTTCAATCTCCCTGCCCTGGGGACAAAACTTCAGTAGATTCAGTGTGCTGGGGATAAATTTACTCAGGTCGATACTACGGTCATCAAGGGGCGAACTGTCTTTCATGATGCCGGATAGTTCACGCAGTATGATTCTTATTCTGCTGATCAGGTCGAGACAGGTACGCAGATCTTTATCGGGTTGTTCCTGCCTACTCTGCATCATTTCCAGTTGGCTGTAGAGGGAGCTGACTGGATTACTTAGCTCGTGGGTAATACCTGCAGCGGTCATTCCCAGCCGGTAAAGTTTCTCAGGGACATCTCTGAGGGTCTGGTGATTCAGTGACTCGGTTGGCTCTTTGATAATAATTACTGCGCCCCGGTCAGGGTGACTGACAGGGTAGATATCAACCTGGACATCGGCATTGTTTTGTTTCAGAAAGATAACCCGTCCTTCCGAGCGTGTCATCTGCTCTAATGCCCAACGAACACTGCTGGTAATGGTACGGCGCTCGTCCGCTTTACTGCTGATACTGTCTATATCACTGAGATTCCGGCCAATATTGCAGAGTTTTAAGCCCGTTGCATTGGCGTCAATGATATTCAGGTCGGAGTCAACCATCAGCATCGCATCGTGGCTCTTCTGGAATAGCAGATCCCAACCCGACAGAGCTCTGTCACCGGATCTACTGTGATCATTCGGTAGCATGACTACCTCCCTGTTCTGGCAGAAGACTTACTGCCATTTCTGTTAATCCGGGAACTGTGTAATCCCATGCAAGTATGTGAAAAGGTTCTCTTATGTTGCCGGGTTGAAGTGCAATAGTGGAGGACAGCTGCATGCCACTGAAACCCGGCTTTTCGACCTGTGAGGATATCTCCAGAAGACGGCTGCTGGCGGCATTAAAAAAGCGGCGGGTCTGATTCGTCGTTATCCCCATCGCCTCTAAAAGCTCGGGTCGGGCGGCGGCCATATCGATGCTATTCTGTCCGGAGTAGATCGTTACCAATGGCTGTAATTTAAGATAGAGTGCGGTGGTCATACCCATCACCCGCTGTAGCTCAGCAACACTTTTGAACGGCTGATTGGTGGGCAGAAAAGGATGGTCGGCCTGCAGATAATCGCGCCGTTCAGCGCCATTAAGCCGGACCAGTTCATCGCCATCACGCCAGTCAAGAATGCGGTCAGTTATGGTGTCAGCCCACTGGGGATCATCGACTAAACCCTGCATTATCTTGCGCAGTAGCGGGTCAGATATCTGGTTAATATCGGCTTTACCCGCTTCACTATAGATAGTGCTATAAAGCTTGAAGCCCTCGTAAGTAGGGGGTTCCTCTTCTGTGTTTTCTGAGCCAGGCTGAAGCTGATGACTTAGCAGGTTGTAGAGGGTCAGGTGAACAGCTGCCTCCGCCGCATAGCGTGCCTGAGCCTGATATAACCACTGCCGTGTTGTATCCGTACTGTAACGCTGGCTGGCAACCAGACTCCCTGCGAGCAGCGAGAGAATAATGACCACCCAGAGCACACTTAGCAGGGCAACACCGTGCTGTTTTTTCGGAACGTTACGGTGAAACTCAGAGCGCATGGCGGTGCCTCCTCGACTCTACAGTCAGTGGCAGCCAGTCGGGCTGTTCTGTATCAGGCTGATAGATACGAATTAACTGGGGTAGTCTGTCTCTGTAAGGCCAGCGCTCTAACCAGTTTATATCGTTGCCGACGGAATCACTGTATTCAACCTGCAGGGGACTGGTGGTTGCCAGTGTCAGGTGTTGTTGCAGGTCGGGAGTGTCTGTTCCATAGGGTGTTATCTGAATATCGAGCTCGGCGGGTTCGGTTTTAAGTGTCACGGTGTAACTGTATAAACCCGCATCTCCTTGCAGGGGGGAAAGCGTTGAGACAAACGCAATGCTGTCTTCACGGCCGTCAAACTCGATTGGGCTGTTACGCTGCTGATCATTAGTGATTAACAGGCAGTTTTGTAATTGTTGACGCAGATGCTGTCGCAGCAGGTATTGCTGCTGTTCGCTATCAGTATGAACAGAGATGGTGTGCCAGCTACGAATACCCTGGTAGAAGCTGCCGTACACAACCGCTAGCAGGATGGTGGTGATCACCATCGCCACCAGCATCTCCAGTAGTGTGAAACCGGATGATTGGTATCTCTGCCGGTTCATGAGCGTGCCCCCAACCGCAGGGTTTTTAATACCACCGGATAGTCACTCCGTTCGCCCCAGCTGACCTGAACTTCAATCTGATACAGGATAAAAGGGTAACGCACTGTTTGCTCAGCGCCGGTCTCCCAGGGTGTGATGCTGGCACGCCAGCGGTATCGGGACTCATGGCCTTCCAGATCATTGCTACGTAACGGATCGCTGGCCAGTTGTTCCAGGGTGCTTTCAGCAACCTGAACAGCGTTGCGGTAGTCTGAATTGATCGCCGCACTTTTAGCGGCACCGGAGAACAGGTTGAGAATCACACCCAGGGTCAGTGCGGCGATCACCATTGCCACCAGTACTTCAAGCAGGGAAAAACCACGCTGCAACTCAGAGGGTTTCATGGCTCACCCCTCCTGTTAACCAGTTAATACTGAACTCTGTCTTTTTATCCTGCCGGGTTAGTTGAAGGATGGCGCCGTTGCTACCCGCGTCAGGTATAAACAGTAGATAACCGGTTTCCAGAGGCTGGTGATCTGAGTTAACAAACATTAACTCGCTATCTTCTGGCCAGCTGAACAGTATTTCGCCCGTAGCATTGACCAGACTACGGTCGGTGGTTGATAGTTCCAGTCTGACTAGCTGGCCTGTTGCACTGGCTGTGTTACGTGCCTGGTTCAGCGTGGTGGTCAGATCATGCACCTGTTTCTGAAACTGTGCGCCGGAGAAAGCCGACCCGAAACGGGGGACAACCAGCGCGAGCAACATCCCTGCGATGGCCATAACGACCAGCAGTTCCAGCAGGGTAAAGCCGGTTTGTTGCTGTGAATGTGGTTGCACTATAATCCCCCGATTTTCCTTGTTAGCGACTGTCTCGCATGTGCCTATTTCCAGCTGACGATATCTGAGTTCTCTCCTTCGCCGCCTTCATTGTTATCGGCGCCCAGAGAGAACAGGTCGTATTCGCCATTCTCGCCGGGAAACTTGTAACGGTATTCGTGTCCCCAGGGGTCCATACGTATGACTTTTTTCTTCAGGTAGGGGCCGTTCCAGCTACTCACGCCTTCCGGTGCATTGATAAGGGCGTCCAGGCTTTGTTCCGTATTGGGGTAGCTGCCAACTTCGAGACGATAAAGGTCAAGGGCGGCACCCAGTTCCTGAATCTGCAGCATCGCCGTTTTGGTCTTGGAACTGTCCAGGTGTTTTAGCACCCGGGGGCCTACCAGACCGGCCAGCAACCCCAGAATGACCAGCACAACCAGAATCTCGAGTAGGGTAAAGCCGCGTTGTGTGTGCGTTGACTTGTTTTTCACATATCTCTCCTTGATTAGAGTGCTATATCGTTAATCCCGATGATGGCGGACAAAAGGGACATAATCAGCACCGCAATGATGAATCCCAGCGATAAAATCAACGCCGGTTCCAGGATATGCAGCAGCTTTTGAGTTTCTGTTTCAATCTGCCGGTCATAGATATCGGCTGTTTTTAACAGCATGCCGGGCAGCTCACCGGTTTCCTCGCCAACCTGGGTGAGCTGAACCACCAGTGGCGGTACCCGTTTGCTGTTTCTCAGTTGATCAGAGAGGCGGCCGCCCTCGCGCATATGGGTGGCGGCCAGGGTAACCTCTTTTAACAGGGTGTTATTGGTGAAGGCCGCACTGGACATCTCAATGCTGGAAAGCATCGGTACGCCACTGTTGATCAGATTGCCGAGGCTGCGACAGAAGCGGGTGTACTCGATCTTCACATGGAGTTTGCCGATCAGCGGCAGATTTAAACGCAACGCGTCCCACCATGCAGCGGTCGAGCCACTCGAAATAGTCCGGTACGCGATGATGAGCAGCAGCGATAAGACGCCCAGAGCATAGACACCATAATCGATACTCACCTGGCTTAACCACATCACAAAGCGGGTTTCCGGGGGAAGCTCCTTACTAAAGCCAGCAATGATGTCAGCAAATTGCGGTACCACATAGAGCAGTATCATTAAGATCGACAGCAGCGAGACACCCAGTAATATGATTGGGTAGAGCAACGCAGCGGAGACTTTCTCTTTAAGCTGACGGCTGCGGTCCAGGTGCTGACAGAGGGTTTCCAGCCCTCGTCCTATCTGACCACTGGCTTCCGCTGCTCGAATCAGGCTGATATAGAGTGGATTGAAGTAGCGCGGGAATTTTTCCAGCGCCTGACTGAACATCTGACCGCCACGCAGTTGCTGACGCAGTTCATGAACCAGTTCTTGCAGCAGGGGCGAAGGGTTCCCCTGCTGCAGAATTTCCAGACTCCGGTCAAGGGGTATGCCTGCTTCAACCAGATACATAAGTTCCTGAGTAAATTCAAAAATCAGCTCGCCACTTGCCGACCTGAAACGGACGGCTTTGGCCTTCTTTTTCTGGCTTTTTGGTTGTTGACTGTCAGCATAGATGGGGACTTTGCCGCTGGCCTGTAACTGGATAATGACCTCTTCGCGGTTATCTGCCGAGATAATACCTTCAGTGAGTTCGCCATTATTACCGATCGCTTTGTAATAGAAGGAGGTCATCTTAGCTCTCCTGAGTGACACGCAGCACTTCTTCCAGGGTCGTCAGCCCCGCAAGCGCTTTACTGCAGCCATCGCTATACATGGTTTTCATGCCGTGTTCGACAGCCAGTTGTTGTAACGCTCTGGCATCGCAATTTTGCATAATATGTCGGCGGATAATGTCATCAACAGGCAAAACCTCTGCGATGGCGATACGACCGTTGTAACCGGTATTGCGGCAATGCTCACATCCGACCGGGTTATAGAGCTTGCTGTCTGGGTCAATGGTCTCGCCGCTATTGCGACTAAGTCGCTCTAATAGTTCCGGCATCGGCTGGAAAGGTTCGGCACAGTGCTGACAAAGTTTACGCACCAAACGCTGACTGACCACGCAGAGCAGGGTAGAGGTTAGCAGGTAGTCTTCCACCCCCATGTCCAGTAAGCGGGTGATACTACCGGCGGCTTCGTTAGTATGCAGGGTGGATAATACAAGGTGACCTGTGAGTGCTGACTGAATACAGATTTTGGCAGTTTCCAGATCTCGCATCTCGCCCACCATGATGATATCCGGGTCCTGACGAACAATAGAGCGCAGTGTGGTTGCGAAATCCAGGCCGATAGAGGAACGCACCTGAATCTGGTTAACCCCTTCAAGTTGATACTCTACCGGGTCTTCGACGGTGATGATTTTTCTTTGTTCAGTATTGAGCCCCTGCATCGCGGTATACAGGGTGGTTGATTTGCCGCTACCGGTGGGGCCTGTTACCAGGATCATGCCGTTGGGTTTTTCCAGGGCGCTTTTCAATCGCGCCAGCGGTTCGCCACTTATGCCGAGGCTCTCGAAGTCTAAGACCAGGCTATCGCGCTGCAGAATCCTCATCACCACGCTTTCACCGTGCACAGTAGGGATGCTGGATACCCGGATATCGATGGTCTGACCCTGAACGCGAAGGTCGATCCGGCCATCCTGAGGCAGACGTCGCTCAGCGATATTCATATGGGCCATGATCTTGATGCGGGAGATCACCGCGGCGCTCAGGTGTGCTGGCGGTGCTTCAACCTCCTGTAATAAACCATCACAACGAAAGCGTACTTTCAGCTTATCGTGGAACGGCTCAATATGGATATCTGAAGCATTTAGTTTGCAGGCACGCTGAATCAGCAGGTTTACCAGGCGGATAACCGGTGCTTCGCTGGCCATATCCCGCAGCTGTTCGACATCGGCGTCGCTGTTGTCGTCGGAATCTTCAATCTGATCGGCAATTTTGCCCAGTTGTGACTGACCATCGCCGTAGAATTGATCGTAGAGAGTGTCGAGATCGGTTTTGCTAATGACGACCGGTTGTACCTGTTCAGCCCCGCAGGCTAGTTTGGTGCTTTTAATAACAAACTGATCGCCGGGGTCGAGCATCGCCAGGGTGAGTATGCCGTCACTGAACTCCAGCGGGATGACTGAGTGTTGTTTAAGAAAGTTTTCGGCGATCAGATCGGCGCATGCGAGATTTGCAGGAAAGTCTTCAAAAGAAACTTTACGCAGCTGAGTAATTTCTGCCAGACAGAGGGCAAGGTCTTCAGCGCTGACCTGTCCCAGTTTTAATAGCATAAGCGGCAGGCTGGTTGATCCGGCCTGTTCACCGGCTAATGACAAGGAACGATTAAAAAGCTCTTTAGTGAGCTTTTTTCGGGAGGTAAACCACTCTCTAATCTGTTGCTCTATTCGTTCTTTTTCGTCATTGTGTAACGCTTCGGCATTTCCCATCCTCACGTCCTTTTATTTTTATTAGCACTGGACTTTCTACATTCGACTCAGCTCATAAGCGTTCCGTTTCAAGCTGTCATCATCTAACGGTGTTTGTTTAGTTTAGTTGAGAAAAGATAAAAACCACAATCATCAAAAGGTCATAATTCACACAATGATCATGATAATTATTATCGTTAATAAGATTCACTATTACTAATTATTGATTAGTAATAGTGAATATGAGGGTCAGCTTTAAGCTGGATTAAAAATCGTGACGATAACCTAAGTTAATGTAATAACTATTAGTTTCGCTGGTGTCAGTGGTTAACTCACGGTTAGATATCTCGCCACCAGTCTCAAATTCGAAACGGGTTTTGCGTGTCCAGCGGTATTCAAAACGAACCGAGGGCCGGGCATACCATTGCGAGGTATTATCGTCGGTGTTCTCACGATATTCTGTTTGAAAACGCGGATTGATTCTTAATTTTTCGTTGACTGGATAGCGGCTGTTAAAGGTTAAACCCAGCCTTTGACTGGTGGTTGCATCCGTCAAGCGGATACCAACGATACCCAGATCTCCCTGTTTAATCAGGTTGTTGCCGATCGCCTGTACAAATAGAGAGTATTCGTAATCGGTTCCAGCAAACCCATCAACACCGCCAGAGGTTTTACTGTCGCCCTGTTTGGAAACTGTCAGGTCGCCACTGAGTTGGAAATCGTCGGTGATTGGCTGCACCATACCCAGGGTGGTGGTAAAGCTTCGGGTGGTGCGATCAAGCGCATATTGACGGGCTTCATCCTCGGTAATGCCTGTCGCCAGCAGTTCACTGAGGGTGTTGACTGACTGGCTTTGAATCGCAGTGGTGGTGGTCAGTACCGGGCTGTTACGGTAATCAACCGAAACGTTGAATGTTTGCTTTTTCTCGTTGGTCCAGCTGCCCAGTGTAAACAGGGTGTTTAGTTCATTGAAGGAGATATCATAATCTAGCAAGGTAAACAGGGTTTTACCTGGCTGGAAATAGCGAACCTCACCACCGATGGCCCGACGGTCCAGTATGTTTTCATTACGCTGTTCTATCAGGAAAACGTTATAGTCCCAGGCGTTGTTGAAGGTGCCCAGGTCAACGTTTACACCATAGAACCAGCGATCGAGATTGACCTCTTTATAGGTGGCTGTTTCAACCGGAAAGCCCGCGACCAGGTTAAGCTTAACGGTTTCATTGAACGAGTGGCCGGCAAGCACCCCGTCAAAACGCCCTAAAACACCACCGGAGCTGCTGGACTGACGTCCAAGGCGGAGTGTATTTGTCGCCTGCTTATCCTGAATATCCACATACAGTGTGCTGATCCGGGCTTCGCTTTGGGTGCTGTCGAGGAAGTCTTCCTCATAGCCACCGGAAAACCGCGTACGTACATCATACTCATCCCCCCGGTAGCGACCCGTCAGGTAAAGGTCGTTGGAGAGTGCATCGCGGTTGACCGATGTGATTTTAAAATCTTCAGTTTCAGTAGAAAACTCGTCCCGGCGATAGAATTGTGAGATACCACCGTAGACGTCCCAACGGGAAGGCTCTGCTTTACGGGTTGTGGTGGTGCGTGTCGTGGGTGTCTCTGTTGCGGTAATCATTGCGGTGATACGCTGACGAACACGCAGGGCGTCCGCACCGTCAGGGTATTTTTCCAGATACTGATCCCACGAAGCTTTAGCCTGGGCTTGCTGGCCTTTACGTTCACGGGCTACACCGGTAAATTCAAGCGCCTGGCGGCTGTACTGGTTTTCCGGCTCCCGGAGAATTTTAGTATACAGCTGGATCGCCCGATCATACTCCTGTGCAATCATCGACTGCTCAGCCTGGATCATTATTTTTCCAAGCGGGTCATCACTATCGGATGCGGGCTTTGATGTACCCGAAATACCGGAAGAGGCAATGACGGCAACCGGCTTGCTGGCAGGGATGGGCTGTGTAACGTTAGTCGTTCGTTCGGGAGTGCTGGTTTCAGTCAGTGGCTCTGTCGCCGGTGTTTCAACGGCCGTAGCATTGGCAGGTAGAGACGGCTTAAGGTTTTCTTCTGTTATCAAAGGTGTATTTTTGATTCTGGAGACTTCTGCAATGGCGGCGAGTTTCTCCGTTTCGGGAACCTTGGTTATCCAGAGTTCAGGGTGTCTGTTACGGATCGTTGCAGCCAGTGCTTCCCCATCTTTAGCGTTGGCAAAAAAGCCAACCCTCACCCGGTACCACTTTTTCCCCTCTACGATTGAGCTGGTGATATAGGCCACCTGATTTTTAAATGGCAGTTCTTTAATCACATCTTCAGCATCAGCAAGGCTTGCCAGTGATGCCACGTGAATTGCATACCGGCCGCTTGACTGTATTACAGAACTCTCCGCGCCTTGGGCTTGATCTGCTGCGGTACAGGGAAGGGCGGTGAGCGATCCGCCAGCGATGACAGCAGCAATAAGAGTGGATAACAGGGTTCTGGTCGGGTTATGCATTATGTTTTTCTCAGTTTCAAATTCGGATTACTGGCATTTGGCCTGCTGGATGCGTTTGGACGGGTAGATCAATACCTTAATGGTGCGGTAATCACTGCCCTGGATCACTTCTGAGCGAACCACTTCCCGGTATTGTAGAGTCAGGTAGGGGCCACCGGAAAAGTCGCCCTCGTAGACGACTTCATCCAGCAGATCGTGATCTTCCGGCGAGGCTGATTCGCGAAGATCACTCGCGTTCTGATCGATCTGAGCCATCTGGATATGCTTAATGCGTATTCTTAGTTCGTCGCTGGGCTCCTGCGGGTAATGGGTGATATAACGCACCGGGTAGTGCATATGGATAATGGCCAGATCCGGATCGCAGGGCGACTTACTCCGGATCAGCTCTACCCCTTCCATAATATTCTCCCCAATGGGCTGCGCCTGACTAAGACTGGCAGGGAGAATCAGTGCGCTCAGCAGTAATGCTTTAACTAGTTTGTTCATTAGTCCCAATCCCTATCTTGAACACTGTGTTCCGATCTGCTTTGGCGGTGACAGCTTCCAGCACAGTTGCGTGCTGTGGAAACGGTATCGCCTTCATGTTTATTAGGTCTGAAGTCATTCGCATGACAGCCCGCACAACTTGGCGCGTAAGCCGGTGTTGGCCATGGGATTGTCTGGCTGTTAGAGGTATGACATGCATTACAACTGGGGTTGGCTCTGTGGTCACCCGGATAGGAGCCAGAGCTGTGGTTGAAGTTAATACCCACAAATGATGTTGTGTTATGGCACTCATCACAGGCTACCGAGGTAACAAAGTGGTTGCCCGGTTTGCCGGTGGCAGTATTGCCGTTATGGCAGCTTTCGCAGGTGCCTGGCGATACATTATCGTGACTGAATGTCGCGCCAAACCAGCTATTGGTCGTGTGGCAATCATCGCAGGTATTACTGCTCTGGATATGATTGGCGGACTTACCTGTCGCGATCACGCCGTTGTGACAGGTATTACAGGTGCCGTTCACCTCTGCGTGGTCAACCCGGGTGGCCGGAACCCAAGCCACAGAGGAGTGACAAGACTCACAATTATTAGAGCTGTTGATATGGGTGCCATTCTTGCCGGTGGCGGTGGTGCCATTATGACAGCTTGAACAGCTGCCGGTGACGCCGCTGTGGTCGAAGACCGCATCAGCCCAGTTGTTGGTGTTATGACAGTCATCACAGGTGTTACCGCTCTGGATATGGTTGGCGGATTTACCCATCGCAATACTGCCGTTATGGCAACTGCTACAAGTGCCGTTCACTTCGGTGTGGTCAACTCGGGTGACCGGTGACCAGCTGACCGGGGTGTGGCAGGATTCACAGTTATTGGTGGTATTGATATGGCTGCTGTTTTTGCCAGTTGCGGTGGTGCCGTTATGGCAGCTAGAGCAGCTGCCGGTAACGCCGCTATGGTCAAATACCGCACCGGTGAAGCTGGTGGTGTTGTGACAGTCATCACAGGTATTGTTGCTCTGGATATGATTGGCCGATTTACCCAGTGCAATGGTGCCGTTATGACAACTGCTACAGGTGCCACTGACTTCTGCGTGATCGACACGGGTGACCGGTGTCCAGCTGACCGGGGTGTGGCAGGACTCACAGTTGTTGGTGGTATTGATATGGCTGCTGTTTTTACCGGTTGCGGTGGTGCCGTTATGGCAACTTGAACAGCTGCCGGTGACACCGCTATGGTCAAATACCGCACCGGTGAAGCTGGTGGTGTTGTGACAGTCATCACAGGTATTACTGCTCTGGACATGGTTGGCAGATTTACCCAGTGCAATGGTGCCGTTATGACAGCTGCTACAGGTGCCATTGACCTCAGCGTGATCGACGCGGGTGGTCGGTGACCAGGTGGTGGGTGTATGGCAGGCTTCACAGTTATTGGTGGTGTTGATGTGAGAGTTGTTCTTGCCCGTGGCTGTTGTGCCGTTATGACAGCTGGAACAACTGCCGGTGACATTGCTGTGATCAAACACCGCACCGGCAAAGCTGGTGGTGTTATGGCAGTCGTCACAGGTGTTACCACTCTGAATATGGTTGGCTGATTTACCCACTGCAACAATGCCATTATGACAAGTGCCACAGGCTCCATTGACCTCGGCATGGTCAACCCGGGTTACCGGAGACCAGCTGGATGATGAGTGACAGGCTTCACAGTTATTGGTGGTGTTGATGTGTGTTGAGTTTTTGCCTGTTGCGAGAGTGCCGTTATGACAGGTACTACAACTACCATTGACCTCGCCATGATCAACGCGGGTAACCGGAGTCCAACTGGTGGAAGAGTGACACGCCTCGCAGTTATTCGTGGTGTTAACGTGGGTGCTGTTCTTGCCAGTGGCTATCGTACCGTTATGGCAGGTATTACAGCTGCCATTTACTTCGCCATGGTCAACTCGGGTTACCGGAGACCAGGTGGTTGGGGTATGGCAGGACTCACAGCTGTTAGTGGTGTTGATGTGAGTTGCGTTTTTACCTGTCGCGGTAGTGCCATTATGGCAGCTGGAACAGTTGCCGGTGACTCCGCTGTGATCAAATACCGCACCGGTAAAGCTGGTGGTGTTATGACAGTCTTCACAGGTATTACTGCTTTGAACATGGTTCGCGGATTTGCCCAGCGCAATACTGCCGTTGTGGCAGCTGTTACAGGTGCCATTCACCTCGGCGTGATCGACACGGGTCACCGGTGACCAGTTTGTCGGCGTGTGACAGGCTTCACAATTGTTGGTGGTGTTGATGTGAGAGCTGTTTTTACCGGTCGCAGTGGTGCCGTTATGGCAGCTGGTACAGGTGCCATTCACCTCGGTATGATCAACTACAGTAACGGGTGACCAGCTGTTTGATGAGTGACAGGCTTCACAGTTGTTGCTGCTATTTATATGACTGGTGCCTTTACCGGTCGCCAGAGTGCCGTTGTGACAGCTGCTACAGCTACCATTTACCTCGGTATGATCAACCCGGGTCACCGGAGACCAGCTGGCAGACGTGTGACACGCTTCACAGTTATTAGTGCTGTTGATATGGCTGGTGTTTTTGCCGGTCGCAGCGGTACCGTTATGACAGCTGTTACAGGAGCCAATGACCTCTGTATGGTCAACCTGGGTAGTCGGTGTCCAGTTGGTATTCGCATGACAGCTTTCGCAGCTGTTGGTGGTATTTATATGACCGCTGTTTTTGCCTGTGGCTGTCGTGCCGTTGTGACAGGTAGCACAGTTTTGCGTCACATTGCTGTGGTCAAATACCGCATTAGCCCAGCCGGTGTTGGGATTGTGGCAGTCAGCACAGGTAGCGTTTGTAGGTACATGGCTGGCGGACTTGCCGGTAGCAATAGAACCATTATGACAACTTTCACAGCTGCCCTGTACCTCATTATGGTCAACCCGGGTTTCCGGAGACCAGGTGGATGGGGTATGGCAGGCTTCACAGTTATTAGTGGTGTTTATATGGCTTGAATTCTTTCCTGTTGCTGTAGTTCCATTATGGCAAGTACTACAGCTACCATTAACCTCATCATGATTAACCTGAGTTACAGGTGTCCAGTTGGTATTCGCATGACAGCTTTCACAGCTGTTGCTGGTATTGATATGCCCGCTGTTTTTACCGGTTGCTGTACTGCCATTGTGGCAGGTAGCACAGTTCTGAGTCACATTGCTGTGATCAAATACCGCATTGGCCCAACCACTATCTGGATTATGGCAATCGGCACAACTGGCGGTAGTCGGGACATGGGTCGCTGACTTTCCGCTAGCAATAGAACCGTTATGACAGCTTTCACAGGTGCCCCTCACTTCATTATGGTCAACCCGGGTTTCCGGAGACCAGGTGGATGGGGTATGGCAGGCTTCACAGTTATTGGTTGTATTAATATGGCTGGAGCTTTTACCTGTAGCTGTAGTGCCGTTATGGCAGCTTTCACAGCTGCCGTTAACCTGTCCATGGTCAACCTGGGTAACAGGTGACCAGTTGGTTGGTGTGTGACAGCTTTCACAGCTGTTAGTGGTATTTATGTGACCGCTGTTCTTGCCTGTTGCAGTCGTTCCGTTATGACAGCTTGCGCAATTACTTACACCAGGGGGGTGCACGAAGTTAGCATCGGCCCAGCCGCGGTCTGGGTTGTGGCAATCTTCACAGGTATTGCTACTAGGTATATGGTTGGCTGATTTTCCAGTAGCTGTGGTGCCGTTGTGGCAGCTTTCACAGCTACCATTGACTTCACCGTGGTCGACCTGCGTAACCGGCGACCAGCTTGTGCTTGAGTGACAAGCCTCACAGTTGTTGGTGGTATTGATGTGTCCTGAGTTCTTGCCTGTTGAGATGCTGCCGTTATGGCAACTTACGCAGTTTGTCGCTCCGGCGTGATCAAATTTAGCGCCCGTCCAGGTGTTGATAGAATGGCAATCCTCACAACTATTACTGCTGGGAATATGGTTTCTGGTTTTTCCTGTGGTGTTGAAGCTACCGTTATGGCAGCTACTGCAGTTGCTGCCGCTGTCCGGGTGGGTCCAGAGGCTTGTGTCACTAAAGTTAGTTGGGCGGTGGCAATCCTCACAGACATTGTTTGTTGGAATATGATTGCTGCTCTTGCCCGTTGCCTGAGAGCCATTGTGGCAACTGACACAGTTGTTTTCGATGCCGCTATGATCAAACGAAGAGGTCTGCCAGCCGCTGGTTGCGTGACAGCTTTCACAGTTATTACTGGAAGGTGGGTGGTCGCTCTGCTTACCAAACGCGATCTGGTTGTTATGGCAGGATACGCAGCTGCCGGTGACTTCATCGTGGTCGACTTTGGGTACATCGGTCCAGCTGCCTGGGCTGTGGCAGCTCTCACAGTTGTTGCTACTGTTGATATGGTCGCTGGTCTTGGTGGATGCCGGAACGATACTGGAAGAGGAGTGGCATGATGAACAGGTGTTCGGTGTGCCTTTAAACATCCCCTTAATATGACAGCTGGAGCACTCCAGGTTGGCGTGCTGACCATCCAGCATAAAGCCTGTACTGAGGTGATCGAACTCTTCCCGGGTCGCTTTCTTCGTGCCTGCGGCCGGGTTAGCATTCTGGGTTTCTGTGTCCAGTTGCTGCAGTTTATCCGGGTCGGACATCGCCTGGGCGGTTGTCGGCAGCATGAGGCTGAGTAATAGCAGTATGAATAAGGGAATAAGTTGCCGCAGCATACCCGCGGCTGATGAAACAGGCTTAATTCTTGTTATTGACATACTTATCACCTATATCCCCCGGGCCTATTGACCCAGGTTGCTTGTGTCGTCAAACGATTCGGTCGTGTGGCATCGTTCACAAAAACGTCCGAAACCGCCAAAATGAACATCATCGCTGCGGTGGCAGCTAAAACAATCTGAAGCCTGTTCGATATCATCCAGATTTTTTACAGGCTTGATGTGACAGGCCTCACACGGCTGTTCTTTGTGTTTGCCTGTCAGTTCAAAATCGGTCTGGGTATTGTGGTCGAATTGCCAGATACCCCAGTCATTAGGGGTGTGACACTGTTCGCATCGTCCACCCAGTGTTTCTTTGTGAACATCGTCGTCCTTATGGCAGCTGCTGCAAGCCAGGGCGGTGTCTTTAAATGTTTGTTCCAGGTGGCACTCTTCACAACTGGTAATCGCATGCTGGCCAATCAAAGGGAAATGGGTCAGATCATGGTCAAAGCGGATGACGCCGGCAAAGGATTCTTCGTCATGGCAGCGATTGCAACTGTCACCCTGCTGCCCCTTATGTACATCGTCACCTTTGTGGCAACTGATGCAGTCTGTCTCAAGCTTGTCTTTCAGACTGCCTTTATGGCAACTGTGGCATTCCAGAGGTTTATGACTGCCTCTGAGTTTGAAATCGGTGTCCCGGTTATGATCGAAGCTGCTTTTCTGCCAATTGTTTTCGCTATGGCAGTCTTTACATTCAGTACCGTTTTTACCCTGGTGGGTGTCATCGGCACGGTGGCAGTCGATACACTGATCTCCGGGTGATTTGTCATAGGGCGGATCGACATGACAGTTGCTACAGCTGGTCTCTTTATGCGCACCCTTGAGACGGAATTCGGTATCATTATTATGGTTAAACTTCAGTTCGTCCCAGCCTTTTTCAGAGTGACACTTTTCGCACTCGCCACCAAAGTTACCGCCATGAGCATCGTTTAGGCGGTGGCATGAAACACAGGCTGTTGGAATGTCTTTGTATTGCTCATCTGCATGGCAGCTGCTGCAATTTACGTCAGCGTGTTTATCCAGCAGAGGGAAGTCGGTGTCATCATGGTTGAAGCCGGTATCCTGCCAACCGGTCTCTTTGTGACAATCGTCACACTGCTCACCCAATTTACCATTGTGCTTGTCATCCTGTTTGTGGCAGTCAATACACTGATCAGGCGCTTCGCGAAAACGGTGTGATGCTTCATGGCAGTTGGAGCAAGCCGCCGTTCGGTGTTCACCCTTGAGTGGATAATCGGTCAGGTCATGGTTAAACGTGGAGTGGGTCAGCTGGACTATGTCAGCCTCTCTTCCCATGTGGTCAGAGTGACAGGTTTTACATTCGATGTTCTTGCTGTTTTCCATCCGGCCGTGAAAACCTGTCCCTGCTTCGATATCTTTGGCGATATTCTGATGATCGTGGCAGGCAAGACAGCGGCTGCGTTGTTTGGTCTGATCAAAAGACTCATGACAGCTATCGCACTCTGTTTCGAACTGCGCATGTCCATTGATGACTTTACCGGGCATGAGAATGGTTTCGAAGATATTAGCTTCACCGGGCACACTGAAGCCTAGCAGTACCACCAGGGCAATATATTTCAGCGTTAAGATGCGTTCAGAGAGCTTCACTCAACCTCCGGTAAAGTTAAGCCGTAAACCCTGATGTCTTAGGGATACGGACGGAAAAATGGAGGAATAATAGTGATGGCCATTCCCCCGAACAGGCCTGTGATTTCGATCACACGAATTGCATTAGTCGGAATTAGTTAATTGATCGGGGGCGTTAAGCAATATCACCCCGGCAACAATCCGTGCGTTAATTCTCTGGTTGAATCTGTAAGTTATTAATAGCAATAAGCAGGCCTGATTATATAAAATCCTTATTTATCATAATGTTATTAATATTCTTCAAAATGGTTCTCATAAAAGAGCGATGCGGCAGGTGGAGGTGCTGTCTCAAAGTCCGCACACTTTTTAAGGAATAAACAGGCATTTCCTTATTAATCAACAACTTATAGTGTCTCTGTTTTGATACTCTCAAAAATGAGAAAAAATTCTCACATGAAAATTAATACATATGAACTGCGGCAACATGAATTAAACCGGTGATGAGTAGCATGCTAAAAAAGACAACATGGATCTTATGCCAGTTATGAAAGAGTTTTTCATAGAAGGTAAAGACCGCCATTTTTCGTATCGCCTTGAGCAGAATGCCGACCAGCTTGCAGCACTCTTTGAACTGCTTTTCCTCCTGTGTTCTGTCCCAGCCAGAGAGGCGTGCCTGGGTGGAAACTATGGCGCGCAACCGCCGACGAAGGCTGAAATAGGTGATCCATGTGCTGACGCCGATAAAGATTTTTCGCGGAATAAAGCTCAGCGCTCCACCGCTGGGTTTCATTACATACTCTTCGAACGCTTTTATTTTATTTTCAATGGTTGGTGCTAGTCCGCTGGTTTGTCCCAGCATCTTTCTCGCCTCATTACTGATATCCATCAGTTCTTCAATGCGTGTGCGGGTGCCGAACAAACCGTAATGAATCTGTGCGTAGATGTAACGTCCGGCAATACCGCTGGCGACCACCAAAATCATCGAATAGAGAGCCACATTGCTGTTGGTTGCGCCAAGTGAAAAATTGCTATGAAAGGCGATCATTACCGGTGCGATAACACCAATAAACATGTGCAGGTTAAACCAGATTTTGATTGCACCGGTGCTGCGCATGAATTTGAATTTTTTACGCGCGGGGTAGATGAAGATGAGCAGGAAGAAAACGCCTGCTACAAGCCCTAACCAGTATCCCAGCCCCCATTCAGCCGTTATCAGATACTCTTCCCGCTGCTGCCATCCCCATAAAAGAAACAGCCCCAGCGCCACAGAGACGAAGGGCGCTGCAAACTGTTCAAAAGGTGATAAGTGGAGCTTGTTGATATCTGCTTTCTGCTGCTGTTCAGCCACTTTACTAATGCTCATCTGATTGCTGTTTGTTATTTACGAATCTGGTTAATTTCGATGGTTACGTTGTTTCCCGATGTGGGGTTAATTGTCTGACTAAAACCTTCCAGATCGCCCTGAGTCGCAGTAGCACTGTCACTAAACGAGATACGTGCGCCAATCACAACCGCTGTAGCGGATGACAGTTTGCGGTCAGGTATTACGGCATTGGTATCATCGAGGGTAAAGCTGAAGGGCAGTTGTGCCGGGGTTTGACGAATCGCTGCTAACGGCATTGGTGGCCCTTTATCAGCCCGGGCAAAGATAAACAAAGTCGCGTTTTTATTGCTCAGCTGTTTGGCTAGCTCGGGGGTTATATTTACACTTCCACTCACGGATGCCTGTGCTTTATCCGGACTGTCTTTTAGCGCCTGATCAATCATCACGGCCGTCAGATTGCGGGATGTCTTCGGCTCGGGAAATGCCCGTGATGGCTGGGCTGGCTGTTTAGCTGTCATGCCGCTACGTATCTCATCAAGACGGGCTGGAGGTAGTCCCAGCGCTGCAGCTTTAGCGTATGCTTCGTCTGCCGCAGTTTGATTATTCATGTATTGATAGGTGCGCCCCAGTAATACCCATCCCTCCATGTCATTCGGTTCATTTTGCAGCCTGTCTTTGAGCTTTTGGGCCATCTGATCAAGTGGGCCGGCTTCCATGGTGGCGGTTGTTTCAGCCGCCTGTACTGCCATCAGAGAGGCTGATGTATCAGCGCGCTGGGTCATGCCGTTTGGCACATCACCAGATTGAGTAGAGTTGCTGTCTGTGAGGACAAAGGCAGCAACGGCAATGCCGGCGGTTAAAGTCAGGGCGGTAAACAGGGTATTGCGAGTCATACTATAAGACACTCCATATATCGGCTTGGTTTCATTAATGCACAAGTCATACCGTTTAGTAAAACTCTATATGTTTCAGATAGATATTAATGTTTCTGTGACAAGGTATATCATTGTTGCGAATTTTCTATAAACGGTTGTGGGTTTGGGTGTGTACTGTTGGAGACAGTTGTTGTTGTTATGTAATTTGATTAACGTATTAAATAGTAAATCGGGTTTTCTTTTTGATAGGAGAGCAGGCAAAAGCAGGTTTCACTCTTATCTCATATTTTCAGAAGATAGAAAATTCAGACGTTTTAATAGGTATTACACATGAACATACAGCCTGACATTTATCAGTATCTTATTATTGGCGCACCGCTGCTGGCGATCTGGATGCTGTATAACTGGTATAAAACCACCCAGACCCGCGCCAATCTGGCGATTAAATCAGATGCCATTGCGGCAGGGCTGACTGAGCCGGCTTCACTGCACCCGATTATAAACAGTACGCTGTGTCTTGGTTGCGGATCTTGCGTCAATGCCTGTCCGGAAGCGAAGCATCAGGTCTTGGGTCTGATTGATAATAAATCCGAGCTGCTAAATCCCTCCGACTGTATCGGCCATGGTGCTTGTAAAACCGCATGTCCGGCTAACGCTATCGAACTGGTGTTTGGTACTGAGCGTCGTGGATTGGATATTCCCAATGTCAGACCCGATTTTCAGACCAATGTGCCCGGCATCTATATTGCTGGTGAGCTGGGCGGGATGGGGTTGATCAAAAACGCCACCGAGCAAGGGCGCAAAGCGATGGAAGAGATCGCGAAAGTGTCTGGAATGGGCTCTGGTGGCGATCTTTTGGATGTTCTGGTGGTAGGTGCCGGGCCTGCAGGTATCACTGCAACCCTTGGGGCGATGGAGAAAAAACTCACAGTTAAAACGATTGAGCAGGAGTCATTGGGCGGAACCGTGGCTCAGTTTCCGCGCGGTAAGCTGGTGATGACCGCGCCGGCAAAATTGCCAATTGTGGGGGAGTTTCAGTTTAAAGAAACCACGAAAGAAAAGCTGATCGACTTCTGGGCTGAAGTCGAGCGTAAGACGGGTCTTAAGGTCAACTATAAAGAGCGGGTTGATCATATTGATCATCTGCCTGAGGGTGGCTTTGAAGTGACAACCAATAAGTCGGTCTATCGAACCCGTGCGGTGTTGCTGGCCATTGGTCGACGAGGAACACCCCGCAAGCTGGGTGTGCCGGGTGAGGAGCAGACTAAAGTGGTCTATCGTCTGGTGGACCCTGCACAGTATAAGGGTAAACATGTTCTGGTTGTTGGGGGTGGCGATAGTGCCCTGGAAGCTGCAACCAGTATTGCAGATGAGCCGGGTACTACAGTGACTATCTCATACCGTAGTGCCGCGTTTGGCCGGGCAAAAGAGAAAAATCGCCGCAGAGTTGAAGCTGCTGTAGAAAGTGGTCGACTGAACTTAATGTTAAGCTCAACGGTCAATGAGGTGTTGGAGTCTGAAGTTGTGCTTAATCTTAATGATGAGCTGCATCGAATTCCGAATGACAGTGTGATCGTATGTGCCGGTGGTATTCTACCGACCGGCTTCTTGAAGCAGATAGGTATTGAGGTCGAAACGAAATATGGTACTGCCTGATCGGTCCGTAGATTTACGGTGGTGGTCTGCACCACTTTTTATCCTCGTAATCTGCTTGCTGAGTTTACCTTTCAATATATCCCCGGCTTATGGTGCTCACCAGGAGCTGGGTGATGTCAAAGCGGCTATTCGTGTTAAGGATTACGCCGGCGCTCAGACGTTACTCCGACCGTTGGCTGAAGCGGGTGATGCGGAAGCTCAATATATGCTTTCAACGCTCTACCGGAATGGTCAGGGGGTAACTAAAAGTCATGAAAAAGCGGTGTACTGGCTGGAAAAAGCCGCTGATCAGGGGCATGTGAAAGCGATCTATAATCTGGCGGTCATGTATGAAAAGGGCTGGGGTGTCGAGCGGGACTTAGCGCGAGCGGAGCAGTTGATGACCCTTGCTGCAGATGGCGGGCACCCTCTGGCGCAGCGTCAGATGCGCAAAGAAACGTCAGAAACACGGCAAAAGAAACAGCTAAAAGAGTACCGTGCTGTCGATAAAGAGAAGACCTTGTTCTGGTTGGCGCAGAAGGGTAGTAACCGTGAGTTGAAACAGTTGCTGGAACAGAAGCCGGACATCAACAGTCATGATGAAAACCAGCGCACCGCCTTGTATGAGGCAGCTGAAGCCGGGCATATTGAGACGGTAAAAATACTGTTGCAAGCCGGGGCTCAGATTGGGCTTGAAGATAAATTTGGCGTAACCCCGATTATGGCAGCCGCTCAGAATGGCCACACCGGAGTTGTCAAACTACTACTGAAGGCGGGCGCGAATAAAGCGGCAGGTGATGATAATGGTAATACGCTCATGCACCTCGCTGCCGGTAGCGGCCATCTGCAAACCGTGCAGTTGCTGGTCTCTTCCGGGGTTGGGATGAACGGTATTAACCACAGTGATTATACTGCGTTGGATCTTGCCGTTAACCGCGATCATAAAAAAGTTGTTAGCTGGCTGAGTGCTAAAGGAGCGAAACGCAACAATCTGGCGCCGCCTGAACGTGATGCCTCACTGGTGGCACTTGAGGCGTTGAGCTCTGTTGATCAGGTTGTCAGCGGTGACAGTAACCCTTTCCAGGGCTGGTCGGCGCTGATGCTATCCAGCTGGCGTGGTCAGGACAAAGTGGTGGCTGAGCTGTTGCGCAGTAAACCTGATTTGAAGCAGGTTGATCAGGAAGGTCATACGCCGCTAAGTCGTGCGGTGTGGCAGGGGAATGACGCTATTGTGAAGATGCTGATCAACGCCGGTGCCAATGTTAATCATCAGCTGCCGGGTGGCCGTAGTCTGCTGATGCTGGCGGCTGAGCGGGGTTTCGATAAGATTAGTGCCCTGCTGATTAACAAAGGCGCGGATCAGCGGCCATTGTTGGAAAACGGTGATGGTGCGCTGATGCTGGCGGTTAAAAACGGTCATGCTGAGATCGTTAAACAGCTGTTGGATAGCGGCTCAGGTATGTTATTGAAAAAGGAGCAGGCAAATGTGCTGCTTGAAGCATCCGCATCTGATCTGCCGCAGCTGATTGAGCTACTTGTTAGTCATGGTGTTGATCCGGATACCCGGGATAAACAGTCGCGCACTGCTCTCTGGTATGCCGCTGACCATGGTGCTCTTAAGGCGATGCAGGCTCTGAAGGATAAAGGCGCGAATCTTAATCTCGCTGACCTGAATGGTAGTTCACCGCTGATTCGGGCGATATCCCGCAAGCAGATTGCGTCACTGAAATGGCTGATTGCTGCAGGTGCCGATATTAATCAACCCGATGGTAAAGGTAATACCCCACTGATGGTGGCGGCGGCTGCCGGTGATCGGAACAGTGTGATTTTGCTGGCTGAGCAAAGTGCCGCTATCAATACCCGTAACGAGTTTACCCAGACCGCTCTGATGCTGGCCGTCAATGGCGGACATGTTGAGGTTGCTGAATGGTTATTGAGTAACGGCGCGCAACCCCGCCGTAAAAATCAGCTGGGTCAGGATAGTTTCAAACTGGCTGAAGCCTCCGGCAATAAAACGATGCTGGAACTGTTAAAACAGTATCGTTGATTCTCATGAGCTAAACACTTTTACAGTGTTTAGCTCTTTTTGTTTTCTCTTATCAACTTTCTGCTCTGATCGCTTATCTGAGCAACTGGAAAGAGATGCCCCGGAAACTGAAAATCAGCGATTCGGGCTTGATTTCATTCAGCTGCAGATCGTTATTAAGACTTTGTCCCTCGTGCATCATCTTGCCATTCACCCTGGCCATGCGCTGTTCAGGAGTTGCTGCGAAGATATGCACTGATACTTTCAGATCAGGAATAGCATTGCGGGTTTCAGCGTCCAGTTCGCTGAGTAGTGGAACTCTGCTGTCAATGTTATCAGCGCTACTGTTTGAGATAACGACAGAACTATTTTCTCGCGGATTTCTATCTGACTCCGTTGATCTGTATACCTGCTTCTGTGTTACCACCGTTTGTGGTGTCTGGTCTGTACCTGACGTTACCGGTCTGCCCTGTCTTAGTGGAGCCAGTTGTTCTATCAGAGCCTGATTGAGTAAGCTGCGATTGAGCTGATTCACATCGGGCGTGGTGATTACTGGGGCCGCTTTAGTGACTGTGGGTGCTTTAGGTTGGGCAAGGGGAGCTTCGTTAGCGGGCAGCGTTTCAGTGTCCGTTCTCTCAGGGTGTCCGGGCATTGGGGCAAACGGATTACGGTGGTAGCGTTGCTCGGGGTCTGGGTCATTATCTGATAATTGGGCCGTCATTATGTGATGAGGCGATGCGGTAATGGATCTTTTCTCAGAGATCTCTTGAGAAGGGGTATCAGAACGATTAGCCAAAGAGCGCTCTTCAGGCCCGATGACTGTCACGGGTGTCGTTGCTAATGGCTGGTTCGGTTGGCGGGTGCTCTCAGTAACAGTGGCTGAACCTGTTGTAGATGATGGTGATGAATCCGGCCACATCAGTAGAGCGATATTCCCTGCGAGCAGCACCGGAACGATCCAGACCCACTTTTTTCGCTTAGGCGCGGGTTCGTTTGGCCGACGTTGGGGCGTAGTGATATGGGTGACCGGCTGACTATTACGCTCCTGTTCCGATTTTTTCAACGCATCCAGAATATATGACATCTATCGCTCCCGGTAGCTCAGCAATGAAGGAGCATTACTGTCGGTCAGGGTATTGAGGCGAATCAGTGTTTCGGGACCGATGATGCCATCCTGCAGCAGATTCTGGCTGCGCTGAAACGCCTTTATGTAGAGTAACAGTTGGTCATCAAAATGGTCATTTATCTCACTTTGAAACAGCGGTGATAGCTGAGCCAGTTGCTGTTTAATCCAGAGGATATGTGGGCCGTAGCTGCCGGGTCTGGTTAACGTATGGTAGCCTTCAGGGGGATGCCAGAGCAGGGTGTAGTTGAGCAGATCAGAGTCATCAAGCTGAGATAATGGGGTTTTCCAGCTGCGCTTGCCATCGGTGATGGTGGCGACGCCGCTGTTGATCCCTAATAATATTTGTCGGGTCTGGGGCTGGTCTTTGGGTAGTATGCGCACCAGAGCCGGACGGTTGTTTCGGTTTAACTGTTGCCAGCTGCCTTGCTGATGCAGGCAGCGGAGCTTGTTATTCAGGGCAAACAGACAGGGGTCCTGGTCATCTGGCAGTTGCAGTTGCCAGACCTGAAAAAGTATCTCATACGCGCGGCGTTCAGAGTTAATACCGCTATCTGTTGCTTTCGCGTCAGCCGGTTCTATTTGTTGCAGTTGCGCAGGTGCTGGGGTGATTGCGTTTGTCGGACGGGTTTCAATCACTGGTGTAACGATTTCAGCAGCCAGATCCTGTGACATGACTGTATTGGTGCTGACTTCGGTCTCAGTGTCGGGCTCCGGGCTGGGCGACGGCAGAATCTTGTCTATAGCCGCCTCAGCTAATATTGATGGTGCAGAGGTGTCTAAGAGTTTTTCACTGTGCAATAGTGAGTCGTTTGCAGCCGTACTATCCGGCTCAGCAGGGGGCGTTACTGTTTGGCTGAGGTGTGGTGTCGTCCTGGCAGAGGCTACAGCGCTTAGCCAGTCGTTTGCCGCCGGATAGAAACGGTACACCAGCAGTATGATAAAGATAACACCCAGTGTGACCGTTATTGGGCGGTAAAAATAGGTTCTTGGCTGCGGTGGGTTTTGACCAAAAACCTCCCTGGCGGCCTGATAGAGAATCTTTGCGCTAATCGCGGGCTCGTTGCGGGCATAGGCTCCCAGTAAAGCCCGGTCACAGAGGATATTGATCAGCCGGGGAACTCCGCCGCTGAGGTGATGGATCTGTTTGATTATGTTGCCAGGTATCGGGTTTGGGGTTTGGGCAGCTGGTTTATAACCCGCTATCGCCAGACGATGATTGAGGTAGTGCTCTGTCTCATGCAGATGTAACGGTGTCAGGTGAAATCGGGCGGTAATCCTTTGTGCCAGTTGCTTCAGCTCCGGGCGTTCAATCATCTTACGCAGCTCTGGCTGACCAAACATAACGATCTGCAGCAATTTTTTTTCGTTGGTTTCAAGATTGGTCAGCAGACGCATCTGTTCCAGCACCGTGGGGCTGAGGTTCTGCGCTTCATCAATGATCAGAATGGTATTTTTACCATCAGCGTGACTTCTTAACAGGTGGCGATAGATTGCGTCCGAGAGTAACTTGATGCTGAGATTTTGTTTGTCATAGCTGATATGCAGTTCATCACAGATACTCGCGAGAAACTCTTCTGAACTTAGTGTTGGGTTGAGAATGAAGGCGACGTCAGTCATTTCCGGTATATTATTGAGCATATAACGGCAGAGGGTTGTTTTGCCGGTGCCGATCTCACCGGTGAGCATAACAAAACCACTGTTACTCTGGATGCCATACAACAGATGAGCCAAGGCATCCCGATGCTGGGCGCTCATATAGAGATAGCCCGGGTCGGGGGCGATCGCAAATGGTGAAGAGGTCAGTCCGAAATAGTGGTTATACATTTGCCTAACCTGGCGATACAGACCTTTTCAAAGATATTCCATTGATCACTGAGAGTAAAGGTGCGGCTGAAGTGTGTAGAGTAATTGTTATCTCAGCGCTTCAACGTTCTTAAACTGTCTCCTTAATCGATGAAAAGGCTTCCAGTGCCGCCTGACGTGTCTCTTTCAGATCAAGTATCGGCAATGGATAGGTTGACCCCAGTACTACACCTGCTTTACTGAGCACTGCAGCAGGGGCTTCCCAGGGGGTATGAATGTAACGGTTGGGCAGGTCTGTCAGTTCCGGCAGATAGCGCCGTACATAGCTGCCGTCCGGGTCAAACTTCTGTCCCTGAGTGACGGGGTTGAAAATTCTGAAATAGGGGGCTGCGTCTGTACCGCATCCTGCGACCCATTGCCAGCTGGCGCTGTTGGAAGCAAGATCTGCATCGACGAGGGTATCCCAGAACCAGCGCGCCCCATAATGCCAGTGTTGTAGTTGATTCTTCACCAGGAAAGAACCCACCAGCATGCGCACTCGGTTATGCATATAACCGGTCTGCCAAAGTTCCCGCATGCCGGCATCGATAATAGGGAAGCCGGTGCAGCCCTGCTGCCATTGATGATACTGCTCCGCCTCGTGTTTCCAGGGAAATCGGTTGAAGCGCTGGTTCAGGTTTTCAGTGGTTATGCCCGGGTTATGATACAGCTGATAATAGGAAAATTCGCGCCAGGCGAGTTCCTTTAAAAAGGTATCCAGCGCATCTTCCAGTCCGGGTTTGTTGCCCTGTTGTTGGCTGTAATACCAGATCTGCCGGGGTGATATCTGCCCCCACTGCAGATAGGGTGATAGCGTTGAAGTCCCTTCCAGTGAAGGAATGTCCCGGGCGTCCTGATAATCACTGAGTCGCTCTGAGGTGAACTGTCGCAGCAGTCGCCAGGCGGCATCTTCAGATATATCCCAGTGATCGGTTATTTGGTTTTTCCAGGGGTGGTCCGGCAGCAGTTCCAGCTCTGGCAGACTGTGCTGATATGGAATCTGTTCGCTGAATAGTGTCAGTTTAGGCCTGGAAAGGGGCTCTGCCGGTGGCGCGGCATTCAAACAGCCTTTGCGATAGAACGGCGTAAATACTTTGTAAGCTGTACCATCTGCCTTGCTCACCTGCCAGGGTTCCCACAGCAGTGATCCGTTATAGCTGAACACTTCAACACCCTGGCTTTTTAATGTTTGCTTAATCGAGCTGTCCCGGGCGATTGCGTGAGGTGTATAGCAGCGGTTCCAGTAAATGGCTTGGGCTCCGGTGTCTTTAATCAGTTGTGTTAAGACATCCTGTGGATTGCCTTTAAACAGCCTCAACTGACCTTCAAACTCGTGATTAATACTTTCAAGACTGTGGTGCAACCAGCAACGGCTGGCGGCACCGGTATTCCAGTTGCCCAGCTGGGAGGTGTCATCTATGAAAACAGGAATAACAGCGCCTTGCTGAGCGGCATAGAAAATTGCTGGGTTATCTGCCAGTCTCAGATCATGGCGGAGCCAGACGATTACAGGTGTGGTCAACGTATTTCCTTCTTTAAACCTGGTTGCGAAGTCCTAGGTGGGCTGGATAGGGCTGCAGATAGCGCTGAGCGCGGACATATTCACTGCCATTCTGGTTGATATAGTGCGATAGCAGGGTCATCGGTGTGACCAGATTAACCTCGCCCAGGCGATATTGCTCAAATACGTTGAGGATATCCTGTCGGGCTGAGCTTTCGACACTCTGTTTCAGATAGCCCATGATATGTTGCATGACATTGCAGTGTGAGCCGCGTGATGCGGGCTTATTAATCGCTGTCATGAATTGCTCATGATAGGTCAGCAACAGCTGATCCAGTGGCTCGTTGTGAGCAACGGCGAGCATTTTACCCAGTTCGCGATAGGCGACCTGGTTGTGCGCCATCAACAGATATTTATAACTGCTATGAAATTGCAGCAGGTTGTGAAAGCTGGGCTGCTCGGCGACCTCTTTGCGAAAGTTGTGATGCGCAAACACCCGCATCACGAAGTTTTCTCTGAGTTGTGCATCGTTGAGCCTGCCATCTTCCTCGATCGGGAGATTGGGGTAGCGCTGCATCATGGCTCGTGCGAACAGTCCTGCGCCGCGCTCTTCATGAGGGTGTCCCGATGGCTGATAGACTTTTACCCGTTCCATACCGCAACTGGGGGAATCTTTCTTGAGGATAAAACCATCAAGATGTTCACACCGGTCGAGCATTGACTGGCAAGCGTCCATCAGCTGTTTGCTCAGATCTTTTTCTTGTTCATCGGTGTCGTCAGCCCGTGGTCGGGAAAAGATCAAAGTGGGTCTCTGCGGATCGCCAGTCAGGCGCATTGTGGGCCTGGGGATACCAAACCCGGCAGCAACTTCAGGGCAGAACGGTTGGAATTTAAAGTGCTTTGCCAGCTGATTCTGACAGATGCGTGATTGGCTGTGGCCTCCGTTAAAGCGAACCTGTTCCCCCATGACACATGCACTGATTCCCACGGGTATATCGGTTGTTTCAGATATCCGGTTCATTCTGGCTCCTTTTTAACAGCTTATTTTGCGATTAATACGTATTAACTATAGCAACAGATCAGAGTGTTTTGTTGAGTAAATAGGGTTGCCTGAGTGGCTTGGAGAGAGAATAAGTTGATGGTTAAAAAGCAGACAAAATATCTTGACTGAATTGGTTGGTTATATATAATTGCCTAGTAATTGACTCGGGTATTGAGTCGTTCGTATCGATTATCTGCTCTCTCTCACTCAGATACGACATACCATACGAATTCTCTCCGATGATGTTCACTGCTGTGGCCAATTTTTTCATGCCGTAAGTTTGGATTTAATTGACCTCTTTGGAGCCGCTGTAGATTACAGCGGCTTTTTTTTAACTCCCAGTGCCGCTCAATCGTATCTCAATTACTTTCGCTGGCGCCTGCCTGAATAGCCGTCAGGGCGATGGTGAAAACGATATCGTCTACCAGTGCACCCCGTGACAGGTCATTAACCGGCTTACGCATACCCTGTAACATGGGGCCGATGCTGATTACATCAGCGCTTCTTTGCACCGCTTTGTAGGTTGTATTACCTGTGTTGAGGTCGGGGAAGATAAATACGGTTGCCTGACCGGCCACCGTGCTGTCGGGGGCTTTGGACCTGGCGACACTTTCCATCACTGCTGCATCATACTGTAGCGGACCATCAATCAGCAGGTCCGGGCGTTTCTCCCGGGCGATACGTGTTGCTTCCCGAACTTTTTCAACGTCAGCTCCCTGACCTGAACCTCCGGTCGAATAGCTTATCATCGCCACGCGGGGAGGGATGCCAAAAGCGATCGCCGATTCGGCTGACTGAATAGCAATATCCGCCAGCTGTTCTGCGTTGGGATCAGGATTGATAGCACAGTCACCGTAAATCAGCACTTGCTCTGGCAGACACATGAAGAAAATTGACGAGACCAGGTTGCAACCGGGGGCTGTTTTGATCAGCTGCATCGGTGGCCGGATGGTATTAGCGGTGGTGTGTTCAGCGCCGCTGACCAGACCGTCTACATGCCCCATCTCCAGCATCAGCGTTCCCAGCACAACATTATCCTGCAGCTGCTCTTCAGCGATAATCGCTGTCATGCCTTTGTGCTGCCGCAGTTCAACCAGTCGATCGATATAATCCTTGCGGATGAGCTGAGGGTCGCTAATGGTGACATTGTCATTCAGTATTACCCCCTGATTCTTGGCAATTTGAACAATTTCTTTGGTATTGCCCAGCAGAACGCAGCGGGCGATGCCTCTTTCCGCGCAAACAGCGGCCGCTTTGACGGTTCGTGGCTCATTACCTTCAGGCAGTACAATGACTTTATTCGCCAGGCGGGCCCGTTTGATTAACTGATAACGGAATGCGGGTGGCGAGAGACGGCGCTGATAATTGCAATCCACCAGTGTAGCCAGCCATTCACGATCAATATGTGCAGCCGTCGCTTCTTTAATATCACGAATACGTGGCAGATCATCTGCCCGGGTTTCCTGATTCAGCTGAGTCATCATCATCGCTGTTTGCCAGCTATCCAGTGGGATGCTGAGAATCGGCAAACCGGCCTCACAGGCACCCGCGCATAGTCTTAATACGGCAGTAGACGGGGTGAAGCCTCCGGTGAGTACCAACGCCGCCAGTTCAACGCCATTAACGGCGGCCATGCAGGCAGCAATGACCATGTCATCCCGGTCACCGGGGGTGAATACCAGCGTGCCGGGGCGAAACTCATTCACAGCATTGGCAACCGTTCTGGCACACATGGATATTCTGCTGACTCTGCGCGTAGCAATATCGCCGGTGTTGATAATCGATGCATTCAGATAGTCAGCAATATCTTTGACTCTGGGGGTAATCAGATCACGGTTCCAGGGGATGCAGCCGAGCAGACGGAATTGGTTGTTAAAGATGGTTGCGTGTTCGAGGATAACTTTTTCTGTGAGGCTGTGAGTAACCGTGTTGCCTGTGCTCAGGAAAGCTTGCATCTGCCCTTCACGGTTAACCGGGGCACCCAGTTTGCTGAGGATACAACCCAGCAACTGTTTGTTCTTGATACCGCCGTATGCCCGAGCAGTAATGTCGATATGATCCTGCAGGGCTTCGATGCTGTCGTTACCCGGTGTGGCAACCAGCACTACCTGAGCATCCAGTGCTTTGGCAATCTCCTGATTGATACGGGTCGCATACGGCTGACTTTCGGTATGTACCATACCCTCAATAATGACCACTTCGTTATCAGCAGGCAGGCTCTGTTCATAGCGGGCGACAATCTGTTCGAGAACCTGGTTGCCTTTATCCTGACTGACCAGTTGTTCCACATCGCGAATGGCAACGGGCTCAGCAATGGGCGAGCTGCAGTCCCCCTGCAGCATAGCAATAGTGGTATCGATTCCGTTGCCATTTCCCTGAGCGATGGGCTTAAAAAAATGGACTTTAATGCCCTGGCGGTTCATTGCCTGAAACAGGCCTATTACAGCAGTGGTGAGGCCTGCACCCACACCGGTAGGGGCAAGCAGTAAAGCTTGTGACATCAGAGTTCCTTAAGGTCTTGAATGACCTTTATTCATTCCCGGCACTTTAATCGGGTATTGAGTCAGTTATAGAAAAGGAACCAGATCTGGAAGAGTTGTTATTGACTGGTATGTACGTCGATTCTACGGGGTTGGTGGAAAAAGTTACAGATCTTAATGATTAAAGATTTTAATTTTAATGGTATGCCGCGAAGGGCAGAGTTATGGCGCTGATTGCAGGCTTAATAAGCATTGTTGTTGTCGTATATAAGCCTGTATCCAGTCGGGTGCGGCCATGGGTACTGTGAAAGGGATGGGTATCAAAGTGTTCAGAATAGCTCTCTTTATAGTTATTTTCTATGGTAATTAAAAAAACGATTGCTGTTCTGAATATTGAACAAAGGTGATCCCCTGAAAGGGGTAGTTGCCTCGAAAAATGACTTAGTTAGTCGTTTTAAAATGCATATTTTCTCTATTTATTTACTGATTTATGTCATTAAAACAATGGATTACAGTTTTTTTAGGTGGTTGGTGAGTTTTTCCTATAGAGGCTCATGAATGAGGGAGTAGAGCAATTATTACAAATAGATATGATTTTTTTATGAACAGTTGCGCTTTCTATTTTTAATAAGCAGTGTTAAAAATAACGAACATCTACCGCTTGATAGGTAGATCCGTTATTCAGGTGTTTCGCAGTAAAGGTCAACTAATAGATTGTCTGCGAAATGACGGAAAGCCTGAACCATCAGACTTTATAATAAAAGGAATAGAGATAGTGAAGAGAAGAGATCTGCTTAAAGCTGCTGCAACCGGTATTGCTGCTGCGCCACTGGCCCTGTCATCCACTACTGCGAATGCGGGCGACAATGTTCGCTTACGTATGCAGACTCTGTACGGTACAGAGACTGATGACCTTTACAAAATGTTCGCCGACGATATTAAAACGGTTTCAAACAAAACTGTGCGTATTCAGCGCTTTCGTGGTTCAGAACTGGTACCTAATGACCAGATGCTGGATTCCGTTGCCAAGGGTACTCTGGATATGTGCCAGGGATACGCCGGTTACTGGGCGGGTCAGCTGGATATAGCCAAAATTGAATCAGGTATTCCCGGTGCATGGGCCAGCTATGATGAGGCTATCTACCTGCACCAGAAACAAGGTCTGACTGCGCTGCTGGAAGAAGCATACGCAGAGAAAGGCGTGAAGTACCTGGGTGCTGTCTTCGGTGGACCATACGATCTACTGACAACGAAACCCGTTAAAAGCCTTGAAGATCTGAAAAAAATGAAGATTCGCGCGACTGCAACGGTTGCCGGAATTCTGGAAAAATTTGATATTCCTACTGTATATCTGCCAAGCCAGGAACTTTACATCGCGTTGTCTACCGGTGCGATTGATGGCGTTATCTACGGTGGTTCTCTTGAGTATAAAGCGCTGAAACTTCACGAATCGGCTAAGTACTACACCTACCTGAATATGATCAACCCTGGCTATGCCGACGGAATGCTGATCAATATGAAGAAGTGGGAATCTCTCTCTGAAGATCAGCAGAAGGCGATTGAACTGGCGACGGCTAAGCATGCCGTTAACATGCATGCCTGGAACGTTAATGGTTGCCTGGATGTGAACGGCGAAGGCATCTTTGAGTTTGCATCTCTGCCAGAAGCTGATTCGAAAGCACTGACGGCTGCGGCGATGGATGTGTGGAAAGAAGAAGCGGCTAAATCGCCACGCAATGCCAAGGCAATTGAAGCGATTACAGCGACAGCTAAGGCTACCGGGAGAGTCTGATGTCAAAACTTTCTCAATATCTTGCTTTTCAAGACAGGGTATCTGAGTGGGTAGGCCGGACCTTCAGTTGGATGTGTCTGGCCATGATTGCAGGGCTTTGCTACGAGGTAGGGGCGCGTTATCTGTTTAACAGCCCTACCTCGTGGGCACACGAATCGACCACCATGCTATACGGTACTTTCTGTATTCTGGCGGGTGTTTATACCCATAAGCATCATGGCCATGTTCGCAGTGAAGTGATCTATAACCTGTTTCCTGTTCGGGCGCGGGCGGCACTGGATGTGATTACGGGTTTGATTGGATTAGTTGTGTTTTCGATATTTTTCTATATTACCTTTAACTTCGCCGCAGATTCCTGGGCGATTAAAGAGGTTTCTTCGAAAAGTACCTGGGGACCGATTGTATATCCCTTCAAATCCGTTCTCCCTCTGGCTGTTGGCCTGATGATTTTACAGAGCATCGCTGCGCTGATTCGCAGTGTCATGATTGTGATCGGGATAGAGCCAGAACCTCAAGTCTGATACTGGCGACTCTCCTGATTATCACTCTGTAACTCCCCCCGTCTGATCCGGTAAATACTGTGTTTGCTACCGGTCAGACCTTCACTAAAGCAAAGGTGTATTTGTGTTAGATCTAGATCCCTTAGTGGTTACCTTTGGCATGTTTTTTTCTATGCTGATTCTGTTAGCAATTGGCGCCCCGTTAACCTGGGCGTTGCTGACAGTTGGTGTTGGCTCGGCATATTTTATGTGGGGGCCAGCCGGTCTTGAGCTACTGGCAACCAGTGCTTTCTCGGCGATGGATAATTTCCTGCTGGTTGCTCTGCCTATGTTTATCTTCATGGGGCTGATGTTGCAGCGTTCCGGTATTACCGACGACCTGTTTGATATGATCAATAAGCTGATGGGTGGTATCCCCGGTGGTTTAGGCATGGGTACGGTGATTATCTGCGCGATCATTGCAGCGATGGCCGGTGTTTCCGGTGCCGCTACCGTGAGTCTGGGGATAATTGCCTTGCCATCCATGCTGAAGCGGGGTTATGACAAGAAGCTAGTGACGGGCACTATTATGGCGGGCGGAGCATTAGGCTTTCTAATCCCGCCAAGCGTATTGATGATCGTCTATGCGTTTCTTGCTCGTGAGTCGGTGGGTAAACTGTTTGCAGCAGGGATGATGCCGGGTTTGATGCTTGCCGGAATCTATATGCTCTATATTTTCCTGTTCGCATTGAAAAACCCAGATAAAGCGCCCTCTATCGCCTTGTCAGAACGTCTTGGTGCTTTAGATAAGGTAAAGGCGTTAAAAGCCCTGGTGCTTCCAGGAGCGCTGATCACGACCGTACTTGGTTTTATTGTCGGTGGTGTGACGTCACCCTCAGAGGCATCCGCTATTGGTGCTGCAGGGTCGTTAGTGTGTGCGGCGATCTATAGAACGCTTAATGTGAAGATGCTCAAAGAGGTGTTGATGAGCACCACTCAGCTGATGGGAATGTTGTTGTGGATTACGATTGCAGCGGTATTCTTCAGCAAAATCTATATCGGTCTGGGCGCTGGTATGTTGATTACTGAGTTGGTGGAAGAGTCTAGTCTGTCGCCTTATATGGTGATTGTGGCGATGCTGGCGACCTATTTCATACTGGGAATGTTTCTCGATGATTTCGCCATCGTCTTCATCACAGTGCCGCTGTTTGTGCCGATAGTACAGGAGTTGGGCTTCGATACGGTATGGTTTGCCGTGCTGTTTATCATCAGTATGCAAACCGCCTATCTAACGCCACCCTTTGGCTATAATCTCTTCTATATGCGATCGGTGGCGCCGCCATCGATAACCATCTACGATCTGTATAAAGCGGTGATCCCGTTTATTATTCTACAGATTATTGGTCTTGCATTGGTGGTGATCTACCCGCAGATAGCGCTTTGGTTGCCCAACCTGCTGTTTAACTGATAAAGCGAATGGCATAGCCTGGTTTGAATAAAGTCGCTTAAAAAACCCGATGTCAGTGATGACATCGGATTTTCTAACAAGCCCGGCTCAGGCTCAAATGCTTAAGTGAGCCGCATTGCGCTATAGAATGGGCTCACTCGCAGCGGCTGATAGCGATGAATAACAAAGAGACTCCCGACATCCGGTCTTAGGAGAGCCTATCAGAATTATGCTGTTGCCATCCTTAAACGTGGGACTGGTTTGTCATTGATTGGAAGGTGAATCAATGCAGAGATAAACGCCAGCACGACCGCTGACCACCAGATTGGTTCGTATGAGCCGTAATAATCATAGATAACACCACCGGTCCATGCTCCCAAAAAGCTGCCAACCTGATGAGAGAAAAACACCAACCCGTATAGGGTCGACAGGTAACGAGCACCAAAAATCTGACGAACTAGACCCGATGTAATGGGCACCGTTCCTAACCAGCAAAAACCGATAGCCGCGCCGAAGATACCAGCAGTCAGTTCTGTGGTAGGTATTAACACAAAAGCAGCAATCACAGCCGTGCGCACGAAGTACAGTGCTGACATCACATAATGTTTGCTATAGCGGTCTGCCATAGCGCCCCAGAAGTATGACCCCATGATGTTAAAAATGCCCACATAAGCCAGCGCCATGGCAGCTGTTGAAGCAGGCAGGTTTTTATCTAACACATAGCTGGGAAGGTGAGTGGCGATAAACATGACATGGAAGCCACACACAAAAAAGCCAATATGAATCAACCAGTATCCTTTGTGCGTAAATGCTTCTTTCAACGCCTCTTTTAGCGTTTGCAGGTCTTCGTGTACCCTGTGTGCGGTCTTTGTTTCTTGCTTTGCCGTATTGATGAATAATGCAAACACCACAATAAAACTACACATGACCGCGAATATCTGCATGGCACTTTGCCAATCATAAATACTCAACAATGTTTGTGTCCCGGGGATCATCGCAAACATGCCAAATGACCCGGCAGCCGTGGTCAGGCCAAAGGCTTTAGCGGCATGCTCCGCGGGTACCACTTTGGCTACCGCACCCAGTACGATCACGTAGCTGGTGGCACTTAAGCCAAGACCTACAAGCATCCCCAGTGATAGGTAGATCATGGTCGGTTCGACGGTGATCGACGTTAAGTACAGACCCAGAGCGTAAGCGATAGCGCCTGAAATGATGATGCGCTTCGGCCCCCAACGGTCGGCGGCCATACCGACAAAGGGCTGGAACGCGCCAAAAAGCAAGTTTTGCAATGCAATGGCAAAGCTGAAGAACTCGCGTCCCGTGTGGAAGTAGTCGGAAACAGGCATCATGAAAATACCAAAAGATTGCCTGATCCCCAGGCTGGTAATCAAAATCCCTATACCCAGCCAAACCAGGAATGGAAACCGGAAAGTAAACATAAATTGCTCTTAAAAATGCCAGGGGTATGAGGGTGCTTTTCATTTACGCCTATGGGGCGTGGCAATCTCAGTGCCTTAGCGATAGTGGATCGAAACAAGCGCTTATATGCGCTCAACGACGAAATGGGCGCGAAGTGTAAAGAGTATTTAAAGGTGACTCAAATGATAAAAAGGGAAGTGATCTATGCAAATTATACATAGATTAAATTAGCTATGGGGAATAGCACTGCATTGGGGAGTGGATGGTGCAGTTGAATCGTAAAGTAGCTCCATGCCGAATGTTACCGCGTCTATTAAGATGCCCGGATGCTTAAGATGCACATGGGATGAACTCACCCTGCTTTGATCATTAACCAGGCGCAGCCATGGCATCCGCTTCTGTATCCAGTCCCATCTCTACCACACGCTTAGCGATTAGCTTGCCACACTCTTCTTTTACAACACCTCTCAACCATTCTTGTGCCGGTGAATGTTCACAGCGAGGGTGCCAGATCATGGAATAATCAAACGGTGTAAAATGAAAGGGCAGCGGTTTTACCATCAGGTCATAACGTTCTGAAACTAAGTAGGCTAAATCGGCAGGTACCGTGATAATTAATGGCATTGTATCCACAATCGCCAGCGCCGCTTCTAAATGATATGCCCTCAGAACCATGCGCCGTTCAGGCTTATCTTCCAGTGCCTGTTCAATAAGAGATTTAACCCCGTCGCTAATGGCAATCATTGCATGAGGAAAATTCAAATAATCATCCAAACACATCTGTTTATTAGCTAACGGATGTTGTTTGGATAATAGGCACGATACCCCAACACGACCCAGTCCACCGTACTGTAATGGTTCAATAGAGTGAATTGGGCGGCAAATAGCTAAGTCAGCCCGGCCGTAAGTGAGTTGCTCTTTCAAGTGCTCATCTTGTAGCGGTAAAAACTCAAACGCGACATTAGGTGCTTCCTGATATATGCGGGGTAAAGCGAAGGGTAAAATAGTTTGCATTGCATAATCAGTGGTTAGAATTGTGAATGTTTGATCACAGGACTTGGGGTCAAAATCAATGGGAGATAAGAGCTGTCTTAGAGACCCAATAGGTTCATCTAAAGCCCTGTTCACTGATAAAGCTTTCTCTGTAGGTACCAGGCTCTGCCCCTGGCGTGTAAATAAAGGGTCAGACAATAAACTGCGCAATCGCCCCAGAACCCGACTCATTGCGGACTGGCTCAGGTTTAAACGAGCTGCTGCTCTGCTGACACTGCGTTCCTCAACCAGAACTTGCAACGCGACTAACAGATTTAAATCGCGACGATAAATCTCTTCTACTTTCATACCCAGCCTTAAGCACGCTAACAATATTGACAGTGTAACCAATAAAATACGGAAAACATCTTTAAGTTGGGAGCCTTTTATTCTGGCATCATCCGCCAGCGTATTGATGATTGTCTATGCATTGCTGGCACGGGAATCGGTGGGTAAGTTGTTTGCAGCCGGATTGATGCTTGCCGGTATCTATATGCTGTATATCTTCCACTTTGCGCTGAACAAGCCGGGAAAAACAGCGTCGATTACGCGTTGGTTGCCTAACCTGCTGTTTAACTCTTAAACTGATCGGCATAGCCTGATTTGAACAAAGCCGCTTTCTGAGCGGCTTTTTTATTGAATAAGAATATGATGGGTTTTGAGTTTTGGCACTCAGCTTATCTCGATGGGGTTAATGGCGGTGAGTCGACTGCAGTGCGTTCAGCCAGCGGGTGCCATCGTCTTCATTATAAAAGATGCGGAAGTTGATGCCATGCATCATGGCCGATTGTTCAACAATGGTATTCTCTTTGCGGTTGTCTGCATTCATATCAACATAGGCGATGGCTAATTCCGGCCACAGCCACTCCTGAACGCCCTCGACAATATTAAAGGTATCTATCATGTCCCGAGTGCCTGTCAGGTGGAATACGGCGAGTATCAGGTTAATCCCTTTTGACTGACACCGCTGTGCTACGATCTGCCACATCCTGAGGGACTCGCGGGTAACATCTATCCCGTTTCTTGAGCCATGAACCTCAACACGCAGGTAGTCACGGCATTCTGAGATGGTGTATTGATATGCCATTTAGTTCTCCGTTGGATCATCAGTCTTTGAAAGCCTGTCACTCAGAGACATGACTGTAAAAACTTTCAGATTCCGATGCGCTTTGCTCTTCGATCTGAAATATAGCGGAAGCATGGCAGTAACAACAAGTTGAAATGGTAAATAGTTTATCGTCCGGGGGGCGGTCTAAGATAGTCTGACAGAGGGTCCGGCGGTGAGTCTGGTGTCATCATCCGCAGTGAATCAATAAACAGATGGAACATCTCTGCCTGGGAATTAATATCCAGCTTAGCGTAGATGTTTTTACGATGGTGTTTAATCGTTTCCGGGCTGATCTCCAGTTTCTCAGCGATATATTTCACCGCGTAACCGCGTAATATCAGCTGCAATATCTGGGTTTCTCGCTGGGTGAGTACCGAGCTGCCGAAATGGCTCAGGGCGCATTCGAGGTGAGAGTCCAGAAAATGATCTTTCTGTTCGGTTTGTGAGCTGTCCCACCACTTTAACAGGATCGCCTTAACCGTTGAGAAAACCCGCTGAATCAGACCCTGCTGGGCAGCGGTAAACTTAGGTTTATTATCCTGGCGGCTGATTGATACCTGGATGCTGGCGCTTTTAGTCGGAATGATCAGGCAGATCTCATCGCCAAAATTGACCAGACGGTAGTAAACCCGATAGAACTCGCTTTGTTTAAAGCCATCCGGGGCGACGTCAGAAAGGCTATATACCCCTTCTGCAGTACCGTCCGTTGCAAGACGATAGAAAGGGTCCAGCAGGTAAGCACTTTCCAGATACTGGTCGATATGGATACGTGGGTCTTCCCCTTTGCGGCGTTTACGCGATGGGCAGTAGGGCTGTCGGCCTTCAGGATAAACAATCAGAGAGCTGCCATCCGCATCAACGATCCGGCGCAGGGTATCCATCAGATTATCAACGGCTTCGTCATTCACCCCGTGGGTGATAATACCCGCGATGGCGTCATGCCAGAGCATAAGGGGCTGTTTAGCTACACGATGAAACTTCGACAAATCAGCAAACCTTAATCAGCTATGTTTTGAATGCCTAATTAAAGCCTGCTTTCTGTGTGGAGACAAGAGGCGTAGTGGTTGAAAGCAAAAGAAGTCATTTTCCTCTATAAAACCCTGTTTTGCTTATCACTATTGCTGAAAATCAGTTCATTGGTGGACTTATCCTGCCTTTACACAAGCCTTTCTAAAAAGACGCGCCCTGTTCTCGGAGATACAAAGATTAAGTCGCCGCCTATCAATAAATTCATCAGCTGGGTTCGTAGACTGTTTGTTATCCGTTTGCTCCTGTCCACTGAAGTAGATAGGGCAAACCCGATTCACAGAAAAACAATAAGGGGTACAACATGTCTACCAGTGTCGATCCAATCACACTCGCCGTTGTCCGCGGTGCGCTGGAAACAGCGCAACGGGAGATGACGCTGACATTAGAGAAAACTGGTCGTTCCAGTGTTTTTAACCTGGCTCATGACTACAGTAATGCGCTGTTTGACCACTTTCCAGAGATGATTCTGCAGGGGCAGGATATCCCGATTCATCTGGGCTCGCTAATTCCTGCCATGAAAGAGGTGGCTAAGTTTTTCGGTGACGATATCTACGAAGGTGATGTTATCTATCACAACGACCCCGCCTATAAAGGTAGTCATATACTTGACTGCTGCATGTACAAGCCCGTTTTTTATAAGGGTGAACTGGTGTTCTGGACTGTCTGTAAAGGGCATCTTACGGATATCGGTGGTCCGGTTCCTGCAGGCTATAACCCGGATGCGAAAGAGATCTATGCCGAGGGCTTGCGGATTCCCCCGGTGAAACTCTGGGATAAGGGTAAGCGCCGGGAGGATGTGGTTAACCTGCTGCTCACGAACATGCGTGCCCGTCGTGATCAGGAAGGTGACCTTAATGCTCAGTACGGTGCCTGTCGGGTAGGCGAGCGCAATCTGATCGCGCTGCTGGATAAGTACGGTGTAAAACAGATTCAGGCTTGTATTGCCGAACTGAAAAATATGGCTGACCGGCAGATGCGCTCGTTGATAGAAGCGGTTCCTGATGGTGAATACTTTGGTTCTGCCGTACTGGAAGATTCTGGTCATGGCTTTGGTGAGATGGAGATCACCTCGAAAGTGACGATCAAGGGTGATCGGCTGCACATTGAAGTGCAGAGCCCGCCGCAGATTCCCTATTTTATTAACTCCTATGAGGGCAACTCGATGTCAGGTGTATACCTGGGGCTGATGATGTTTGCTCAACTGCCACCCCCCTATAACGAGGGACTGTATCGTTGCGTGTCGGTGGATCTGGGGAAGAAAGGCACTCTCTGTAATGCCCAGGAGCCCGCGCCCCATGTGAATTGTACTACCACGCCGATGGAGACTCTCACCGATGCCGTTCGTAAAGCACTTGAACAGGCTGCTCCGGAGCGGGTGGCTGCATCCTGGGGTCATGCCAGTGGTATCAATATTGCGGGTATTGATCCCCGTACCGGCGAGCAGTACGTGACTATGGTGCTGGCATCGATTATCTCCGGTGCCGGTGCAACTCAGGTGATGGATGGTTGGCACGCCTGTGGGCCTCTGTGTTGCTTTGGTGCGCTCAGTTCCGGCGATATTGAGCTGTTGGAATACTCCTATCCGATCATTATTCGTCGCTATGGCCTGATTCAGGACAGTGGCGGTGCAGGTATGTATCGGGGTGGTTCCGGTACGGTGTGGGAAGTTGAGCCGATTGATCATGATATGACTGTAGTGGCTTTTGGTGAGGGTCGTCAGATCCCAACCATGGGTGCTGCCGGTGCTGAGAATCAGTTGATCGAACCAAAGCTGGGCAAACTGGTTGTGAAAGCTGATGAGGAACAGGTTTACAAGGCAAATACCATTCTCACCGTTAAACCTGGCCAGCGGGTTGCCAACTATAACCCCGGTGGTGGCGGCTTTGGTGATCCGATGAGTCGGACGCCTGCTGCGGTACTGTCTGATTATCAGAACGGCCTGGTCTCTCTGGAAGGGGCTTCACAAGAGTATGGCGTCGTGATTGACCCTCGCTCAATGAGTGTTGACCAGCAGGCCACTGCCGCACTGCGTCAGCAGTAAACCGATTATAAGAACAACTAAGGAACGGAATTATGCGTAATAAATACCGTCTGGGTATCGATGCCGGTGGTACCTTTACAGATTTTGTACTGGCTGAAAACAACGGTGAGCTACGGGTGTTCAAAAGCCCTTCCACTCCACAGGATGGCACTATCGCTATCAAAGCGGGTCTGGCACAGATGTCAGAAGCGGTGGGGCGCTCGATTGAAGAGATCGTCCAGGATTGCGATCTCTGTATCAATGGGACAACGGTTGCCCTGAATGCTTTGATCGAGAAAAAAGGTGTAAAAGTCGGCCTGCTGTGTACCGCTGGCCATGAAGATAGTCTGGAGATTCGCTTGGGTCATAAAGAGGAGGGTTATCGTTACGAAGCTGACTTTCCGCCGGCCCATATGATTGTGCCGCGACATCTGCGCCGACCAATTAATGAACGGGTTATTGGTACCGGCGAAGTCGATCAGCCGCTGGTTGAACAGGAAGTTCGTGATGCGGTCAGCTATTTCAAAGATCAGAACGTCGAAAGTGTGGCGATCTCATTTGTCTGGGCAGTGCGCAATTCTGCCCATGAAAAACGTGCCAAAGAGATTGTACAGGAGATGATGCCTGGCGTGTTTGTCTGTACCGGTAGCGAAGTTTATCCGCAGGTGCGTGAGTATACCCGCACCTCTACCACTGTGGTGAATGCCTATTTAAGCCCGGTGATGCGGCGCTACGTGCAGAAAATCGATGACTACTTTAAATCGCTGGGAGCAAAGTATCCGGTGCGCTATTTCCAGTCTAATGGTGGTCTGGCGATCGGTGAAGCGATGCAGGGGCGAGCAGTCAATGCGATTAACTCAGGCCCGGCATCTGCACCTCAGGCGGGCCTGTTTGTCGGTCAGCCGTTTGGTATCAATAATGTAATTACTGTAGATATGGGCGGCACCTCTTTTGATATCACTCTGACCAAAGATGGTCAGACTAACCTCAACAAGAATATCGATTTCCTACGCTATCGTATCGGTGTGCCGATGATTCAGGTGGAAACCCTGGGGGCAGGTGGAGGCTCACTCTGTCAGGTGGATCAGTACGGTATGTTGCAGGTCGGTCCTGAAAGTGCCGGTGCCACACCGGGGCCAGTATGTTATGGCAAAGGCGGTACTATTCCGGCAGTCACTGATGCCAATTTAGTACTGGGCTATCTTAATCCCGATGCGATTCTCGGCGGTACCATCAATCTGAACCGGGATGCGGCTATCGCGGCAGTCAAAAAGCATGTAGCTGATCCACTGGGTATCAGCGTTGAGAAAGCCGCTTACGGTATCAGCACAATTGTAAACCTCAATATGGTGAATGGTATTCGTCGGGTTTCCATCGAACGGGGCTATGATCCACGTGACTTTGCCCTGCTGTGTGCCGGTGGTGCTGCTGGGATGCATATCACCGCATTGGCAGAGGAGATCGGCAGCACTACGGTGCTGGTGCCAAAAGTGTCATCTGTATTCTGTGCATTTGGTCAGATCATCTCTGACGTGCGTTATAACTACCTGGCGTCAGAACCCATGCGACTTGATGGCGATGCTAACCTGGACGCACTGAATGCCAAGTTTGAAGATCTGGAGCAGCAGGGGCGAGAGCATCTGCTCTCTGATGGATTTAACCCGGACGATATCAGTTATACCCGCAGCGTCGAGATGCGTTACGTAGGTCAGATCCACGAGTGTAATGTGGAGATCTATCCGGGCAAAATCTGTCGTGAAAAGATGTCAGCTATTCTGGATGACTTTCACAAGCGTCATGAGGAGTTGTATACCTATTCAGAACCGCACAACCCAGTGGAGTTGGTAAACATTGAATCGACTATGGTCGGCAATGTCGCTAAGCCAAATTTTAAAACACTGGAGTTCCAGGGAGGTAAAGCTGAGGATGCACTGATTGGCTATCGTCCGGCGTTGTTCGATGACGATGGTCACTGGATTGATACTGCTGTCTATTCCGGTCCTAAGCTGGATGTGGGTATCGAGATCACTGGCCCTGCAGTAGTTGAGGAGCCCACCACCAACATCGTTGTGCGTCCGGGCTGGAAATTAGTGCTTGAACCGAATCAGTGTTATCGACTGACTAGGGCCAGCCTCTCATAAAGTTGCATAGACTGACCGCCCTAAATCCACGTTATTTCTAGCATATGGGCGCCAGATCAATTCACTATCCTGATGGCAGGATATTCGGTCAGGTACGTTACCGGCGTATCTGGCTGCTTTTTTTAAGTCTGATAAGGAGATTGAAAGAGAAAAAGGCTGTTTGCCCATACTGAAATCAGGGATACAATAGAAAAACATATGGACTCAATAATTATAAAGAGAGGCGTTCATATATGAACAATTGTTACAGTACTCATCTGCTGCCCCAGCGAGAGCGTCAGGATTATTGGAGGGGGGTGATTGAAAATGCCTACTTTCCTCTGGAACTGGATTTTCGTAATCCAAGCGAATTTCACGGACATCTGAGTCAGTGGCAGATGGGACGGTTAGGGATATCGCGGATGGAAAGCTCCGCGACCTGTTTTAAGCGAATGGAACAGCAGATCGATGAATCAGAACCCTACTTTCTGATCACTATTCCGGCACATGATCAGGTCCGTTTTGCTCAGGCGGATCACACCATCGTGTGTAATCCGGGTGCATTTATTCTGGAACGTAGCGATCTGCCTTACGAATTCAGCTATAGCAAAGATAACGCCCTCTGGGTGGTCAGGGTGCCTGTATCCCAACTGCAGACCCGCATTCGTCAACCTGAACGTTTTCTCTATATGGAGTTTGATAAAAGCAAGGGGATGGGGAACGTCTTCTTCAACTTCCTCAGAACCATGGTACAACAATCCTCCTATACCGATGACAATGCCCACGAAATTCTCGGTAGTCAGCTGATCGACCTGCTGGCCCACAGCATGGAAAACGACGACCGCGTGCTGATGAGTAATGAAGCAAATCTGCGCAATGTCCATCTGCATAATATTGAAGCGTTTGTTCGGGAAAATATTCAGCGTTCAGAACTCTCCCCGGATATGATCGCCTTCGCCTGCCAAATATCCACACGCTATCTGCATAAACTGTTTAAAGATTCCGATCAGACCGTCAGTCAGTGGATCAAAGAGCTGCGTTTACAATCGGCCCTCAATGATATTCGTGGTGATATCCGGCATACCACCCTGGCAGAGATCGCCTATCGTTGGGGCTTTAACGACCAGGCACATTTCTGCCGTCTGTTTAAGTCACGGTTTGGCTGCACGCCGAAGGAGATGAGATGCGCTTCGCTTAAGGGTAACCGCTAGTTGGCACATATCTTTCTTGCTAAGAGCTTTCTGTAATAGCCGCCTCCAGCGGCGAAAATAATTACTTTTTCAAATAGGTTAACACTTCAGTCTGTTCAGCAGCGCGAAGCATTGCAGTCTCGCGCCTGGTAAGACACATAGTGAAGTCTTCAAGCAGCACATTCGCTGTAATACAAATCCCAATTCACCCATCGTCAATAATCTCTTGCGTGGTTCTCTTACTCTGAGTTGATCCCGAATCAGGGAAATATCAACAATAAGAGAGAGTTGTTATGGCTGGTAATATAAAAACAAACAGTGGCTCGGCCACTCTGTCGGTGCCCCGCGAGGAGCGGATGACCCGTGGCTCGCTGAGTATGGCCTGGTGGGCGATCTGCAGCGCGATGTTCTGGCTGGTGGTGTCTGCGACCCTGGCGATGAGTTTCGGTACCATTAACACACTGATCGGCCTTGCCTTATCAGTAGTGACTTACGGTCTGATCAATGCGGTGATAACCCGTTATGCGATCCGCACCGGCCTTTCCGTAGCGCTTTTTTCACGGGTGCTGTTCGGTAAGGTTGGCGCCACGTTGGCAACCCTGATCTTCTTCGCGACGGCGATCTATTACTCGGTGTTTGAAGGCTCTGTGATCGCGGTGGCGATTCAGGCATATTTCCCTTCACTGAGCATCGAGTTAGCCTATCTTATAGTGGTGCTGTACAGCGTGCCGCTGGTATTTGGCAGTGTACAGAGCTGGCTGGATAAATTTAACGGTATTCTGCTGCCGTTTTACATTCTTGGTCTGATCGCGGCGGTAGCCGTATCGATTAATGAATACGGCTACAGTGATGCCTGGCTTAATCTGGGACCGGAAGGCGGTGATCCTGAGAATGGTTGGTGGAACTGTTTCACCTACTTTATGGGTGTCTGGATTCTGATGATGTACACCTGGGACTACGCTCGCTTTGGTAAAGAGGATGATTCTCGCTTTCATGCCAATATCAACTTTGGTATGCCGTTCTATCTGTTTACCTTTATGATTAATGGCATGGTCGGTATCTTTCTGGTGGCGACGATTCCAGCTGAAGGAGGGCTGTCCGAAGTATCGGTGGTACTGGCTATTCTGAAATTGATGGGTATCTGGGGATTGCTGTTTGTATGGGTGAGTCAGACACGTATCAACACGGCTAATTTCTACCTGGCTGCGGAAAATATGCAGGCGTTCTTCGAACGTTTTGGCCTGAGCTCTGTACCGCGATTTTTCTGGGCGATTGCGGTGGGCGCGGTGGTATATACGCTGATGCTTTTGAATGTGTTCAGCTTTATTCTGCAGGCATTGGCCTATCAGGGTATCTTTGTGGTGGCCTGGGTAGCAATCGCACTGGCGCATATCTTCTCTCCTAAGTATGACGAGTTGTTTGGTGGGCATATTGAATGTTGTCCCCAACGGGTCACTTCGTTCAACCCTTGCGGTTTGATCGCCTGGTTTTCCGGTGCCGGCCTGGGGATCATTATCCTGAACTATGCCAATGCCTCGCTGGCACTGTTCTCCGCGCCGATTACTTTCTTTGTTTCGTTTTGTGTGTATCTGCTGCTGCTCAATAGCGCAAAACATCACTGGTTTGTCAAAGATGAAACGCTAACCAACTAAGTTTTCTCTACAGGCTGCAGCGGTTGCTGCAGCTGATCTTTTCCAAAATAGCCACCTGTAATGTCGTCCTGGCAGGGCAGGTTGCACCCTGAAAAATTTTAAAAATAACAAACATGAAGGTAACTATAATGAAAAAAATGATTTCCGCTCTGGTTCTTGCTGCAACGGCTGGACAGGTTCAGGCACTGACCATTCAGGCTGGTGACTGGACCCTGGGTGTTTCTGGTAACGTAAATAGCCATGCTGTTTTTGCAGAGTGTGATGACTCCGGTAATCAGGTGGATGCGAATGCGTTACTCTGTACTGGTGAGAATGCGTCGTCTGTCTCTAACGGCTATATTCCCGCGTCTATTATGTGGACAGTGGCAACCCAGCAACAGGGTTATGACATTTCGGCTAATATTGCACTCGAGCCAGGCCTTACCACTAACGCGGCATTTAATGGACAGGATGACGATCAGGCGATCAGGGCTTTCCTGTTAGCAAAAAAAGAGGGGATGGGTACGATTAAGGCGGGTCGAGATTACGGTGTGTTTGCTCTCGATGTGATTCTGGCTGATATGTCATTAATTGGCGTAGGAGCTCATGGACTAGTTAAGAGCCCGCTGAATACCAGCTTCGGCAGTGTGGGTTATGGCTATATATTTACTGATCGGATCTCGCAGATTAGTTTTGCAAAACCTCTGGGTGAACATGTTGAAGCAACTATTGGTGTGTTTCAGCCGCTGGATCTGATCACGCTGGGGGCTGGTGTCAGTACTACCGGTGACAGTGGTTCCTCACTGCCAGGCGTGCACGGTAAGTTGCGTTATAACAGCGATAATGGATTTGTCTCCGCCAGTTTTCTCTCACAGACCGTTAAGGCGGGGAGTGCCGATTATACCGGTAATGCAGTTGATCTGACCGCCAGCTACAAATTCAACGATCTGGGTGTGGTCGCATCCTGCTTTACTGCGGATGGCGTGGGTACCGCAGGTCTGTTTATCGATGCGGCAGATATCAACGGTGAAGCGCGTCGTTCAAAAGGCTGCTTTGGTCAACTGACCTATCAGAGTGATGCAACAAAGTACGGTATCAGTCTCGGACAGACTCGTCTGGATAAAACCTCAGCCGATCCTGATACACTGATGAAAAGCCAGACGAAAGCGACCATCGGTGCTTATCACAATCTGACAGATAACCTGCTGATGATCGCTGAATATTCCCGCTTCAATGCGAAGAGTCATCTTGACGATGAGCTGGAAAACAGCAGTGTCAATCTGGGGCTGGCGTTCTTCTTCTAAAACATTCTAAAAGTATTCCCCTTCCTTTCAGGCTTACTTCGGTAAGCCTTTTTTATAGTGGGTGCTGAGTGAATCATCAACTGATGATGAGGTGTGCAGCAGTTCTGCGCTATGGGGGTTAGGTTATATCGTACAACCCCGTTCTATTTGCTGATTGGTTTGCCTTTCTGCTTTTGGTGGTGAATTTTTGCAGGAAACAACGAAAGCGCCTTTACCAATGTGGACTCAGGGAATGCTGAAGCGAATATAACCGACTGTTGATGCTCTGTGCTTAGGTGACTCCAACGATTAACGCTGATAGCCTCAAGTAGTTTGGTGGATTGGATGCCCGATAGCAGGCTGTTATAGCCACTGATCGAGTGATTGGAAATGACGGTCATTAGGTGGCTTGCTTCTTGCAATTCAAACAGGTCGTCAGCGTGACAAGTCTGGTCGTGAACGTGAAAGAGTATTGGGGTTGGTTGCTTTACGCTTTTCTCTGTTGGTCAATTTAAGGTGGTGATAGCAATGCATAATTATGTGCACGGCACTCACTTTAAAACGCCCTGAGTTTTAACATCAGAAATATATATCTGACGTATTTTGTAAACGGAACGTTTAGTAAGGACGTTATATGATTCAAGTACTCTCCAGGGTCTGGCCTCTGCTGCTTGGTATTGTGTTCATCATGCTGGGCAACGGTATGCACTTTACCCTGATCGGCCTGCGTGGTGGGATTGAGGGGTTTTCAGCTCTGGAGCTGGCCATCGTCACCTCGGGTTATTTCATGGGTTTTCTGTCGGGCGCACGTATCTCTCCGCGGATGATCCGGCGGGTGGGGCATGTGCGTGTTTTTGCGGCGTTGGGGAGTTTCATGTCGGCGGGGCTGATTACATTCCCGCTGTTAACCGACCCCTGGGCCTGGACAGTGCTACGGGTGCTGATTGGCTTTTGTATGTCGGGCGTTTATGTCACCGCCGAGAGCTGGCTGAATAACGCCGCCACCAATGAGACCCGTGGTACGGTGTTGTCGGCCTACATGATTGCCCAGACACTGGGTATCATCGGCGCGCAGGGGTTACTGACGCTGGGTGATGCGGGAACCTCCGTGCTCTTCATTGGTGCTTCGATTCTGGTATCGATATCGTTTGCGCCTATCCTTCTCGCGGCGACCTCAGTCCCAGCGGCCGAGGTCGCGCGACCGATGTCCCTGCGTGATCTTTTCAAGGGCTCACCGCTGGGCACCGTGGGAATATTCCTGCTGGGTATCGTCTATGCCACACAATCGGGCATGGCCGCGATTCTCGGCACCCAGATAGGGCTGACAGCGACGCAGATCTCACTGTTTGTGGCGATGCTGTTTGCCGGTGCGCTGGTACTGCAATACCCCATCGGCTGGCTATCGGACCGGGTGGATCGGCGCAAGCTGATCTTCGGCGCGGCCGCTATTGGTGCAGCATCCTGCCTGCTGGGGTGGGTTACCGGCGGCAGCCTGTGGTCGCTGATGGCAGCCGCCTTCTTCGCCGGTGGGGTGACAACGCCGCTATACGCCCTATTGCTGGCCTATACCAATGATTATCTTGCTGCAGAGGATATGCCCGCGGCTTCCGGGGGGCTGGTTTTCACCTTCGGGCTGGGCGCTATCGCCGGCCCGCTGGTCACCGGCTGGGGGATGGAAACGTTTGGCCCGTTCACCTTCTGGCTGGTGTTGTGTGCGACGTTCGTTGCCATCGCGCTCTATGCACTGTATGCGCTGTATCACATGAGCAAACGTTCAGTTGTGTCGGTGGAGGATACCGAAAGCTACCTGTCTGTGCTGCCCACCGCCTCACCGGTGGCGGTGGAAGCGGCAGGCACCTGGGCCGCCGAGCATGCCCGGGATGAGGCTGAATCCCAAGAGGATAGGTAACAAGGTATCAGCTTTAGGTTTCAGATCTTATTGGTAGGGCGGGGCTTCAGTGTGCTTACGTGGAGGCCCTTTTATCAAGCGATGTTGGACGGATTAAACGTTGACTAAAAGCGATGTGAAATGAGCAACCTGTTTGCGCCACAGGGCAGTGCAGAGATCATTGTCGCGACAGACCAATGACCGGAGAACTTATCATGGAGACCCCTTTACTGTGAATAGACTATCGGTGGTCCAGTTATAAGGCCAATGGTCAGGGGGAGGCTATAAAAATGTGGACACCTCATGCTGTTTATCATGCGCTTGGAGAAACAGTTGCGGCGCGTACTCTAAGCTATAGAAAGCTTTTCGCAGGTCACCTTGATGATCATATTCTTACCCAGATACGGGATGCATCTAATAAAGGTTTAGCTTTAGGGAATGACCGGTTTAAAGAAGAAATCGAGTCATTATCAGGTCGACGCGTGATTGCCTTGAAGCGAGGTCCAAAGCCTAAAAATGAAAAGCTATAGTTGTTACACAGACCCTAAATAGACCTAATTGACATGTTCATCATATTGTACATGTTAGGGTTCAAGGCTATACTTGTCCTGTAAAGCGTACATGTGGAGGTTCTATGAGAATTGTGTCTTTTACAGAAGCAAGAAATAGCCTGAAAGCGGTATTAGATTCCGTCGTTAATGACGCAGATACGGCGGTTATTACTCGCCGTGATTCGGAAGATGCTGTTGTTATGTCGTTAGACTACTACAACAGTCTGATGGAAACGGTGCACTTGCTGCGTTCACCGGCAAATGCTGAGCATTTGAATCGCTCAATTGAACAATTCAAAGCCGGTAAGGTAACCCGCAGAGACTTGATTGATGAGTAGTCGTTTACTGTCATGGACTGACGAATCCTGGAACGATTACCTGTATTGGCAAACCCAGGACAAAAAAACTCTTAAACGAATAAATAAGCTTATAAACGACGTTAAACGCTCACCTTTTGAAGGTATTGGTAAGCCAGAGCCTTTAAAGGAAAATCTAGCGGGTTTCTGGTCTCGGCGTATAGATGACACGAATCGATTGGTCTATGCAGTTGATGATAATGCGATTACGATCATCTCGTGTCGTTATCACTATTAGATTCAGCTAAAGGGTTCCAGCCCTTTAATCAGGACTTAGTGGGCAAAAGTGAACGGACCAACGGGAACAGATCTATTTTTCCCTAAAAACCTTTTGCTCTGGCTTTTACCTCGGTGCCCTCTGTGTTCTCTGTGGTGCAATGCGCTCTTTCACAGAATAGCTCCCGCCGCTGACGTTGAGAAAAACAAGGTGTTCTGTCGCGAGCTAAAGGGGTCATGAGCTAAAGGGGTCAAAGCCGAATGGCACTTACTTAAGCAATAGATCAAGATTGAAGAGGAGGGAAAGGCCGGTTTC